>CAXMOC010000033.1:0-20843 GCA_964194865.1 uncultured Opitutales bacterium | reverse complement strand
TCGACCCCGACGAGCCGCCCCCGTCGCTGTTGGGTGAGCGCGAGAGCAAGGGTGGTGTCCAGCGCGCCCAGGAGTGGCAGGCCAAGAAGGCCGATGCCGGGTGGGCGTGCATTACCTGGCCCAAGGAGTACGGCGGCCGGGCGGCGACCTCGATCCAGAGTGTGATCTGGAACCAGGAAGAGGGGCGCTATCGAACGCCCCCGAACATCTTCGGGATCGGACAGGGCATGTTGGGGCCCACCATCATGGCGCACGGCACGCCGGAGCAGAAGGATCGCTATCTGAACAAGATGCTGCGCGGCGACGAGGTGTGGTGCCAGCTGTTCAGCGAGCCGTCCGCAGGTTCGGATCTCGCAGGCCTGCGCATGACTGCCGTGAAGGACGGTGACGATTGGGTGATCAACGGTCAGAAGATCTGGACCACGGGGGCCCACTACAGCAAGTGGGGAATGATCGTCACCCGCACCGATCCGACGGCGGTCAAGCACGCCGGCATCACCTACTTCATCGTGGACATGCAGTCCAAGGGCATCGAGATCCGCCCGATCAGGCAGATCAGCGGAACGTCGGGCTTCAACGAGGTGTTCTACAGCGACGTCCGTGTGCCCGACGAAAACCGCGTCGGAGCTGTCAACGATGGTTGGCGCGGCGCGATCACGACGCTGATGAACGAGCGCTCTTCGATCGGTGCGGGCGGAGGCGGAGCAGGCATCAAGGACTTGATGCGCCTCGCCAGCCGCTGCCGCCGCAACGGGCGGCCGGCCATCGAAGACTCGGCGGTCCGCCAGCGCATCGCGGAGTTCTACGTGCGATCCAAGGGCCTGTCCTACACCGGTTATCGGACCCTGACGGCGATCTCTCGAGGCACCACGCCGGGGCCGGAGAGTTCGATCGGAAAGCTGGTGGGTGCGCCGCTGCGTCAGGAGATGTCGGCCTTCGCGTGCGAGCTGCAGGGGCTTGCCGGGAGCACGCTCGACGAGGAGACGCCCGACGAAGGCCTCTGGCAGGAGGCCTGGTTGGGCTCGCCCGGAATGCGCCTCGCGGGTGGAACCGACGAAATCCTGCGCAACATCATCGCGGAGCGCGTGCTGGGTCTGCCTTCCGAGATGCGAGCCGACAAGGGAGTCGCGTTCTCGGACATCCCCACGGGCCACGGGGCCTGAGGCTTTCGGCTCTGGGCATTGAGCGGGATGAACTGCCGACCGCCGCGGACCGCGGCGGTCGTTCACCTCGAGGGTTCTAGAGATTCGCCACTCGGGGCAGGACCGAGCGGTAGAACGACTCGATCGAGGGCATCAGGGCCGAGTGCGGAATCAGCCCGTTGTACGTCCAGGCGAAGATCCACTGGGCCGGCAATCGCTCTAGAAGGTGTTCCAGCTGACGAGTGACCGTGTCGGCGGTTCCGACGAGAGCCAGGCCGTCGGCGAAGAGGTCGGACGGCGGCTCGCCGGTTTCGGGGTCGATCAGGCCCCTCGAGAAGCCGAAGGGCTGGAACCACGCGGCCCCGCAGAAGGCTGCGCTGTCGGCCCAAAGCGCTCGCGCCCGTTCGTCTGTGTCGGCGATGATCACGTCGCGCAACACGCCGATCCCCTCGCCCAGCGGCTTGCCGGAGACCTCGGCATACAGCTCGAAGAGCTGGCGCTCGAGCGTTGGATGCAGGGGCGGAAGAATCGCCGTGACCCCTTCTTCGGCGCACCAGCGGATGCTGCGTTCCGAAGACGCGAAGGGTTGGAACACCGGGGGATGCGGCCGCTGGAGTGGCTTGGGGACCACGCCCACCTGTTTCACGACCCCAGCTTCGATGCCCGCCCCGTAGCGCTCGGTTGCCTCGAGCGTCCAGGGTGTCGAGCCGGGAGGAACTCGCCAGTAGCGGCCGTCACTCTCCAGTAGGTCTTCGGTCCAGGCTCGGATGATCAGGCGATAGCACTCTTCGAAAGCGGCTCGGTTCGCGGCGTCGATGGCATCGTGTTCGTGGGGTAGCGCACCGTGAATCCCGTGGGTCTGCTGGGCCATGACGTCGACCCAGCGGCGCTGGTAGCCGCGTGCAAAACCGGCGTTCGCCCGCCCGCCGGTCATGTGGTCGAGCATGGCGATGTCTTCGGCGACCCGAATCGGGTTGCTCGCCGGCAACACGATTCCGAGTTGACCGACGCGGATGCGCCGGGTTCGCATCCCGACGAAGAGGTCGAGGAGCACGGGGTTGTTGGAGAGTTCGAAGCCCTCGATGTGAAAGTGATGCTCCGTGAAGCTGATCGAGTCGTAGCCCAGCTCGTCGGCGAGCACCGCCTGCTCGGCCAGCTCATCGAGCATCTTCGTGTACAGATCCCGGCGTAGCCCGGCGAGCCCCTTTTCGATCTCTGCCCGGCTTCCGATCGACGGCAGATAGAAGAGAGAGACTTTCATGCGTTCCTCGTCACGCCGACGGTTCGATCGCGCGACGTCGAGTCTATCAGGCTTCGCCGCTTGGGCGGGTTGGGGCCAAGGCTGTTTGACAGCGACGTGGCGAATCGAACCAACGGCTCGACAGGGAAGGGGGTTGGTGGCAGTCGATCGCACGGCGGTGCAGACTCCAGATTCCACCACCAGCAAGGAGGCTCGTCATGCGAGGCGAGTATCGCGTTGCCGACACCGACGCCCACCAGATGGAGCCGGCGGGGATGTGGAGCGAGCGGATCGACCCCGCGTTCAGCTCGCGTGCGCCGCGACGCGCGGAGCTCGATGGCCGGAGCGCCCTGGTGGTGGAAGGGGAAAGCGTCACCTCGGAAACCAAATACCCCTTCTCTACGCCAGATTTCGTAGCCGCCATGGGGCGCGGCATGCAGCGTTTCAAAAGGGCTCGAGAGGCCCGTTTCGACGCGCGCGCACGCCTGCTCGACATGGATGAACACGGCGTCGACGTCCAGATTCTCTACCCGACGGTGGGCGGCCAGATTCTCGGGCGGGAATTTCACGATCCCGAGCTGTTGGCGGCGTGCTGTCGCGCCTACAACGAGTGGAGCGCCGAATATTGCAATGCCGCGCCCGAGCGTCTGCGCTGGGCGGCGATGTTGCCGCTTCAACGGGTCGATCTCGCGGTGGAGGAGGCCAGGCGCGCCGCGGCGGCGGGTTGCGTCTCCTACTACGTTAGGCCCAACCCCGTAGCGGGCAGAAACCTCTATCACCCCGACTACGAGCCGCTCTGGAATCTGGCCGAAGGGGTGGGCCGTCCCATCTGTCTCCACGACTCGGGATCACCTCACCTGCCTTCCTACGGCGACCGCATGGAGACCCACACATCGGGCCACATCATCGCGCATCCCTTCGAAGCGATGGTCGCGATGATGAGTCTGATCTGGTACGGCGTACTCGAGCGACACCCGCGATTGCGCGTGGTGCATGTCGAGGCGGATGCCGGCTGGCTGCCCTACTGGCTCCAGCGCATGGAGCAGCACTTCGAGTTCTCGGGGAACGCCGAGCATCCGGATCTGAAGCTTCGTCCCACCGAGTACTTCCAACGCAACGTGCTGGTGGCGGCACGGGGCGACGAAATGACGCTTCCCAGCGTCACCGAGCTGGTTGGCGATGACAACGTCGCGTTCAATACGGATTACCCCCATCCAGATGGCACCTTCCCAGGAGGGTTCGAGGCGCTCGAGCGCCAGCCGATCTCGAACGAGAGCAGACGCAAGATCTTCTGGGACAACGCTGCCCGGTTCTTCGATCTAACCATTTCGTGATCGGATTCGGCGCAGCCATCGGGGCGCTGATGTGGCTGGTTGGCGTCGCCGCGGCTGAGGAGCCCGTCCCCGACTGTCCCTACCTGCGGCTGGCTCTCAGCACCCCGATTCCCTCACCGGACCGCGAAGCCCAGGACCGCTATCGCGAGAGCTTTGCCGAGCAGCTGGAGCGCGTCGGGTTCTCGGTCACGCTTCCGACCAGCCAGCTCTTCGGCTGGGAGGCTTACACCCAGGTCAGGCAAATCGGCGGCAGCCGCCTGGTCTGGAGCGTGGTCTTCCTTCCGATGCCCCGCGTCTCCGATGGCATCGTCCACTTCAGTGCCCTGCTGGGCCTCGATCGCGGCAAGCGCGTCGAGCTGGGCTCCACCCATTACCTCGAGACGTTTCCCGCATCCAAGTTCCCACTCCAGGCGGTGGTTCTGGCCGAGCGACTCGGAGAGCTGCACCTTCCGATGGCCCATCGACTGTGCGACGAACTCGCATCCTCGTTGGAAGCCGAGGAAGTCCAGCTCGAGCGGATTCGAGAGGCACTTCACGAAGAGATCATCCGGGTTCGTCGAGCCCGGGATGAGCAGCAGAAGCGTTTGGAGCTGGACGTCGAGCCCTAATTGCTCGGCGCCGACGCCAGGGCCTCCGGAGCGGGGCTACCGGGGAGCTGAATGATGTTCAGCGCCGCGAACGCGCGAATCACCTGGTAGGCGGGATCGACCTCGAACCAGCGCGCCGCGAAGTTGGGCGACATGCCAGCCTTGTGGTGGTTGTTCTGGAACAGCTCTCCCAGGGTCAAGAAGTCGAAGGGCAGCGCGTTGCGCGACTGGTCGTTGGTGTCGAAGTTTCGGTAGCCGTACTTGTGGCCGCACCAGTTGACGATCGCGCCGTGGATGGGGCCCATCATGAAGTGAAGGGGAAGGAGTAGAAAGTAGACAGGGCTGGGCGCGAAGGCGACGTAGAAGAGCGTGTAGGCGACGCCGAATCCGATGCGCGTCGACCAGCGGTCTGCGAGCCAGTCCAGGCGCTGCCACTCGGGATAATCCGTCGCGAAGCGGGGTTCGGGCTCGATTTTGCGCTGCACGAAATCGTGATAACGACTCTTGGTCTGCAACATCATGGATACAAGCGTCGGGTGGAAGTGGGGAGAGTGGGGGTCTTGCTGGGTGTCGCTGAACGCGTGGTGCTCGCGGTGCACAAACGCGTATCCGCGCGGCGACAGGAAGGATGCGCCCTGGGTCAACCAGGTGGCGAAGTAGAAAATGCGCTCCCAGCGCGGGCTCATGCTGAATTGGCGATGGGCCCCGTAACGGTGCAGAAAAAAGGTCTGGAAGAAGACCGAGATCAGCCAATGGCCGCAGAAGAAGAGGGCGATTGCTAGCAAATCCTACGAGCCTCATACGGGGGTGGTGTTTGCCAAGCCCGAGCGAGCCGGCGGCTGGCCCCACTGGTGCCGGAGGCGAACCTACTGGCTCGATCGGCCCAAATCCGCCGAGTTGCGTAATAGTTGTGTGATACCCATTTCGCGCCGGGCCTCTGCGCCCACGCGGCCGAATGGAGGCGACAGCGGATGCATCGGTGGCTCGGGCAGCGCGCTCCGTTGGTGGTCGCGTCCGTTGTGTTCCTGGTGATCCTGCTGAAACACCTCTCCCATCCGCTGCTCTGGCAGGACGAGGCAGAGACCGCCGTCTACGCGACGCGCATCCTCGAGTACGGCTACCCCAAGGTGCACGGAGAGCGAAACGTCGTGTACGAGTTTGGCACCAGCCTGGCACTCGGAATCGACGAACGCTTGGATGCGTATATCGGGACCACCTGGGGGCATTTCTACTACGCCGTTCCCGGTGTGATCTGGGCCCGGACGGTGGATGACCTCTACGCCAAGACGGCGCGGATCCGGCTTCCCTTCGCCATCGCGGGCGCGCTCGGAACGGGGCTGTTCGTCTGGGCCGTGCTGCCGCTCTACCCCAGCAATTCCAAACGACGACGCCGTTTCGCGACCTGCTTCTTCCTGCTGTCGGCGGGCTCGATCTCATTGGTGTTGCACCTGCGAGAAGCGCGCTACTACCCACTGCTGGTTGCCGTGATCGGCGCGATCCTCTGTCTGCACCTGCGTCATAGCGTCTTCGAGACGTTGGACTTTCGGCGCTATGCGATCGCGCTCTGCGCCTTGTTGGTGTTGCTGTTCAACGTCTTCTTCTCCGCCTACTTCATCGTGGTGGCCCTGCTGTTGATCGAGACGCTGTGGCGCCTCACAAGGCGGCCGCCCGCTGCAAAAGATCGGGTGAGGAGTGTCGTTACCGCGCTGAGCCCACTGCTTCTGTCCGCCGTGTGCGTATTGCCCCTCGTCCTCTACTTCGAGACCTTCCGGATTGCTGCGGAGTTCTCGGAGCAGCTCGGCATCACGCTGGCCGGGTACGGGGAGAACCTGACGGAGCTCCTCTGGCACTTGACGCGCCACGAGCTGCTGATCGCGGCAGTCGGCTGTCGTCTCGCTGTGGTCGGAGTCGAGCGTCGCTGGGGTCCCATCCCCGCCGATTCGAAGCGCCGCCGTGTAGCGCAGCTGCTGGTGGCGTTTGCGCTGGGCTATGCGTTGATCACCTGCCTGAATCCACTCGTCTACGAGCGCTACTTCGTCGTCTTGAGCCCTGTGCTGACCCTGATCTTCCTCTTGGATGGGTTTGCACTGGTGGAGCGGTTGCGGCTGCGCGCGCCAGCCGGTAGCCGCCGCCCGCTGGTGGCTGCGGTTGCGATCGCGGCGTTCGCCCTGCTCAGCGCACCGGCCCGCATCGACGATCTCTCGGGTCGCTTGCTGGAGATCGCTCAGCCCTACCGGGGGCCTCTCGACTTCGCGATTCCGTGGTTGGCGGAGCGCTATTCGAATCCAGAGAATCTGGTGATTGCCACGAACTACGAGAATCACCCCTATATGTATTATCTCGGGAGCCACGTGATCGTGGGCTTGAGCCGAAGCAACATCCGAGCCGACCGTGGAATGGATCCCGATGTGGTGATCCCGCGCCGCCGTTGGAGTTCATCCCTGGGTGAAGTGCAGCGCTTCCTGGCCACCGGGCGTTATCAACCGACTGCCCTCGAAGTGAGGGACCTCCACTACAACAATGTGCCAGCTCTCTCCCGATCCCGCTCGATCCCGGATCCCCACCGCTTCGAGACGGCGCGGCCCGCGGTTACGGGTGGAAGGCTCGAGATCTATACGAGATCCGGGCCGCTGGACGATGAAGCCAAGCCGTGACGCCGACGTGAAGTCCCGAGACGAGCGCACGATCCGCGACTTTGGCGATCAGTGGAGCCACTACGCCGGCAACGAGGGTTACTACGGGTCGGTCGAACTCTTGTGCGACGTGCTGGGGCCCTTGCTCTCGTTGGATCAGCTGGCCGGGGCCCGCATTGCCGACCTCGGTAGCGGGACCGGACGGATCGTGCGCATGCTGCTCGAGGCTGGGGCAGGGAACGTCGTCGCCATCGAGCCCTCGGCAGGTGTGGATATTCTGCGCAAGAACACGGCAGAGTTTGGTGACCGGGTCCAGGTCATCCAAGGGGCAGGCGACGCGCTCACCGCCGGGATGGAGCTCGACTTCGTCACGGCGATCGGCGTGATTCAATTCATCCCCGACCCTGAGCCGACCCTCCGTTCGGCGTACGCCGCGCTGCGTCCAGGGGGGCGGGCGATCCTCTGGGTCTACGGTCGAGAGGGAAACACCGGGTATCTGGCGTTGCTCAAGGCACTTCGGCTGGTGAGCACGCGGCTCCCCCACGCGCTGCTGAACGGCCTGTGTCAGCTGTTGACCCTACTGGTCGATGGGTATACCGCTGTGTGTCGGGCTTCCGGACTGCGGCTGCCCTTGAGTGACTATCTGGTCAACACCCTCGCCCGGGTGTCCCGGCGCGAACGGACGCTGACGATCTACGATCAACTCAACCCCAGGTTCGTCCGGTATTTCCGCCGTGGTGAGCTGCAGCAGCTGCTCGAAAGTGCCGGGTTCCGCGATGTGGAGCTCTACCATCGGCGCGGGTACAGCTGGACGGCATCGGGAGTGAAGCCAGCTTGAGGCGACGACCCCAACGACGCGAGCAACACAGGCTAGACGGTTCGTTCCCCCGGCTTCCAGCGATATGGTAGGCTCGAACGCGTTGGTGCCGAACACGCGTCCCGACAATCCCCTCATCTCGGTCGTCGTACCCGTCCTCGACGAGGAGGGCTGCGTCCTGGAGCTCGCGCGGCGAGTGCGCGCCGCGATGTCCGAGGCCGGCGCCCGATACGAAATCATCTTCGTAGATGACGGGAGCCGGGACGGCACCGCCGCCGCAATCCAGGCGTTGCGTCAATCAGACGTCGCGATCAAGTCGATTCGTTTTACCCGCAGCTTTGGTCACCAGGCGGCCCTGGTCGCCGGCCTCCAGCACGCGCGCGGCGATGCCGTCATCACCATGGACGGCGACCTCCAGCATCCCGCGGAGTTCATTCCCACGTTGATCGAGGCGTGGCGGGAAGGTTCGGACGTGGTCAATACCGTTCGCAAATTTGCCGCGGGCCAAGGCATGGATGCGAAGGAGAGGGTTGGCCGGTTGTTCTACCGCGCGATGACCGCGCTGACGCCTCTGTCCATCACCCGCGCTTCCGCGGATTTTCGCCTCCTGGATCGCCGCGCCGTCGACGCGTTCAATGGCCTGGAGGAGCGATTCGTATTCGCTCGGGGGTTGGTTCCATGGCTGGGCTTCGAGTCGGTCTACTGCGACTACGAGGTGGCCGAGCGTTACTCCGGCACCAGCAAGTACGGGCTGTGGGCGATGCTGCGCCTGGCACTCGACGGGATTTTTTCGTTTTCGGTTGCACCTCTCCGGATGATCACGCTGCTCGGTCTGGCCACCACGCTCTTCGGTATCGGGTTCGGAATTTTCTCGGTGATCGCCCACTCGACCGGTCGCGTCGTGTTGGGGACCGGCTGGACGACGTTGGTGGTGTTGATCCTGATCTTCGGAGGCGTTCAGCTCTTTTCGATCGGCATCGTCAGTGAATACGTAGGCCGAGTCTATGAAGAGGTGAAGCGGCGCCCGCGTTTCGTGATCGACTCGACCGCCGGGTTCGAATGAACGCGGAGAGTGACTGGCCGACCCGCTCGCCGGTCGGGGGTGTCGCTTGCTCCGATCGGACGCAATGGCGCCCTTGCAGCTGATGCGGCCCGGCGCCGAAGCCCGCCTTTTCGCGACGGCAGTGGCCATCGGCCTCTTGTGGCTCGCATTCGGCACCCAGGAATCACTGCCACAGCTCGCCCGCGGAGCGGAGGATTGGTCCGGCGACTTCCGGGACTACTACCTGCCAAACGCGGAGTTCGCTGCGGCCAGTCTCGCCGAGGGGCGGCTGCCTCTCTGGAACCCCCATCAGGGAGCGGGGGGACCCCTTCTCGCCACGATCCAGCCGGGAGTCTTGTACCCACCGAATTGGCTGCATCTGCTCCTCCCGGCCGAGGTGGCCTTTCTGGCGTTGACGGCGCTTCATCTTTCACTCGGCGCGTTCCTCGCAGGGTGCCTGGCTCGGCGGTTCGGTGCCGCGGACCTCGGTGCGGCTGTCGCCGGCGTTGGTTACGCGACTTCGGTCCAGGTGCTGGGCAGCATCTATACACCCCCTCTGGTGTATACGGCCGCCTGGCTTCCGGGGGTTCTGCTCGCCGTTGACGCCATCATCGATCGGCCCACGCCGCGGCGCGCCGCAGGGCTGGCCGGGATCGTGGCGCTCCAGGCGCTAGCCGGCTGGCCGTACACCGTCGCATTGACGGCGCTGGCGGCTGCGTTGTACGCGCTGCCGTTGCTGGGTGCACGGGCGTATCACGCGGGGGAGGCCCCTTGGCGTGCCGCCCTGGCATTCGCTGCGGCCGGCGCAGCGGCTGGATTGCTCGCCGCTCCCCAGCTGCTGCCGGCCCTGGAGCTGTTGTCGCGAAGCTGTCGCGCGCTTGGTTCGGTCATCGAGTCGCAAGCGATCTTCGTCGACCCGCCCCACGACCCGGCACTCTTCTTTAGAAACCTCTTCAACCACGGAGTCAACGACGCAGTTCCGGGTTGGATTTCCCTCGTGCTGGCGTCGTTGGCAATCGCATTGCGAAGCCCGCGGCGCGGGCGCCTCGCGCTGCTGCTCGGAATTGGCGGTTTCGGGCTGCTCGCGTCGTTTCCCAACCATCTGCCCGTTTACGGATGGCTTCGCGAGCTGCCATTGCTCGGGGATTTTCGGTTCCCCTACCGCTACCGACTGCTTTCGACGCTCGCCCTGGCGATCGCGGCCGGCGCTGGAACGACCGCGTTGCAGCGAGCCCTGGTTCGCCGGCAGTGGACAGCCCGTGTGGCGGGGCTCGGCGCACTGGCGTTGCTCGTGCTGACGGCGACCGCTCCGACCTTGCGGGGAGTGACCCCTTTCGCGCGCAGCTTCGGGCCACCGCGATCGGTTTCAGAGAAGCTGGCGGACATCGGTGTCAGCTGGAGACCGGACCCCTTCCAGCGGGTGTTCTGGACGGGAATCGCTCACAAGATCCGCGCGCCCGGCAGCGACTTCGTGATCCACGACATGGAGCCGCTGACCCTCGCGCGCACCGCGCAGTTGCTGACGTACTTCGAGACCGGGCGGCCTTCGACCTTGCTGACCCTGAGGCCGCCCAAGGGACGCAAGCGAGAAGACTGGGTGGCGGCCCCGTTCTTTGGCTGGCTGAACGTTCCCGCGCGTAGCCAACGAGCGGCGATCCTCGACGTGTTTTCGATCGGGACCATCGTCACTGCGAAGCCGCCCGGCTGGCTCGCCCGGCGCTACGAGCGCCTGACACCGCCGGAAGCCGAGCTCTCGGTTTTCCACAATCCGCATGCGCTTCCCAGGGCGTACCTGGCTGCGACGGCGCGCCAGGCGCCAGCGAAGTTGCCTGCGGCCTTGCGTTTGCTGACGTCCGATTCCTTCGACCCGAGAGTCGAAGTGCTGCTCGATGATGTTCCGCCGCAGCTGCTCGAGCGCTCCGGGTCAGCGGCGGTCGAGCAGCTGGGACGGGTCGCGATCCGAGAGTATCGGGCCGAGCGCGTGACGCTTCGAACGAGCGCCCCAGTTCCCGGGATCGCGGTGCTCACAGATGCGTTCTTTCCGGGCTGGTACGCCTTCCTGGATGGCGAGCCGGTGGAGCTGCTGCGCGCGAACCTCAACTTTCGCGGCGTCGTTGTGCCGGCCGGCGATCACGTGATCGAGATGCACTATCAGCCCCGTTCGTTGCGTTGGGGCGCGGCGCTGGCCGCAACGGGGGCACTGGCCTGCGGCGCGCTGTGGCTCGTCGGGCGCCGTGACAGCGCCTGACGCGCAGCCGCGACCGCGCGCTCAGGCGATCCGCGTCTTTCGATCTCCCCAGTAGCGGTCCTTGAGCAGTCGCTTGTAGAGCTTGCCCGTGGCGTGGCGCGGGAGCTCGGCCTCGAAGTCGACCGAACGCGGACACTTGATCTTCGAGATCTTCGACTGGCAGTACTCGATGAGCTCCGCCGCCAGGTCGGGTCCGGCATCCGCCATGTCGATCGGCTGTACCACCGCCTTGACCTCTTCGCCGAAGTCCTCGTTGGGCACTCCGAAGACGGCAACGTCGCCAACCTTCGGGTGTGTGATGAGCACGTTCTCCGCTTCCTGGGGATAGATGTTGACCCCGCCCGAGATGATCATGTTGGCCTTGCGGTCGGTGAGATAGAGGTAGCCCTCCTCATCCAGATAACCGATGTCACCCAGTGTGCTCCAACCGCGGGGATCGCGTGATTCGGCCGTCTTGACCGGGTCGTTGTGGTATTCGAACTGGCCGCCGCCGTCGAAGTAGATGGCGCCTGGCTGGCCCGCGGGCAGCTCGTTGCCCTCGTCGTCGAGGATGTGCACCTCGCCCACCAGGGGACGTCCGACCGAGCCTTTGTGGGCGAGCCACTCTTCGGATGTGATCGAAGTGAAACCGTTGCCTTCGGTGCCCGCGTAGTACTCGAAGAGCACGGGGCCCCACCAATCGATCATCTTCTCTTTTACCGGGATGGGGCACGGAGCCGCCGCGTGGATGGCGCTCTTGAGGCTCGAGAGGTCGTGGCGGCTGCGCTCCTCCTCCGAGAGCTTGAACATGCGAACGAACATCGAGGGGACCCATTGACTCACTGTGACCCGGTGCCGCTCGATCAGGCGAATGGCTTCGACCGCGTCGAAGGATTCCATCAACACGCAGGTTGCACCGAGCCGCAGCATGGCCATGTTGAAGCGCAGCGGGGCGGCGTGATAGAGCGGTGCCGGGGATAGATAGACACTGTCTTCGTCCGCGCTGTAGAGGCCTTTCAAAAGACCGATCATGCTGGACGGCGTGCCGATCGGCTTGCTTTCGAAGGGGGTCTTGATGCCTTTGGGACGACCCGTCGTGCCCGACGAGTAGAGCATGTCCGTGCCTTCCGTCTCGTCGCTGATCGGCTCGGCCGGTTGATCCGCCACCGCCACCTGGTAGCTCTCGAAACCTTCGATCGGGTCTCCCACGAGGTAACGGCCGGTCAAGCCCGAGAGCGAGCTTCGAATTCCAGCCGCCACGTCGCGCATTGCATGTGAGCCGATGAACACCCGGGCCCCGCAGTCGTGGACGATGTATTCGACTTCCGGCGCCGTGAGCCGTGAACTGATCGTGGTGTAGATCAGTCCGGAGCGCTGGGCCGCCCAGCAGATCTCGAAGAAGCGCGCGTTGTTTTCGAGGTGGATTGCGATGTGGTCGCCCGTCTTCAGTCCCAATGAGCGCAGAAGCTGGGCACCTCGATTCGAGGCTTCATCGAGCTGCTTGTAGGTCACCGTCTCGCCGCTGGCCGCCATGATGTAGGCCGGTTTGTCGGGGATGGTCTGAGCGTGGATTCCGGGGTACATGCGAGGGCTCCTTGGATACCGCCCGATTCTAACGGTCTCACGGCCCGTGGTGGAAGGGTCTTTGGAACCGCTCGGTGAAGTCGCTCTGTGCGACGGTTACACTCCGGCACCCGTGTTGAATCTCGCTGCACCCACGGATCCGGGCTGGATCGGGGCGGCTCTCGCCGAACTCGACGAGGTGCTTCTCGATCACGCTCACTGCGAGCGCAAGGCCGCGGGGATGGCTCTGCGATTGATGTTTCGCTACCCCGATCGAGCCTACCTCCACGACGCGCTCTCACGCCTGGCGCGCGAGGAGCTTGCCCACTACGAAGAGGTGCTGCGCGCGCTCGCGGCGCGCGGCCAGGAGATGCGCAGACAGCGACCCAGCGCCTACGCGGGCCGCCTGTATGGCTGTGTGCGTGGCCATGAGCCTGAACGTCTAATCGATACACTCTTGGTCTGCGCACTCATCGAGGCGCGTAGCTGCGAGCGCTTCCGGCTGCTCGCCGAAGCGGTGGAAGACCCGGCACTGGCCTCGCTGTATCGAGGGCTCCTCGCGAGCGAGGCGCGCCACCACAACGCCTACCTCGAGCTGGCCGTGCGTGGGGAAGACGAGGCGCCGGTTCGGAAGCGACTGAGCGAGCTGGCGCTACTGGAGGCGGAAATCCTCGCAGCTCCCTCGGCAAGGGTGCGAATGCATTCCTGACAACGCGCGCCAAACGCGCGGGATGCAGTTGACGGCCGTCTCTCCAATGGCGCACATTGCGCCGCGAAGGAGGCTCGACATGGACATCGCGACAGAGACGACCCAGATTCCGCTGGAGGACGGCAAGACCATGGGTGGCTACCTCGCCCGGCCGGCCGGCGACGACGCGCTGCCTGCGGTGTTGGTCTTCATGGAGATCTTCGGCATCAACTCCCACATCCGCGACGTCACGGATCGCGTGGCCCGAGAAGGCTATGTGGCGTTGGCTCCGGACTACTTTCATCGCACGGGTCCCGGCGTCGAATACGCTTACGACGACGCCGGCATGGCGGGGGGCATGAAGCTGCTCGGCGCGCTCCATGCCGAAGAGATGATCTCGGACGTCAATGCGGGAATCCGCTGGCTCCAGCAGCGCTCTGACGTGAAGGGCGACCGGATTGGCGCGATGGGCTTCTGCATCGGTGGGCACATGACCTATCTCAGTGCCTGCGAGACCGACATTCGCTGTGCCGCGAGCTTCTACGGTGGCGGCATCGCGGCACCCGGCGGACCCGGCGGAGCGGTCTCCACCGTCAGCCGGACCAGCCAGATCAAGGGCCGCATCCTCTGTCTCTTTGGCGAAAAGGATGGGCACATCCCCCTCGACCAGGTCGACGTCATCGAGAAGGCGCTCAAGAGCGCGGGTGTGGCCCACGAGGTCAAGATCTATCCAGGGGCTGAACACGGATTCTTCTGTGACCAGCGCGACAGCTATCAGGAAGAGGCGGCGCAAGACGCTTGGAAGCGCGTCAACGACCTCTTCGCCGCTGAGCTGAAAACCTAGGGCTCGCCGCCGCTCCAAACCCGTCCCTGGGCGAGGTGTTCCCTGTCGACCGACGGGCTCAAGCCACGCATCGGCTCGGGAGCAACCGGCGCCCGAAGCGCGCTTCGAAAACGCTCAGGACAGCTCGTGCCTTAGCGCGCAGAGCAGGGCTTCGACATTCGTGAGCCTGGCGTTCTCGCCCATCAATCCGATCCGCCAGATTTCGCCCGCAAGTGCGCCGAGGCCCCCGCCCACCTCGATCGAGTACTTGTCGAGAAGTTGGCTTCGCAGGCTCGCCTCGCCGATTTGCCGGACCGTCTCGGGCAAGCGAACCGACGTCAACATGGGCAGTCGATGGGCTGCGTCCACCAGCGGTTCGAATCCGAGCTCCAGAAGACCATCGATCAAGGCCGCGGCGGCTTGCTCGTGGCGTGCCGTGCGAGTTTCCATGCCCTCGGCCTCGATCAATCGCAGGGCCTCGTCCAAGGCAAATATTGCGGAGATCGGTGCCGTGTGGTGGTAGATGCGTTCGCTGCCGAAGTAGCCCGCGAGCAGCTGAACGTCGAGGAACCAGCTCTGCACGGGCGTCTGCCGGCTCCGCGCTCGCTCGATCGCGCGCTCCGAGAAGCTGACCGGAGACAGACCCGGAGGGCAGGAGAGGCACTTCTGACTTCCGCTGTACGCGGCGTCGATTCCCCAATCGTCTAGCTGAATCGGGAGTCCGCCAAGTGACGTCACACAGTCGAGCACAACCAGTGCTCCGCTCTCGCGCGCCGCCGCCGCAATCGCCTCGACCGGTTGCAGAACGCCGGTGGATGTCTCGGCGTGCACGAAGGTGGCCACTCGCGGACGTACCCGTTCGATCGTCTCTGCCATGGCGCCATCATCCAGAGCGGTGCCGGGCTCGGTTCGGACCTGAGTCACCCGAGCGCCGATTCGCCGAGCCACCTCGCTCAGCCGCTCCCCGAAGGTTCCCGCGACTCCGACGACCACGTCGTCACCGGCCTCCAACAGATTCGCCAGGCAGGCCTCCATGCCGCCGCTCCCCGGCGTCGGCAGGGGCAGCGTCAGGCGGTTGCGGGTGCCGAACAGGCCGCGCAGGCGGTCTTGAACCCCATCGAGGATGGCCAGGAATTCGGGATCCAGATGCCCGATGAGTGGCTGGGCCATGGCGGCCAGCACACGCGGGTGAACGTTGGACGGCCCAGGTCCCAGCAGCAGTCGATGCGTCTTGGAGGATTTGGCCATATCGCCCGCATCATACCGACATCGACGCCGCTGAGGAATCGGCAACAAGGCGAAAAAGCCCCGAGAAATCACGGATCTTCGGGCTTGGGGGACATTGACACTGCAGGGACTCACTCCTATCTTGGGCGACGCCCCCCGCTGCGGTGGGGCTCTGGATCAGAGCCGGAGCCATCGGGCCGCCGCCCGCCGTATCGAGCCTCACGGATGAGCCTCACGGATCTGGAACGAGCCCACTCCCGTCCAGTGCCCTCTCTCGGCCAGCCCCGAATCGGTGTTCGCTGCTTCTGGCACCAGGGGTTGGGCCCACCGGAATCGAATCAAGGGAAGAGGACGAGCCATCCCATGACGAGTGCATGCTCCCTCAGGGCCCTGGATGCGCCGGCCGAGGGGACCGGGCGTTGAGCTGGGTCACGACGCGGGAAGCCTTCGAGCGAGAGGAGCTCGAGCGTCTGGCTCCCTACGCGGCCAAGAGCGTGGAGTCTCGTGGGCGGGTGGTGGAGGAGCCGGAGCCGGCCTACCGGACTGCGTTTCAACGCGATCGAGATCGCGTCGTCCACTCGGCAGCGTTTCGGCGGCTCGAGTACAAGACCCAGGTGTTCGTCTACCACGAGGGCGATCACTACCGGAATCGGCTGACCCATACCCTGGAGGCCAGCCAGATCGCTCGCACCGTCGCGCGCGCCCTGAAGCTCAATGAAGAGCTCGCCGAGGCGATCGTTCTCGCTCATGACCTCGGGCACACGCCGTTCGGCCACGCAGGTGAGCGGGTGCTGGCGGATCTGATGCGTGACAGCGGGGGCTTCGACCACAACCGCCAGAGCCTGCGAATCGTCGACCTCCTCGAGGAGCGCTACCCGGAGTTTCGGGGGCTCAATCTCAGCTACGAAACGCGGGAGGGCATCTTGAAACACGGGTGCAACTGGCCTCATCCGGTGCCGGTGCCCGAGCTTCTCGCGCAGCCCAATCTGGAGGCCCAGGTGGCGGATCATTCGGACGAGATCGCCTACACGGTTCACGATCTCGACGATGGGCTGCGATCGGGTCTGCTGAATCTCGCCGACCTGAAACCTGTGAAGTTGTGGGACGACACCGAGCGCTTGGTTCGCGATCGACTCGGAGCCGCTTCATCGCGCGTCGTGTTGGCTCAGACGATCCGGGCCTTGGTCGATCGCCTGGTGACCGAGCTGATCGAAGCATCCGCCGCCGGGTTGAAGAAAGCTGGGGTTCACTCCGTCGACGAGGTCCGGCGCGCCGAGGGCCGCATCATTGGCTTGCCGGCTGAGCTGGATCGCAGCCGTTGGGAGCTCAAACGCTTTCTTCACGAGAACCTCTACGACCACCCGCGCGTCGCCGCCGCAAGTGAGAGCGCCTCCCAGGCGATTCGCGATCTATTCGGGGCTTATCGCTCCGATCCCGAACGGCTTCCGAGGCACGTCCGCGCCCGCTTCGATCTGGATGGAGAAGCGCGCGCGGTTGCGGACTACGTCGCTGGAATGACGGATCGGTTCGCACTGGATGAGAGCTCCAGGCTGCAGGGCAATGGCCGAAAGTGACTCGGACGTACGCGTGGTGATGATCACGGCTCCGAATGCCGAGGTGGGAGAAACCCTGGCGCGCTCGTTGGTCGAGCAGCGGCTCGCGGCCGCCGTCAATCTGGTTCCGGGCGTTCACTCCGTCTACCGTTGGAAGGGGCGCGTCAGCACCTCAACGGAGGTGTTGTTGGTCGTCAAGACGCGGTCGGATCGCTGTCGAGAGTTGGCGGACCGCGTGGCAGAACTCCATCCTTACGAGCTTCCCCAGGTTCTCGAGCTCCCGGTACTGGGCGGAAGCTCTGCCTATTTGGAGTGGGTGCGCACGGAGAGCTCGCCATGAGTTCGCAAACGAACATTGGTCTTCCCGAGGCGCTGGAGCGAGCGGCCGCGGCGTTTCCTGCGGATGCCGACGGCATTCGCCCTGCCAACGGTGACCCCTTCGCATTGCTTTCACTGCTGGATTCCGAGGCGACGACGCGGGTGCTGGAGTGGCTGCTCATCCACGAGCCGGACGCCGGAGCGGAGCTGGTGACGGTCTGGGCCGATGCGGGTGGCGACGCCGCGGAGCCCTTGAAGCGAATCGAAACGGGGAGTCTTCCGAAGGCCGCCCAGAAGGTCTTGCGCCGCGCGCATCACCGCTTGCGATCGCGGGGTGAGTCCGTCCCGCAGCCCGACCGGGGCACGGTCGTCGCAACGCTTCCGAAGGTGGTCGATGAGCTGAACCTGGGATTGATCACGGCCATCGATCCCAGCGGCACTCGGATGGCGTACCTCGTGGAGGCCAACCCTTCGGGCGGAGCCCGAATGTTTGTTGCGGCGCTCAACGAAGAGCGGGGCGTGGTCGAGTTCGACGTCTTCAGCGCGGGCCGATCCAAGATCAAACAGTTCATTCGCGACGTCACTCAGGGGGGTGGTCATCCGGCCATCGATACGCCTCCGGATTCCATACGAGCTCTGATCGAAAGGATCGCCGACTACCAACCCGAGGGTCGGCCGCTGCCGCGCGCGTTCTCGGAGTGGCGCCAGCGGATCGCGCGCCCCGCGCCGGGCACGGCCACGCCCGGCGAGCTCGCTCTGGCCGCGTTGGGCCCCAGCGAGGAGAAGGGCGGCGAAGCGCTGTCGCGCGCCGTTGAGTTGGCGCGCGAGCGGAAAGTCGGACCCTGGCCGGCGAAGCCCGAGATCCTGCAAGAGGTTGCCCAACGCTTGAAGGACGTATCGACTGGTGTGGTGATCGTCTCGGGCGAGGCCCGCCAAGAGCAGGTCGAGACCGCTTTGGACGAAGCGCGTGGGCGGATCTTCGACGCTGAATTCAGTCGGCGGACCGGCGAACGCTTCGAGGAGGCCGCCTACGTGTTCTGGAAGAACGGGCGCGAGGAGGACGCGCGGGCCTGTCTTGCAGCCTCGCGCGCCTTCCGGGAAGAAGCGCCGGAATCCCATCCCATCGCTCGAGCGATGTTGGAGGTGGTGATGGCTCCGGTGTTGACGGCCGCCGAGGAGAAGCCATCCGCTGAATCCGACCCGTCCTTGCTGGTGAGACCCTAGATGCTGCTCGCGCAGGGGAGGGCGTGGCGAGCGAGCTGGCTGAAGCCGAGCGATGCGGTCAGCCTCGAGATCGTCAAGGGACCGCCTGCAGAGGTGAGCCCGGAGCTGAGGGAGCTCCGAATCGATGTGCCACTCGAGAAGTGGGGCCTGGTGGTCAAGAACGTGCAGACCGACCGGAAGCTGCTCGGTGGAGTGTTGCTAGATTTTGCCAACCACAAGGAACGTGTGGCCGCTGCGGTGGGCAACGACCGAATGTATCTCGAACTGCAACGGGTCGTCGTCGATGCCACCATGGCTCTGATCGAAGCCGGAGTCATGAGTCTCACCGAAGCGGAACGCACATCAGACTGAGCTCAACGCATCTGGCCGCGCTAGGCGCGGCGGCTGAGCCGAGCGAAGACTAGAGGGAGAACGATTGATGAGACGCCGATTCGGGCGGGGACGGAAGGGGGCCTCGGCAGCGCCCAAGAACTTGCCGATCGATCAAGGACGGTGCTTCGAGCGCATCGTCGATGAAAAAATCGTCGAAGCCAGCTCGCTCGAGCCGGCGTCGATCGACGGAATTTCCGAGAGCTTTGCAGCCGTGGCCACCGGCGAAGACGGGAATGGAGGCCGGCTGGTGGTGGCCTTTGCGCCACACCACGGCGGAGATGCGGCGCTGGCCGGGCTCGCCTGCGCGCAGTCTACAGCCGACGGTGACGGGTTTCGCGGCGAGGTGTTCGCAGTCTGTCCCGAGTGGTCGATCGCGGCTCGCCGGCGCCTGGAGCTGATTTCGCCGCCAGGGTTCGGTTTCCACGCTGTGGCGGCTACGTCCCTCTCCGAGGGAAATCCGTCCATCGAGTTGCAGCCCAGCGAAACCAGCGCTTGGTTCCCGTCGGGGCGGGTGGCGGACCGTTTGGAAGGGACGGATCGCGATCTCTTCTCGCGTGCGCTGGCGGCCTTGGAGGGGTTGGCGGCGAAGCACCGGGGGTCCGTCCGCGGCGTCGACGGCGGTGTGGAGCTCGTTCTCTTGGCGCGCCGAGTCGCTCGGCTGACGGCCGAGCCGAACGCGATAAGGCTGGAAACGATTCTTCCGGAGAAGAGCAGCGAGCGACTCGAAGCCGAGCAGCTGGCGGCGGCGCTGGATCGTCTCGAGGGTGGCTTGCGCAAGCGCTTGAACGACCGACGGCTGCGAAGCAGCGAGGAGGGCCTGCGCGCGCGGCTGTGGGGCCCGCTCGCGGAAATCGAAAAGCTTCGGCAGCCGACGCTTTGGCCCTTGCCCGGCTCGGATCCGGAGGTGGTGGATCTCGTGGGAGTGGGCGAAGACGGCGCGCCGGTGGTGGCAGCGTTGCGGTCACGGCTGACGCTGGCCGACCTCGGCGCGATTCTCGATGGTGTGGCGGCCCTCAAACCGGTGCTCCCCGCGATGTTCGCGCAGGTAGCGGGCCCGGTGTGCTTCGGTCGCGAGCGCTTGATTCTCGGGGCCAAGGAATTCGATCCGGCAACGCTGGCTCTGCTTCCGCTGCTGTCGCTCGATTCGCGCTGCTATGACGTGCTGCAGCGTCGAGGTCGAGAGCCCGAGCTCGCGCTTCGCGGATCCGCAGTGGCGGCTGCAAGGCGGGCTTCGACCCCGGCGACGCCCGTCCCCGCCGCTGCTGAATCGGCGGAAGCGGGCGCAGCGGCCGACGGCGCGGAGTCGCCTGCTCGCCCGACGGGCAGACGCCCCCGGCGCGGCCGTCGCAGCGGATCGGGGAGTGGGGCGCGCGAGCGCAGCGAACCCCGCTCGTCCGGGCGGTCCAGTGCTTCCGGCGAGACCAGCGCGGAAGGGGAGACCACCGCCGCCCGCTACGACGAGGTCTCGATCTTCGATCTCGATGAAGGCACCGAGTCGCCCTCCGATGGCGCGGGACGCCGGCCGCGCCGGGGTCGTCGGCGAAGCCGCCGCAGCCGAAGCTCATCCGGCTCGTCGGACTCGCCTTCGAGCGAGTCGGACGCTCCGGTGGATGAACCACCCGAGGCCGAGCAGGAACCGCGCTCCGAGCGTGGACAACCTCGAGACCGAAGTCGACGCAAGCCGCGGGCCGAGCTCGAAGCGGCGCCCGCTGAAGATTCCGGCGACGATGTGGAAGACGAGGATTTGGCGGATGCGTTGATTCCGCAGGTTTCTGACGTCGAAGAGCCTGACGTCGACGTGGCGTTGCTCGATGCGGCCGACGTCCCCGATGAGGACGCAGCTCTCCAAGCCGACGAAAGCAGCGCCGCCGAGGTGCGCAAGCCCCGTCGGCGGGCAGCCATCGTCGCCCAAGCGGATCGCGGATCGCTGATTGCCGCGCTGCTGCTGGCGCGGGATCTGCGTCTGCTCGAAGGTTTGTGGGTCTACCCGCAGGCCGATCTGATGACATTCTTCCGAAGTGTTGCCACGGATCTTCGAGAAGAGACTCCGATT
>CAXMOC010000032.1:0-2727 GCA_964194865.1 uncultured Opitutales bacterium | reverse complement strand
CTTCGAGCACCGGGGTTCCTGTGACCTGATGGAAGAGTTCGCGAATCCGCTGCCGGTCAGTGTGATCGCCGACTTGCTCGGCCTCGACCCCGATCGCCGCGACGACTTCAAGCGCTGGTCGACCGCGCTGATCGTCGGCTCGACGCGGCCGGGCGAGGGCGGTGGGCTCGCCAACATCGAGCTCTTCCGCGAGTTTCGCGGTTACATGACCGACGTGATCGCAAAGCGTCGCCAGAATCCGGGTGACGATCTCATCTCGACCTTGATCCACACCGGTGAGGGCGACGGAATCCTCGATCCCGAGCAGGTCATCTCGTTCGCGAGTCTCTTGCTGGCTGCCGGTTCTGAGACGACGACCAACTTGATCGGAAACGCGGTGCTCGCGCTGTTGAGGAACCCGGAGCAGCTCGAGCGCGTGCAGCGCGATCGATCCCTCCTGGACAACGTCGTCGACGAGACGCTTCGCTACGACTCCCCGATCCAGCTGACCGCGCGCCTGGCCACCCAGGACAGTGAGGTTGCCGGCGTCGCGATTCCGCGAGGCTCACTGGTCGCCGTGCTGCTGGCGTCCGCGAACCGCGACGCGCAGCATTTCGAAGACCCCGACCGCTTCGACATCGATCGACCGGCGCCGGCGCACCTGGCCTTCGGCTTCGGCAACCACTACTGCATCGGGGCATCGCTAGCGCGGCTCGAAGGCACGATCGCGCTCGAGATGATCCTCACACGGCTCCATGAGCTGGCCCTCGACGTCGACGAAGTGGAGCGCCACGGCTCGTTCCTGGTGCGCGGGCCGAGCACGCTTCCCATCCGGTTCGACGTCTAGACATTCCAGCGTCCCAGGCGGAGAGATCGCGCTTCGCCGCCGGCTGACGCCCGCGGCTCTGTTAGCCCAGTCGCCGGGAGCCGAGAAACAACGTCCATCGCCTTGGCTATACGTTGGCCGTATGCGCCGGGGTTTTCTCGCCAGCGCCGAATTTGCGCAACGCTCTCATCAAGGCCACGATGCAGATGACACCGGTGAACAGCGGAAACGCAGCGAGCAGCTCGAAG
Source organism: uncultured Opitutales bacterium (assembly GCA_964194865.1). Lineage (GTDB taxonomy): Bacteria > Myxococcota_A > UBA9160 > UBA9160 > SMWR01 > CAXMOC01. Next base: position 1,674 of record CAXMOC010000032.1, on the reverse strand, counting down.
CCGCTGCGCTCGACGATCATGCCCGCCGCCGGAGGGCCGGCGGCGTCACCCAACCACCACATGGCATCGACGGCCACCGCCCAACGTCCAAGATCGTCGAGTTTGGCCATCACTCCCAGCAAATAGGGGACGACGAAGTAATAGGCCGCAAACCAGATCACGCTCAGGAGCATGTATAGGATCGGATTCGTGCTGAGGCCGAGCCCTACTGCTGCGGCGACGTTGATGGCGATCCCGAGCACGATCGGCCACCTGCTCCCGAAGCGATCACCAATCCAAATTGCGAGAAACGAACCGATCAACCCCAGCAGCTGGATTACGCTCATGGCATTCCCGAAGGACTGATCCTCCAAGCCCGAACGCTCGCCGAGCTCCGCCATGTAGGTCCAGATCCCGCCCTGGCCGGTCTCGTAGATGAACAGTGCGAGCATCGCGGTCACAGCGATCGCGCGATTGGGGGCGCGAAGAAGGGCCGACCAGGCGCTCGAGCCCGCCGCACGTTCGCTCTGGCGCGGTGGCAGCAGCCAGATCAAGAGTGGCATGAGCAGCGCTGTCGCAATTGCGAGCGCGTAGAAGCCACCCACCATTCCGAAAGGGCCGAGCGCCAGCCATTCCAACAATGCAGGCTCGGCGGCCAACACAACGCTCGAGGCGATCATGACGAAGGCGTAAACGCGTTCGGGATTCTGGGAAGAAGCCGCAGCCGCGGTTCCCGCCGCGCCGACGAGCGCTCCGCCCGCCCCCAACATGACACGGCAGATCACGAGCACCGAGTAACTGTCCGTCAGTGCCGAACCGATACCCGCTGCTACAGCGATCGCTCCGCCCAAGAGAGCGACCCCAACCCGCGAGAAGCGGGCAAGCGGCCCAGCCGCCAACAAGGCCACGATCGCGAAGACGAATAGCTCGTAGCCGTACATCCGGGTGACCACTTCATCGCTGCGATCGAAAGCGTCCTTGATGGGATCCAGCAGCTGAGGCAGCGCGTTGTAGCTCAGTTGGGCGATCACCCACGCAACCGAGCAGGAAATGACCAGAAGAACCGGAAGGCGCGCCACCGCCGGGGCAGTGCCCCCGGGCGCCGAGGGTGTGGAATCCGTCATGAGAGGACCGGCACCATATCAGAAACGATCTGGTCTACCAGATGAGCGCCACGCCTCTCCCTTTGCACCCGCGCTTCGATAGGTGCGCAGGATCTCTCGAGCGAGCCACCCCTCGGATAGAAGATATGCGCCCTCCAGGGTCAAGTGGATGCCATCCGGCCGGTACTTCGGATCGAGGGCGCCGCCTGGCAAGCTCCGCATATAGGCAGCGAGGTCGATCACCCGAACACGACCGGGCCGGAATGCTTCGAGCTCGAAGACGAGTTCGTTGTAGCGATGTACTCGGGCGGGATCGGAAACAGGGAAGGGGACGTCCGGAATCTTGCCCCCAGGACCACGCACCTCGATTACCGGTTGGGTGAGCCAGATGACGAGGGATCCATCCGCCGCGAGTATGTCGACGATCGAAAGCATCTCCGATTGCAGATAGGCATCGAACTCGGGATCGCCCGGGTGTTGCCAGCGAGTCGAACCGCGAAGCTTGCGATCGGCCACGTCCCACGGCCCCGCCATGACGAGTGCAATATCCGGCTGGTATCGCGCGATGCTCTCCGCCCAATCGACTTCCCGT
>CAXMOC010000031.1:0-3788 GCA_964194865.1 uncultured Opitutales bacterium | reverse complement strand
TACAGGCGCTGCTCGGGAGTGTCTGGCACCTGGACCCTCATCCGCCCGTCTACTACATCCAACTCCATCTCTGGATGATGCTCGGCACCGGGCAGACCTGGTTGGCCGTCAATGCTGCTCTGTTCGGGATTCTCGCCATCCCGTCGCTCTACTTTGTGGGGTCGCGGCTCGAGGGTGAGCGCAGCGCGCTCTGGGCGGCGGGCTTCCTGGCTGTATCGCCGCTGGCGATGCTGTATGCCCAAGAGGTTCGGATGTACGCATGGCTCATGCTGCTGGCGATCTGGGTGCTCTATTTCAACGATCGAATGTTGCGTTCGGCGCGGCCCGGATGCTCGTCGCTCTGGTATCTGGCCGTCACTCTGTGCTTCCTCTACAGCCACGGGGCGGCATTCCTGCTGCTGGCGTCGATCGGAACCGCGTCGGCCCTGATCATCGGCCGTGGGTTGGCGACGCGGGCGGGATTGCGTGGCTGGCTGGCGGTCCACGCCGTGCTGGCCGTCGCCTACGTTCCGTGGGTGCGTCGGGCGCTCGACATCCAGCTCGGTCACGTAGGTTCGACGAAGGCCGAAGTGGTTGGGGACGTGCTCGCGCTTTGGCTGTTCGGTGACGCGACGCCGCCTTCGGACTGGATGCTCGTCGCCGGCGCTGCGGCCCTGGTCGTTGCGGTGGTTGTGGGAATCCGAACGCCGGCGGGACGCGTGTGGGGCCCCCTTGCGATTGGCGCCGCTCCATTCGCGGCGGCGGTCGTCATCGTCACCATGGGGCCCCCGGTCCTCCACGTGCGGGCGATCGTCTTCGCAATCCCGTTCCTCGCCCTTGCATTCGGCGCGGTCGCCTCGGAGCTCAGCCGGCGCGAGCTTCGGCTTCCAAACGCGCTGACCCTGGTGTTGCGAGCTACGGCAGTGTGTCTGTGCGGTGTACTGTTGCTGGCTACCTGCAACGAGCTTCGGTCGCTTCCCCGCGGCTCGGAGCTTGCCAGACTTGCGCAGCAGCTCGAAGTGGGTAGCCGGGAACCGCGGACCCTCTACGTCGAGGAGGTCAAGGACGCCTGGGCTCTGTGCTGGTTGCTCGTGGGTCCAGGCAGCGCGACACCGCAAGTGACGCCAGGAACGGTGTGCAAGGATGAACGCACGCTCATTGCGTTCCTGGCGCAGCTCCCGTCGCCGCTACCCGGCGACCCGGAGTTGTGGCGCATTCGGCGTGTGGCGCTTCCACCGGAGCAGGTCGACCCCGCCGCTCGGAGCCCCACCCGGCCACCCTGGAGCTATGCAGCCGTGCGCCTGACGCTGTCCCCAGCCGGTGGGCCAAGTCGCAGCCATCGAGGTAGCGGCCTGCCAGACATCCGACGGGATTCTGCGAGCGCTACCAGAATGTCTTCAGGATCTGTTCTTCCGGAATCTGGTGCCTGATTTTTTTGTGTAACTCGGGCAGTAGCGACCAATGCAGGCCGGGGCGTTTGTGGTGGGCGGTGTGGAGCCCGAGGTTCCCAGTCAGCGTGTTGTAGATGCGGTTGTCCCGGTTGACGCTGGCGTCGAGGTGGTTGTTGTTCGGGCAGCCGGCGTGGTGTTCGTAGGTGGCCCAGATCGTGTGAAAGAGGGTGAGGAAGGCGGGCAACAAAAAGACGAGGGCGGTTTCCAGCGGGCGAAGCCAGAGGCCAACGCCAATCAAGCTCCAGAGCGGTAGCTTCATCAGCAGGAAGGAGCGGAAATACTTGGGATTGCGAAGTCCGACACGGACGATGTCGATTTGATAGTGGAGCAGCAGGTCAATCGAATATTCGAGACGTCCCATCTGGCTGCCATCGGGCCGGGTCCAACGGGATTCGTCGGGACGCTCGTGGGGAGGCTGGTTCAGGTAGTTGAGATGATGCCCGAGGTTGTGATGGAGCACCCAGTTGTAAGGCCCCACGCCGGTCTGCAGCGCCAGCACGAGATCGTAGAGCCGGTTCAGCCAAGCTGCGCGAAACGAGTTGAGGTGCGGATGGTGGTGGTTGATCGGGGCCACGAACATGCCCAGCACGGTCAGCGGAATGACGCCTAGCGCGCAGACCAAGGGCGTTGCCAGGCCCCAGATCGCCAGGCGGATGATGAAGAGCGTCACCGCGTAGGTGATGGGGCCGCGGTCGGCCTTGTACTTCAAGATGCTCCCCCGGCGTTCTGGAGCGGCGACGACACGAACGCCTCCCTCGACATTTCCGCGTTCCAGAACGGCTTCCAAGTCGAACTCCCTCGTGTTGCGCAGATTGTCTGGGCGGGCCGGGCCGCGAGAACCTGGCGGCTGGCAAGCGCTAGTCGATCAGCGCGCTGCGGCTTCCTCGTACGTCTGGGGGGATAGTTGCGGGGCAGTCTATGCAAAGACTCGGCTTAGCGGCTCGCGAGTCTTGTAAAAGTCTCGTGGTATTGCACCAGACCCGGCGCGCCCGGGGGGAATGGGCCAGCGTTGGCGGCCCGCGCACGCCGCCGCACCGCCTTTGGCAATTCAACCGCTGTATCCTGGCCCATGGTTTCTCCCGGCGGGATCAGCTCTCGTCGAGTGCGAGCGTCAGGCGCGAGAAGGCGTTGGCGAGGCTCGCTACCCCGATCAGCTCCAGAAACTGGGCATTGGAGAGGGCATCTCGGACCACGCGGCCCTTGCGCTGGATATGGGAGGGCTGGTAGCGAATCGTCTCTCGGGCATACGGCACGATCGCCGATTCGACCGAGTCCAGCTCCGCGGAGGAGAGGTTGGTCAGAATCGACTCGATCTGCGCCTCCTCGAGCCCCTCGGAGAGAAGCAGCTTCCGCGCCTCCCGCTCTGTCACATCGCAGCCGAGTCCGCGCGCGACTACGGCGAATACCAGCGCCTTCGCTCGGCGGGTCAGGTGGTCGCTATTCCAGGCGTCGCCCAAGGTGGCGTGAAGGGTGTGCGCCAGCGGGATTTTTTCAAAGGCGCGCATGAGATGGGAGAACGGTCCCGTTGTCGACTCCTCGTCGAGCGCTTCCGCGCGAGAGCGCGCTCCTCGGGTCCTGAGCCAAGGCCGGAGAACAGGCGCGAGCAGACCGATGAGGCGTCCCCGTTCCCGTGCCTCCGTGGGTTCCGGGGGGATCGCCGGCAGTGTCGCCACCCGGTTTCGGAAACACTCGATCGAAGTCAGTGCGGTCAGCTCCAGCACGGCCTCGGAAGAGAAGCCCGCCGTGATCAACGCCGCTCGCTCTTCGGCACCTGGCGGAGGGCTGGATCGGGACACGCGGCGGGCAAAATCGAGCGCGGCCTTCTCTGTTGATTCCAGCTCTGCGGTGAACAAGTCCTGCTCGAGCTTGCAGATCGCATCGTCGCGATATCCGAGGATCCTCAGGATGGTGCGGAAGCCGGCGAAGCAGTTTCGACAGGAATTGTCCTGGCTCACGATCAGCGCGACGAGCGCGGCCAAGTTCGGCTCGGTGTGGGCCAGACTGAAGGAAAAGGAATTGAAGTGGACGAACGCGCGGACCAGCCAAGGCACTTCCGAGTAGTAGCGCACGAGCGGCAACGGAATTCCAATTGCTCGGCGAGCGTATCGCTCCAGCTCGGGATCCGGCCGCGGCTCGACCAGGCAGGTTTCCCACTCGACGTCCTGGAGAATCGACACAGCCAGATCGTGACGGATCTCTCAGGCTGCGTCCATCGGTGTTCGCCGCGAGCGGTGCTCGAAGGCCAGCAACCCGTTACCTGCCGCTAGCTGCGCGCCCGACGGCGATCTCCAAGTAGTCACCGCACACCAAGGAGTGGCCTAGAGGGCCCTTGTACGGCTCCCCCTGAAGGCCCGGGCG
>CAXMOC010000030.1:0-5796 GCA_964194865.1 uncultured Opitutales bacterium | reverse complement strand
GCAAGGTGCGCGAGCCATCGAAGTCCGCGGCCACCGCAAGACTTGGAGCAGTCACGCCCAGACAGAGCGCGAGCAGGAGTCCCGCCATACCGAATACCGTTGTCGCTCGTTGAAAACGCTTCATCGGACCGTGTACCCCTTCCCTTCGAGGCAGGCCGTCAGGGCGCGTTGGTAGGAGGCGCGCTGTGCGTCCTGCTGGGCCTGCCAGTTTCTGTCGTTTTGGGACTGCTCTCGCTTCTGGTCCGACCGCCGCATACCGCCAACCAGGCCGCCACCCGCCGCGCCCATCGCGGCTCCCCTGCCCGCGTTTCCAGCGATCGCACCGATGACGGCGCCGCCTGCTGCGCCGCGTGCCCCGCCTCGGACAACCCCACCCCTACTTGCTTCGTTCTGGCGTGGTGGTGCCGTGCTCGCTAGGGTCGGATCGAAGCCGGTTTGGTTCACCGCCCACACGTGGCAGGCACCACGATCCGCATCCTGCTGCGCCTGATCTTGTCCCTGCTGCGGAAAGATGAACATCTCCTGTGCGGCCGCAGCGCTACTCACGAGCAACGCCGCCAGCAAGCAACTGCCGAAACACTTCGTATAAGTCATGGGGGCCCTCCTCCTATCGAAATCGCGCCCATTCTTACACGTTGGTCGATCTTCTGCCAACATCGAACGGGGTTAGCGCGAAAGCATGTCGATGTGCTCGCCCAGGATGCGGCGCACCTCGCGAATCGTCATCGGATGAGACTGCGCGGAATGACCCGAGCGCACCACGTACTCGGACGCCACGCCGTCGAGCCGGGCGCTCTCGAAGGTAACGACACCGTCGTTTCCCTCCTCGGGCGGTCCGTCCCCCTCGACGGCAATGATCGAGTGGGCGGTGACGCCCTCTGCGATCGGCTGTTCGGCAAGCGAGACAAGAAAGCCGTTGTCCGAGGTCATGTTGTCGACGCTGCTGGAAAGATCATCGAGCGAGCGGAGCAGCACGCGGTCGTCATCCCGGTCCAGGAATGAGACTCCCGCATCGATCAGCTCGCTCGGAAGGGAAACCAGGCCCGAAGCGAAGCGAGCCAGACGGCGTTCCGCCGCGAAGCTGCCTCGATGCGGCGTGGCGATGAAGATCACGCGGCGAACGAAGGGGAGCGGATCGAAGAACAGCGAGCGCTCGAGGATCGCGCGCGTCTGCGGCTCGAGATCCAACTCCTCGATCGGCGCGCGGCTCAACAGGTTCCAGAACTCCGTGCCGCTGTCCACGACCGTGAGCTTGGTGAGCAGCCCCCCTTGGCTGTGCCCGATCACCACCATGCGACGCAGAGCCGGGTCGCGTCCCTCGGGGTCGAGGGTTCGCACCGCGTCTTTGAGAGCCTCGCGCAGCAAACCCGCCGAGAACGCGATCGGGCTTCCCGTGTTGTACTGGAAGAACCAGAACTGGAAGTTCTCGTGTATCTCCGGGGCAATCGATAGCTCGTTGATCATATTCGCCCAGCGCGCGGAGCTCGACGCGGTGCCGTGCACGAACACGACCGGAACGCGACCGGCGAAATAGGGCTGGAACATCGTCAATCCCGAATAACCCTCTAGGCCGAAGTCGCCCGACAGAAAGCCCTGGCGCTCGAGGGCCCAGAAGGAAGACTCCGCGAGCCCAGCCGCGAGCGCGGCGGAGGGCTCCGCCTCCAGGGGAAAACGGTGCTCGCCGATCTCGGCTTCGACGGTCTCGTCGCGGGTAAAGAGGAAGAGCCGACCCGAAACACGCCCGTCGCGCAGCGCGCGATTCACTTCTGGCATCATTACGAACGCAGTGGCCGGGACCCGGGTCGTCATCGGAATGAACTCGTGTCCTGGGGGCGGGTCTTCCGTGTCGCTGGGAGCCAGGGAGGCCGCGAGGGGAGCCCCGAGGCCCGGGGTGCGAAATCGATTGCGAAGACCGCGAACTTCGAACTCCGCCACCGGCTCGAAGCGGTCCATGCGGTATCCGCCCCAGAGAAACTGAGCTTCGTCTACCGCGAGGTCGAGGCTCCCGAAGGGCAACAGCCGGGCGCCCGAGGTGAGCAGCACCTCTTCGCCATCGTCGGACCGCAACCCCGCCGAGAGGCCCAGATTGTAGAGATCAGCGGTCAGCCGATAGCGCGGGTCGAGCGCATTGGGCGACGCGTTGGGGTCGGACTGCACGAGGAACGCGTAGGCGTAGACGGCGGCGGCCAAGTACCAGGGGCGACCGCCGCGCCGTGCGTGAAGATACGAGAGCTCCGCCAGCGCGGGCAGCAAGTCGGTGTCGCCGCCCTCAACCACTTCGCTGTGAAGATGAGCGAGCGCGACGGCGGGCTCGCGCCGGAAAAGATCGGACAGATCGCGGCGGTTCAGCAGCTGCGAGGTGCGGGCACTGGGCCGACCGGCCGACAGCACGTTGGTCGTCAGGTCGCGGTGCACGCTCTGCGCGTCTCGCCGCACGAGACCCACTGGCGTCGCACACGCGAGAGCCCACCCGACAACGAACGCCGACGCCCAAGCACAATAGGGACGGCCCGATGCCCGGGTCATCTCATCTCTACCGCGGGAACAAGAATTGAAGGGTAAAGCGGAGCGTCCAATCGGGGCCGATGTTGCTCGGATTCTCGACATTGTAGAAAGCGGCCAGCGACGCGTTGATCGGCGGCAACGAACCCAGTCGAAAGACGCGCCCAACGCCGCCACCGAACGGCACCGTCCAGGTATCGCCGCTGTTGTTGTTCCAGTTCGCTGTGATGATCGGAGAGCTGGTCAGATACCAGCCTTTCGGCAGGTTGTAGTTGACGAAGTACTGCCAGGTGAACAGATCGACGTCGCTGTCACCCGTGAAGGACCAGATCTGGCTGAAGAGCGATCCGATGACCCATTGCCCGGGCATCGCGATAAACACCGCGGAGGGGCCCGCACCCAGCTCGCCGGGTCCAATCTGGTCGTCCGTGGCCGTGGGCAACAGGATTGCCGGCCCCGCGCCCCAGAGCACCTTACCCCCGATCCATAGGTCCTGATCGGTCGGTGACAAAAAGCCGGTGAGCAGAATGTCCCCCAGACCGTTCTCGCGATCCTGCCCCGGACGCAAGGAGGGCTGCGACACGATCGGGATGATCGTCCGTGTGATCATCAGCCACTCGTCGGTCAGTGAGATCGGAACGACGGGCTGGATGTTCAGCACATTCTGTGTTCTCTCCCTCGGACCAAAGTCGAAATTCGTGTTGTTCTGGAACGGCAGGCTGATCAGGTCCGCAACTGGGTTCTGGACTGCCCTGGCGAGATCTGCGGCTTCGTTTTCTCCGGCGTCGACATGGCCATCGCCGAGGTAGGGGTCGGGCCCCTCGGATTCCTGTTCCGCCGACGAGAGCGTCGGCGCAATGGCAAATACCATCGCAACCGACACAGCCAACGACTTCAGCGCAGGCCTGGAGATCCCGCGTGTGACGGTGTCGTTGGAATCGTCGCGCTGGCTTCTCATCGAGGCTCCCCCTGCTCGGTGTACGGCTGACCAGGGTCCCTTTTCGCGACGAATGTAGCTTCTCCGTAGCGCCTTTGTACGGTCACCAGAGATCCGTTACTGGAAATCCGGAACGAAGGGTTCCAGAGGGCAATCGTCCGTACCGTTGCCGGTCTTCGATCTGCGGAAGGGCCGGGTCAGCATCCCGGCCGGCTTCCACACATTGCTGACGACGGCTCGTGTGGCGCTGGTCGCGAGCGACCGCCGCACCGGCTTGAAGGTCGGGTCGGCGATCGGTCCCCTCACCTTCACGGTAGCGGCGATGCTGAACAGGCTTGGATCTCGCGGTTCGGGCGTCAGGAGAAGCTTGTACGCGTTCCCGACCAGGTCGATCTTGCCGGTGCCGGAGACGGCGATCTTCGGCGCTTCGAGGCGGAGCGTTTCGACGCGCGCTATTCCGTGGTCGATGGCCAGGGCAAGGACGAAACAGTCGACGGGAGAATTCGAACGCGGCCGGAAGTCGGGAATCGATACATGCGTGACCTCCAGCATGAACTCCCGCCCGAACTTCGACGCGAGGGTACCGTCGCGGAGTCGCCCCTCCACGCGGCCCGCCAGCTGGGAGAGGATCTCTTCGAAGGATCGACCGCTGCTCTCGACCTCGATCGCGAGGTCGAGCAGGCCGGCGTGGTCTGTCTTCTGCTGGAATTGCGACATCAGCCGCGTGAGGTCCACGCCCCTCGCATTTCCCAGAAAGGCGATCGACGGCACGGCAGTGCGCGAATCGACCCGGATCATGATCTCCAGGGAGCCAGTTTCGTAGCCAGCGCCAAACTCGTGGATCGTGAGCTTGCCGTCGTCCAGGCGGAGGGAGGTCCGGGCGTCGGTGAGATCCAGGTGGGAGTAGCCCGTGACCCTATCGGCGTGGATCTCCAGCTCGATGTCCACGGCGTGGAGCTGCTCGAAGGGCAACGGGCCCTCGTTCCACCGCGGCTGCGCTCTCGCCGCCGCGTCGCGCAACGGGGTGGGCGCCTCGGTCGTTCGGGGCTCGATTCCGATGTCGTCGAGGTACACGTGGGGCGCATCGATCCGCGCTTTCACGCTCGGGCGGGTTCCGGGGGCGAACGACGCGGACCAATCCCCCGAAAGAATAGTCTTGTCGAGTCGGAGCGTGCCGTTGGAGACAATCTTCTCATCGGAGCCCTTCACCTGACCGGCGAACTCGACCGGGCCAATCGCGGGCAGCTCGACTCCGAACAGGGCTCCGATCACGCCGAGATCTCTCGCCTCGAACTCGGCTTTGATGTCGATCTCATCGATCTCTCGCAGATCGTCGAAGGATCCAGAGAGATCGATTGCCAACGAACCGTCGCGCCCCCCGTGCAGCTCCAGGCTCTCGATCCCGAGTGTTCCGTCGATGTCGGCCAGGCGTGCGGAGCCGTCGACCGGCCCGATGTCGGGAATCTCGAGGCCGAATCTCGCTGCGAGCGCGTCGGGGTCCGCCGACCGAAGAGACGCCGTCAGCTGGACGCCCCGAAGGTTCTCGAGGTCGCCGATATCGCCTCGGACTTCGGCCCACGTCGCGTCCAGGCTACCGAGTGTGACCGCGATGTCCTCGATCGCGATCGCCCCGTCGCGATCGCGCAGGCGCGCGGCACCCTCGATGGGTCCGATCGGCGGCAGCGGCTTTGCTATGCCGAGGAGGCTGCCGATCACTGCCAGATCCCGCGCGTGCGCGACGAGCTGAACGTCGATCTCGTCCAGGCGGCGGATGTCGTGGTGGGCCCCGGTTGCCTCGAGCGAGAGGCGTCCGTCGGGGGTGGTGACCTTCAGGGCCCCGGTAATTCCGAGGCTGCCGTCGCGGTCCGACAGCGTGGCGCTGGCGTGCAGGGACGCGTCATCGGGGATCGGGCGCTCGACGAAGGACTCCAGGAATTCGAGGTCCTGCGTGTCGAGTTGGGCTTCGAGGACGACGCCGCGCAAGGTCTCCAGGTTCGCGATCGAACCGGTGACCTCGCCCCGCGCACCGGACTCTCCCGCCGCGAAGATCGCGAGCTCCCGCGCACCAAGAACGCCATCGGGGTCGGTCAGTCGCCCCGACGCCCGGATGGGTCCGATTCGCGGGGCAGTCTTCCCGGCGCGGGACACGAGCCCGGACAGGTCCTGAATCTCGGCCGAGAAGCCGATGTCGAGTCCGCGCAGCTCGAAGGGGGCCACGATCGTTCCGTCGACCTCGACGCTGGCTTCGAGCAGTCGCCCCGTGAGCGCGATCGGGTAGGGAGCCGTCGGCTGGAGCAGCTCTTTGAGCGCACCCCCGCTCCCCGTGAGGTCGAAACCCGCCCCGTCGATTTCGCCGC
>CAXMOC010000029.1:0-9589 GCA_964194865.1 uncultured Opitutales bacterium | reverse complement strand
TCGGGATCGTACACCTCGTTGCCATCGGTGGGCGGAATCAGTCGGTGCTGCATGCTGAGTACCAGCGCGATCGCCTCGATCGCCCCGGCCGCACCCAGGGGGTGACCGGTAACGCCCTTGGTCGATGTCACGGGCGGTCCGGGCGCGCCGAATACCTTCGCGATGGCGTTCGCCTCGGCCGCGTCGTTGAGCGGTGTCCCGGTGCCATGAGCGTTGATCTGAACGATGGCGTCAGGCCGGAGCTCGGCGTCCTCGATCGCGCGCTGCATGCAGGCGACTGCGCCGGCGCCGCCCGGCGAGGGCGCCGTAATGTGATGCGCGTCGGCCCCGCTCGCCGAGCCGAGCACCTCCGCCAGGATGGCAGCACCGCGGGCCAGTGCGGCGTCCCGGGCCTCGAGCACCAACACACCCGCGGCTTCGGAGAGCGCAAAGCCGTCGCGTGCGGGGTCGAAAGGGCGCGAGCGTCCGTCCCCCGATAGCGCCTTCATGTTGGCAAAGCCCTGTATACCCGTCGGCGTCATGGCGGCCTCGCTGCCGCCCGCCAGAACCGCGTCACACACCCCCCACTCGATGAGACGCGCCGCGTAGCCAATCGAGTGAGTGCCGGATGCGCACGCGGTAGCCATGCTCTCACAAGGACCCTGGAATCCGAAGCGCATCGAAGCGGCGGCAGCTGCAGCGTTGGGCATCATCATCGGTACCAGGAAGGGTGACACGCGCCGCGGGCCCTTCCCGAGCAGCACGCCGACCTCGCGTTCGAGCGTGTCGAGCCCCCCCACCCCAGTGCCGATCACAACGCCCGTGCGCGCAGGATCTCCACCCGGCAGGCCGGACTGCGCGAGGGCCTCGATCGCGCAGGCTGTGGCGAATTGCTCGAAACGATCCGCGCGCCGTACCTGTTTGGGGTTCTCGTAGCTGTTTGCCGGCTCGAAGTCATAGACCCGGCGTTCGCCCTCGGGCTGCGGCGACAGGAGCCCGCTCCAAAAGGCGTCGCGACCGACCCCAACGGGAGAGACGACGCCCATCCCCGTCACGGCCACGCGTCGTGCGGTCTTCATCGGTCACCCCCCGACCAGCGAACCAGCGCACTGCCCCACGTCATTCCAGCGCCAAAGCCCGTCAGCAAGACCAGGTCTCCCTCATGGACGCGACCCTGTCGCACAGCGTCGATCAACGCCAGGGGGATCGAAGCCGAGGACGTGTTGCCGGTTCGGTCCAGAACGATCGCGGCCCGCTCCTGCGGGACGCCCAGACGCTGACAGGCAGCCTCGATGATTCGGAGGTTGGCCTGATGCGGTACTACGAGCGCCACGTCGTCGACAGCGTGCCCCGCGCGCGCGAGCACCCGGTTTGCGGAGTCGACCATCGCGCGCACAGCACGCTTGAAGACCTCACGGCCGTCCATCTGGAGCTTGCCACCGAGCTCGGCATACAGAATGCCGCGCGAGCTGCCGTCGGCGCCGAGATCCGAGGCGAGCAGCTGCCCCTCGCTCTCGCCACAGCGGGCGAGCACCAGCGCACCGGCGCCGTCGCCAAACAGGACGGCAGTGCCGCGATCCGTCCAGTCTGTGATTCGGCTCAGCACGTCGGCACCGATGAGCAGAACGTGCCGTGCACCGGTTGCCGCGAGTAGGCCCTCTACGGTCACGAGGCCGTAGACGAAGCCGGCGCAAGCCGCGTTAATGTCGAATGCACCGCCGCCGAGGCCGAGCTCCTCGTGAACTCTCGCAGACGTGGCGGGCACGGTCTGGTCGGGCGTTGTAGTAGACAGCACCAGCATGTCGATCGAGGCCGGGTCGATCCCCGAATGCTTGAGCGCCTCGCGGCCGGCCACGATCGCCAACTCCGCGGTGCTGTGGCCGATGCGACGCTCCCGGATCCCGGTGCGCGCTCGGATCCACTCGTCGCTGGTGTCGAGCTGGGCCTCGAGATCGGCGTTGGTGAGGGTCTTGTCGGGCAGGGCGGTGCCCCAACCAACGATCTGCATACCCATGGCGAAAGAACTCCGTGCTCCGGGAGGGGCCAGGTGGGCTACGCACACGCTGGGAAGAATCTCGCGGGCACGAGGGCCGCGCGTGGGTGCGATGTATAACAGGTTGCGCACCCCGGCGTCACTGGGCTCCCCAGATCTGAGTGCCGCGAGCAGCCCGCCCGATTTGACACTCTGTCAGGACCGGATGTCGGGCTGGTGTCCGGTTCTGAAGCCGCTGGGAGTACGCGGCAGTCATCTTGGGGCTGAATCCATCGATCGGGTCGATTCGCCGAGCTCCCGCCTCGGGAAAGTGCTGGCTCCGCCGTCTTCGTCCTCTTTCCCGGGTCGGGCTAGCCTATGGCCCGCGTCGCGGCTTCACGCCTCGGAGGACTGAGATGAGCCCGGAAGAACTCGTCGAGATCGAGCTGATCAAACAGCTCAAGTACAAGTACATGCGCTGCATCGACCAAAAGCTCTGGAACGAGCTTCCGAAGTGTTTTACAGAACGCGCAACCTGCGCCTACAGCGGCGGCAAGTACGCGCACGAAGGGCGCGATGCCATCTGCTCCTGGCTCGAGAGCTCGATGGGCGCCGACAGCTTCCACAGTAGTCATCGCGTACATCACCCGGAGATCCAGCTCACGAGTCCGACCACCGCCACCGGCACCTGGGCACTCGAAGACACCGTGATCGAAACCCGCTTCGAAATCAGTATCCGCGGCGCTGCATTCTACGAGGATCGTTACGTGAAGGAGGCGGGAGGCTGGAAGATCGAGCACACCGGCTATACCCGAACCTTCGAAGAGACGCAGTCCCGCAAGGAAGTCGCCGGGCTCAAGCTCACAGCCAGCGCCTGGTCGACGAGCGGTCGCAGCGAGATCGACGCCTAGAGTCTCTGGCCCGCCAGCTACGGGGCATCGGCGAATCGACTGCGGCACTCGGTGCCGCCTCGGCGCTGGGGGCATCTCCTGTCCCCCACCAGGTGGATTAGAGCGGCCGTTGGTTGACCAGCCGGCGTCGTCCACAGGACTCTATGCCCACCCGTCGCCGGGCGGCCACTCGTCGAAGCACGGCAGATCGTCGTTGATCTCGTGCCACTCCGCCTTCGAACCGACGAAAATGTGGGAGCGCGGTCGGATTCCGGGGTCGCCATCGATTGTTCCGGGAGTGACCGCGTCGATGCGGCCTTCTGTCGAGCCAGCCAGGCTGGAACCGCACTTCGCGCAGAACAGACGTTCTTGGCCGGGAGACGATTCGAAGGCTGTGACGAGATCCTCACCCGACGTCCACCGAAAGCTCTCGGGGCTCACGGTTGCGTAGGTGGCGAACGCGGCTCCGTGCAGCTTGCGGCACATCGAGCAGTGGCAGTTCCCTGCGTCGAGCAGCTCACCGTCGATCTCGTACCGGACGGACTGGCAGAGGCAGCTTCCCGCGACCGACATTCCTCACCTCCTTCGCTCGTTGATCGTTCAGTCGAAACGAATCCCGCGCAACCGATTTGGATCGCTTGACGTATTATGGGTGAGAGTTCAATTCCGGGCTCCTGGGCGTAGCGTCCGGGGCGCCTGCCGTTCGGAGTACTCACCCGAAGCTGAGTCGGAGTGCCAAATGCGACTGCACCTCTTGATCACCCCGCTCGCCGCGCTATTAGCCGTCCCAGTTTTCGCGGCCCCCGCTCACGCGTTACCGGAAGACCTGGATTTCTTTACGGATTTCGAGAATGTCAATCCCAACACGAACCCCGGCGAAATCATTGTCGTCGGGGGTTCGCCGACAACCGCGAACCTGGGTGGGGACGCTTTCGGCGGCCGACTCGGTGTACGGGCGCTCTACCACTCGGGTGTGCGGTCGTGGATGGTTCTGCCAGACGGCACGGGCGTCATCAGTTTCGAGACCGACGCGGCCATCGTGGAGTTCTGGGCCCGGGTCCTCTCGGCTGCCAGCAGCGACACGATCATCAGCGCCTTCGATGGCGACGTCATCGTCGATGGGCCCGTCACGATCAGTCCAGGTACGGGATGGCAGCTGGTCTCGTTGACCGGGAAGATCGCCAGCATCGACGTGGAAAATCTCGACGGCAACCAAGTGAACGGAATCGACGACTTCGGCTTCACACCAGTGCCCGAGCCGGGCGCAACATTGATGTTGCTCTCGGGTGGTGGGTTGCTCGCGGCCGCTGGCCGCAGACGCTACGCCCCCTAGTGTCCCAACCCCGGGGGCGACCCGTGTAAACCGTGGTACGCCAATCCCGCTCGCAGACGGCGTCGCGCACGGCTGGCGCCCCGTTTCTCATGCTCGCCACATGGCTAGCGCTGCAGCCAGGGGTGGGGCGGGCGGAACCCGACACGGGCGCGACGTTCGTCGGCCAGGCCAGCTGTCGCGCCTGCCATGCCGTTGAAGCTGACCATTGGTCGCCCACCGTACACGCACGCCTCGCCCAGCGTCCGCGCAACGAGCTCGAAAGGCTGGGCTGCGAAGGATGCCACGGACGGGGATCCGAACATTTGAAGGATCCGTCGAACCCGCAATTGATCCTCGCCTTCACCCGCGAATCGGGCACCAGCGTCGAAGCGATGAATGGGATGTGCCTCGAGTGTCACGCCGGTGGGCCGCGGATCCACTGGAACGGTTCTGCTCACGAGCGTCAGAGCCTGGCCTGCAGCGACTGCCACAACCCGATGTCGAAGCAGTCTCCACGTCGACTCCTGGCGAAACAGACGGTCGCGCAGACCTGTTTCACCTGTCATCCCGCGCAGCGCGCACAGTTCCGAAAGCGTTCCCACATGCCGCTGCTCGAAGGCAAGATCTCCTGCAGCGACTGTCACCAGCCGCACGGGTCGTCCACGGACCCTCTGCTGCGAGGCGATACCGTCAATCAGCTGTGTTACACGTGCCATGCCGAGAAGCGTGGGCCGTACCTCTGGGAGCACGCCCCCGTCATCGAGAGCTGCCTCAATTGCCATCACCCGCACGGGTCGAACCACCAGGGGCTTCTGATCGCACCGGCGCCGTTTCTCTGCAACCAATGCCACGACCAGCCGGGAGGGTTCGGGCACCCCAACGACCTCCTCGTCCGGGGAAACCTTGCCGATGGTGACTTTCCCGACGGGCGAATCCTCAATCGCGGCTGCGTAAACTGCCACGCCCAGATTCACGGATCGAATCACCCATCGGGTGCGCGGTTTCACCGGTGAAGCGGCCGGCAGCGGTTCTCGTCGCGCTCGTCACCGCCGCTGGACCCGCACTCGCGCAAGCCGCTCCCGGGAACACCCTGAATCCCTCCGGTGGGAATACAACTCGCGTCACCGATGAGCGAGGCCTGTCAGATTTGCTCTCGATACGACGCCGGAGCCCAGCCGGGTTCCTCTATCCAGATCCGCTGGTGCCCGATCGGCTCTCCGATCTGGCCGGCGGCTGGCGCTACGGCGGTTCGCTGGAATTCGGTGGCTTATGGACGACGGGGAACGACGACGAGACCCGTTTCAGCGAGTTCACCGATTGGAGCGATGGCGCATTTCTCGAGTTCTTCGATCTCACCATCGAGCATCCGGAAAGCGGATTCTATGCGGACGCAAACGGCGGAAGCGCCGGCCGAGACGACCAGTATTACTATGGGAAGATCGGTCTGCCCGGGCTCGTCGATTTCGAGGCCAGCTTCAGTGGCGTTCCGCACCTTTTCGCCGGAGATGCGACCAACATCTATG
This sequence comes from uncultured Opitutales bacterium, assembly GCA_964194865.1. Lineage (GTDB taxonomy): Bacteria > Myxococcota_A > UBA9160 > UBA9160 > SMWR01 > CAXMOC01. The sequence continues at coordinate 3,913 of CAXMOC010000029.1, read as the reverse complement.
AGGGCTCGGGGAGCGGGGTGCTCAGGCTGCCCGAACCACTCGTTCCGGGAGACAACGGCGACGCGGAGATCGTCGGAGTTCTCGAGACCACTCCTGAGAGCAGCTTGAAACTGCAGCGCGATCGCAGTCAACTCTCACTGGAGTTTCATCCGGTCACGGCGCTGACCCTGTTCGCTCGCTACTCCTTCGACGATCGCAGCGGGGAGCGTCCCTTTGGGGGGTCGCTCATCTTCGACTCAGGTGGTGAGCCCGAGCGCGTCGTCGAAACGACGGAGCCGCGCGACTCTCACACGCACAACTTCACGGGGGGTGCGTGGTTTCGAAGCTCCATGCTACTCGCAAATTTCGAGTTTCAAGGATCCTTGTTTCGGAACCAGGACTCGACACTCACCTGGGACAACCCCTTCTTGCTGGCATCCTTCAACGGAGCACAGAACGTCAAACGCGGACGTTTCGCGCTGGCTCCGGACAACCACTGGTACAACGTCAAGGGTGACGTCAGCGTCGTCCTTCCCTGGAAGGGGCGCCTGACTACGACCGCATCCTGGAGTCGCGCGAGACAGGACGCCGATCTCATTCCACCCACGGTGAACACGGGGCTCGTCGGCTTTCCGGGTTTCAATGGTGTGAATCTCGATGAGTGGAACACCGAGGCCGCGCTATCACGCAGCCATGCGGACGCACAGGTCGATACGCTCCTTCTCAACGCGCGCCTTGATCTGCGCCCGTTGGATGCTCTCCGTCTTCGAGCAGGCGTTCGTTACTACGATCAGCAGAACGACACCCGCTACACCGCACGCAATCCCAGCACCGGTCAGTTCGGCTATATCGCCGAGGATGGTGCGCTCAACGTGTTCGATCTCTCGCGCGTCTTCGTGCCTGGTGTGGAGAGCGACGACTTCCGTTACCGCAGTAGTCCGTTCGACTACCGCAAGCTGGACTACGAGATCAACGCGGACTACCAGCTGTTAGGGCGCACGACCCTCAGCGGTCGCTACCGACGCGAACAGATCTACCGCGACGAGCGCGAACGAGAGAAGACCCGGGAGAACCAGGCGCGTGTTGGTCTGACGAGCCGAGATGTACGCTGGGCTACGCTGAGAGCGTCGTACGAATACCGCGACCGCGAAGGGGCGCCGTACGAATATTTCCCCAATCGAAAAGACTACGTGTCGAGCCTGCCAGGGTATGTCCCGTTCTTGGAGTTCCTGGGCGGTGAGACGCCGCCGTTTACTCTCGCGCAGCTTCGCCAATACGACATCGCCGACCGCGAACGCCACGAGGCAAAACTCAGTGCCAACTTCTTGCCTCGCGACGACCTCGATCTGTCGCTCGCCACGCGTTTCGTCGATCAAGACTACGGCGCGTCATACGGACTCGAAGGTGAGCGTTGGGGTAACGTCGACTTCGAGCTCGGCTTCCAGCCCTCCCCGGTCGTTCAGACCTACGTGTTCGGTCATTTCGAGGCGCGTCACCGTGAGCTCGCCAGCATCAACGATGCCTTCGTATTCCCCCCGTCCAGCGATCCCAACGCCGGCGGCACCGTCTTTCCACTCGACAACAGCTGGATGCTCCACACCGATGAAGTCTCCTGGGGCGTGGGTACTGGCATCCGGCTCCAGGCTGTCAGCCACATCGTTCTCGACGTGAACTATTTGTTCGTTCAGACGGAAGAAGAGTACGACTTCGACATCGCCGGCCCCGGTGCACTCGGCACCGGACTCACGGCGGCCCAGGATCTTCCCAATTTGCGCACCCGGAACCACCTGCTGCAGTCGAGCATCCGCTTCTCGATCATCGAGCGTGCATCCCTGCGCCTTTTCTATCGATTCGAGCGCTCCACGATTCGTGACTTCAGCCAGCGGAACCTGGTTCCCGAAGAAGTTCTCCTCAGCTCGGGTGCGCTCTTCCTCGGACACATCGACCGCAATTTCGATGTGCACGTCATCGGCTTGACCCTACAGATCCACTTGTAGACCCTACGAAACACCGACGCCGCAACGGCACCCATTCGCGCAGACGGAAAGAAGCAGAGCCGGGCTCCCTCCCGCTGGACACAGAGGCTTCCGAAGCGGAAGAGGAGTAGCCGGGACACAGCCTTTGCTCCCGTGATCTGCGAGTAGGAGGGTCGTAGCCTGCTGTGAAGCCATCCTCGAGGGGGCGGGCACCGGCTCAGCCGAGGGAAGTTCCACACACCCGGGCGACCGCGCCGGTCGACCCCACGACGGGGATGCTGTATTGATAAGCGGCCTCGCGTGTGCCCGGCTCGAGCGGTTTGGCTCGAGCCCTCTTCGCGGTACGCGCTCGGGGGTCTTCAATCGTAGACCCCTTTCGGTGCGCGAAGCGCAAGCGAGGTCGAGCAGGGGCCAACCCCCTTTATCTGCCAGTCATGAGTTCAGTCTCAGATGCGCCCGCGCGCGCAGAACGCGGGGGCTCCGTGGCTCCCGATGGGAGGTCGATTCGAAACCGATGGAGAAGATCCGGATTGCGATTGTGGGGGTCGGAAATTGCGCCAGCTCGCTGGTACAGGGAATCGAGTACTACCAAGACAAATCTCCCGATAATGCCATCGGGCTGATGCACTGGGAGATCGGTGGCTACCGGCCCCACGACATCGCCGTCACCGCGGCCTTCGACGTCGACCTGCGCAAGGTGGGTAAGGACGTCGCCGAAGCAGTCTTCATGCCCCCCAACTGCACCACCGTCTTCTGCGAGGATCTTACCAAGACGGGGGTGCGGGTGCGGATGGGCTGCATTCTCGACGGCGTCGCGGACCACATGCAGGAATACCCGGAGACGCGCACGTTTCTGCCGTCCGACGAGCGGGAGGCGACCCGCGAAGAGGTCGTGCTCGTACTCCAGCAATCCGGTGCGGAGGTTCTTCTCAACTACCTCCCGGTGGGCTCCGAGCGGGCGGCGCGGTTCTACGCCGAGTGCGCGCTCGAGGCGGGGGTCGCCCTGGTCAACTGCATGCCCGTCTTCATCGCCAGCGATCCAGAGTTCGCCGCGCGCTTCGAGCAGCGCGGCATCCCCATCATCGGCGACGACATCAAGGCCCAGCTCGGCGCCACCATCACCCACCGGATGCTCACCGATCTATTCCACAAGCGCGGCGTGAAGCTCGAGCGCACCTACCAGCTCAATACCGGCGGAAACACCGATTTCCTCAACATGCTCAACCGAAGCCGTCTGGCGTCCAAGAAAGAATCGAAGACGGAGGCGGTACAGTCGGTGGCGGCAGAGCGGATCGCCGACGAGAACATCCACGTCGGCCCGAGCGACTACGTGGCCTGGCAGAACGACAACAAGGTCTGCTTCCTGCGGATGGAGGGCACGCTCTTCGGCGACGTTCCGATGAATCTCGAGCTGCGGCTCTCGGTGGAGGACTCGCCGAACTCGGCGGGTGTGTCGATCGACGCGATCCGCTGCGCGAAGCTCGCCCAGGAGCGCGGCCGGGGAGGTATCCTCACCTCTGCCTCGGCGTACTTCATGAAGCATCCGCCCACGCAGTTCACGGATCCCGAGGCCCACGCGATGCTGGAGGAGTTCATCGCCGGTGAACGAAACGAGTAATGCACGCAGGTGTCTGATCCTCGCCGCGGGGCGCGGCAGCCGGCTGTCGAGCTGGGGCGTCCCGAAGCCGCGGGTTCGCCTGCTCGGCGTTCCGCTGATCGAGCGAATAATCCTGACGGCCCAGCGGGCCGGCCTCGGCCACTTCACGGTGGTCACCGGCTACGACGGTGAGAAGCTCCGCGATTTCCTCGATCAGCTCGCCGTGCGGCGGGGAATCCACATCGACACGGTGGCCAACGAACAATGGAAGACCGAAGGAAACGGGCGATCGGTTCTCGCGGCCCGGAACGTCCTGACCGAGCCATTCGTGCTGCTAATGGCCGATCACCTGGTCGAGCCC
>CAXMOC010000028.1:0-7410 GCA_964194865.1 uncultured Opitutales bacterium | reverse complement strand
CAGGTACATGCTCGCGTTGCCCTCGACCATGAAGACCGCGTCGCAGAAGGCGGGGATATACGCTCCTCCGGCCGCCGAGGGGCCGAACAGCAGACACAGCTGGGGGATCCAGCCCGACATCCGAACCTGGTTGTGGAAAATACGGCCCGCGCCACGCCGGCCCGGAAACATCTGGATCTGGTCGGTGATGCGCGCTCCCGCGGAGTCGATCAGGTAGATCAACGGCACCCGGGACCGCTCGGCGCGCTCCTGTACGCGAAGAATCTTCTCCACCGTGCGCGCGCCCCAGGAGCCCGCCTTCACGGTCGAGTCGTTCGCCATCACGCAAACCGGTCGACCTTCGATCGAGCCACTTCCGGTCACCACGCCGTCCGCGGGTAGATCTCCCGCGAGGCTGTTCGCAAAGGCGGCATCCTCAACGAATGAACCCTCGTCCAACAAGAGCCGCAGGCGTTCTCGACAGAAGAGCTTGCCCTCCGCGCGCGCCTTCTCGTGGTATTTCTCAGCTCCGCCGGCCTGAATCCGCGCCAGCCCCTCGTCGACTTCGGATCCGTCCTTCAAGCGCCCTCTCCTCCCACCACGCTGCTACCGGGCGCTGCGATCCACGCGCCGCGGCAATAGACCCGTCAGACGCTGGCGATCGATCCATGTAGCCGATGAATTACTTCTGGAGTCAGCCGCGCAGTCCGACTTCTTGGATTTCAACATCCAACGCGCCCGTACGCACCGACGGAGTTCGGGGCTACCCGTATTCGTAGAAACCGCGGCCCGTCTTGCGCCCGAGCCAACCGGTCTCGACGCGCTTGACGATCTCCAGGCAGGGCGCGTAGCGGGGGTTTCCGTACTCGCGGTAGAGGCTCTCGAGGATCGCGCACACCACGTCCAAGCCAACCAGGTCGGCGAGGGCCAGCGGCCCCATCGGGTGATTGCAGCCCCCCTTCATGCACTCGTCGATTCCGTACGCGTCGGAAACGCCCTCGCTGAGCGCGAAGGCTGCCTCGTTGATCATCGGGAAGAGCACGCGGTTGACCACGAAGCCCGGCGCGTCCTTGACGTCGATCGGAACCTTGCCCAGCTCCGCGGAGAAATCGCGCACCGCGGCGACCGTCTCATCGGAGGTCTGCATGCCGCGCACCACCTCGACCAGCTTCATGGCGGGAACCGGGTTGAAGAAATGCATGCCGACGAAGCGTCCGGGATGCTCCACGAACGAAGCGAGCTTCGTGATCGACAGGCTCGACGTATTCGTCGCGATGATGCAATCATCCGTGACGATGCCGCCGAGCTTCTCCAGCAGGTCGCGCTTGAGCTCGAGATCCTCGGGCGCTGACTCGATGACGAGATCGCACTCCTTGAGCTCCTCGAGCGGCACGGCACCCCGTATGCGCCCAAGAATTCCCTCGCTCTGGGCTTGGGTCAGCTTGTCGCGACTCACCAGCTTCGCGAGGCCGGCTTCGATCCGACCGAGTCCGCGGTCCACCGAGTCTTGCTTGCGATTCTGGAAGATCACGTCGCAGCGAATTTGCGCTGCAACCTGAGCGATGCCGCAGCCCATCGTGCCGGTTCCGATGACTCCGATTTTCTTCATGAGTCGACTCGCTCCACTCCCAGGGCAACGGCCTCGCCGCCGCCGATGCACAACGTGGCGATGCCTCGGCGCAGCCCGCGGTCCGCCAGCGCGTAGAGCAGGGTGACCAGCACCCGCGCGCCCGAGCAGCCGATCGGGTGGCCGAGCGACGCGGCGCCACCGTTGACGTTGACCTTCTCGAGCGGAATACCGTGGTCCTTCGCGGCGGCCATCGTGACGCCCGAGAAGGCCTCGTTGATCTCGTAGAGATCCCAGTCCGAGGCCTTGCTGTCGGTCTTCTCGTAGAGCTTTGTGAGCGCGCCAACCGGAGCAATCGTGAACCACTTGGGTTCCACGGCAACGCTCGAGTCACCGACGATTCGCGCCAGCACCCGATAGCCCCGGGCCGTGGCAACCTCCGCGGAGCAGACCAAGAGCGCGGCGGCGCCGTCGTTGATCGACGACGCATTGGCTGCGGTCACGGTGCCGGTCTTCGTGAAGGCGGCACGCAGCCCGGGCATCTTGTCGATGTTGCCGCGCCCGGGCTCTTCGTCCTCATCGACCAGGAGAGGTTCTCCCCGGCGCTGGGGAACGGAAACCGGAACGATCTCGGACTTGAAGCGACCTTCCTTCTGCGCGGCCAGCGCCCGCCGGTAGCTGGTCGCGGCGAACTCGTCCTGGTCTTCCCTCGTGAAGCCGTACTTCTCGGCAACCATGTCACCACACACGCCCATGTGCATATCGTCGTAGGGATCCCACAGGCCATCCATGATCATGCTGTCCTGGATTTCGCTGTTCCCCATGCGCAGTCCCGCGCGCGCCTTGGGGATGATGTAGGGGGCGTTGGTCATCGACTCCATGCCGCCGGCGACGATCACATCCGCGTCGCCAACCAGTATCTCGCGCCGCGCGAACATGACGGCCTGCAGGCCCGATCCGCACACCTTGTTGATCGTGATCGCGCCCGTCGTGACCGGAAAATCCGCCTTGATCACACACTGTCGAGCGGGCGCCTGGCCCATGCCTGCGGACAGCACGTTGCCCATGATCACGCGCTCCACCTGTTCCGGAGTAGCGCCCGCGCGCCTGACCGCCTCCCGGACCGCCAACGCTCCGAGGTCCGAGGCTGAGAGGCTGGACAGCGCCCCCTGGAAGGACCCGATCGGGGTTCGAGCAGCGGAGGCGATTACAACGTCGGTCTGGCCCATGCGGTCTCCTGTTGCGTTGCGGTGCTACGGCGTTGCGGCGCTGCGCCCCACTTCGGTTGTTCGGCGGCCCAACTCGGGGCGCGTCTGGCGCTAGCTGGAACGGTTCACCCTACACGATCCTCAGCTGGCCAGTCAAACCGGACATACCCAATTGGATCAGGAATAGCCTAGCGATTTCAAGCGCTTTGGGTGTTTGGCCCAATTGGATTCGAGCTTCACCCACAGATCGAGGTGGACCTGGCAGCCGACCAATTTTTCGATCTCGCGACGCGCGCGGATTCCGATCTGCTTGATCACGCGCCCCCCCTTGCCGATCGTGATCTGCTTCTGCGACCGGCGCTCGACGAGCAGATCCGCGCGAATGCGCACGAGATCGGAACGCTTTTCGTCGAACTCGACCACCTCCACCGCCAACGCATAGGGCAGCTCCTGACCGAGGGCCTCGATGGCGGCTTCGCGCACCAGCTCGGCCGCGAGAAATCGCAGCGGGCGATCACTCAGCTGGTCCTTGGGATATAGCGGGGGCGATTCCGGTAGGAGATCGACGATCGCTTCGATCAGATCCTCCACACCGCTACCAGTGAGCGCAGAGATGGAGTGAAAAGCGGGAGCGTCGGACGGCCACGACGTCGTCTGGCGATTGGCCAGGTCGGCTTTGGTTGCCACCGCGATCACCGGACAGCCCCGCTCGCGCAACTTTCTGACCAACGCGCTGTGATCCTCCCCCCAGCCTCGGAAGGGATCGACCAGCAGCAACCCGAGATCGCAGCTGCTAGCGGCGGAATCGACCAGATCGTTCAGGGCGACGTTGAGGGGCTTGTGACCCTCGTGCCTGCCCGGTGTGTCGAACAGCAGGATCTGGGCGTCGGGCCGGTTCACAATTCCCAGAATCCGGCTCCGCGTCGTCTGGGGCTTGGCGCTGACGATGGCCAGCTTCTCTCCCAGCAGCCGATTGAGCAGCGTCGATTTTCCGGCGTTGGCTTGTCCAAGAATGGCTACCGCCCCAGCACGGTGCGGCCGGTCAGCCATCGCCGTTCCCGTCACTGGGCCGTCCCCGGACCAGCGCCGCTTCGGCGGCGCCGCGCTCCGCGAGGCGCTTGGATCGCCCGACTCCCAGGCCCCACACCTCATCGCCAATGGCCACCTCCACCCGGAAGCGCCGCGAATCGTCTTCGGTGCCCGTATCACTCACCATCCGATAGCTCGGGGTTCGCTGGTAGCGCGCGTGGACCCACTCCTGAAATTCGGTCTTGGCGTCGCGGGGCTGGCGGACGGCACTGCTCTCGAGAGACGTGCCGAAAACCCGACGCACGAAGTCGACCACGGCCGGTAGGCCCCCATCGAGATAGATCGCTCCGACGAGGGCCTCGAAACAATTCGCGAGAATCGAATCTTTGTCTTCTCCGCCGGAACACATCTCGGTCCGGCCCAATCGGATGAAGCGACCTAGATCCAGCTGTCTCGCGCGGTTCGAGAGCGACTCCTGGTTGACCAGGGCGGCGCGAGTTCGCGTGAGATCTCCCTCGTCCCATTCGGGATGAACCTGGTAGAGCACGTCGGAAATCACCAGATCGAGCACCGCATCCCCGAGAAACTCCAGCCGTTCGTTGTCCCGTCCATCCTCGACTTCGTACGCATAGGAGCGGTGGGCCAACGCAAGCTCGAGTAGCTCCGGGTCGGAGAACGCGTAACCAAGCGTCTGCGTCAGAAGGTCGAGCGATTCCTCGGCGGCGCTCATCTCCAGGACTCGGCGATCCAGCCCCCGCCGAGCACGACGTCCCCATCGTAGAAAACCGCCGCCTGCCCCGGCGCCACCGCACGCACGGCTTCGTCGAAGCGCACCACGCCGGCTCGGTTTGCGCCGGCTTCGATCACGGAAGCAACCCCTTGGTGCCGATAGCGAACTCGCACGGTCGCACGAAGCGGTTCGCTCGGCGCTTCACCGGAGACCCACGAGACGCGCTCCAATCTCGCACCGCGCGCCTCGAGATCCGCAGCACCTCCGACGACAACCCGGTTGTGCTCGGCATCGATCGATGCCACGTAGAGTGGTCTCTCGGCCGCCAGCCCGAGCCCACGCCGCTGGCCGACCGTGAAGTGGTGAACCCCGCGGTGGCGACCGAGCACCCGACCGTCGCCGTCGATCACGTCGCCGGCTCCCGGAACGGCGTCCGGTCGGATCTTCTCGACCGCGGCGGCGTAGTCGCCGTCGGGCACGAAGCAGATCTCCTGACTCTCGGGCTTGTCGGCGGTGGCCAGACCCAACTTACGAGCGTGCGCGCGAACGTCCCGCTTGTGCAGACCCCCCAATGGAAACTCGGTGGCGGCAAGCTGTTCCTGACCCAGCTCGAAGAGGAAGTAGGTCTGATCCTTGCCCGAATCGGCGGCACGGCGAAGCCGTAGCCGGCCCGTTTGCGGATCCCGATCGACCTGGGCGTAGTGGCCCGTCGCCACCTTGTCGGCCCCGAACACCCGGGCGCGCTCGAGCAGGTATTCGAACTTGAAGCGCGAGTTGCAGGCCACGCAGGGAATCGGGGTACGGCCCGAGAGGTAGTCGTCCGCGAACGGTTGGATCACCTCGGCTCGAAAGCGCTCCGCGTAGTTGGCGACGTAGAAGCGGATGCCGAGCCCCTCGGCGACCCGCCGGGCATCGTCCGCATCGGCCAGCGAACAACAACGCGAGGCGCCGCCCGCCAGGTTCAGGGTCACGCCGATCACCTCGCAGCCGCGCTCGGCGAGCAGCGCTGCGGCAACCGAAGAGTCGACCCCACCGGACATGGCCGCGACGACGCGCTCGCCCTGGGCCGCGTCGGATCGGCTCGAGGGGAAGCCGGCGGACGCGACGGTCACGCGTCGACCGCGAGGCGCGCTCGCTCGACCAGATCGGGGAGGATGCTGAGCAGACGATCGATCTGAGACTCGTCGTTGCCGTGACCGATGCTGAAGCGAAGCGAGCCGCGCGCGGCTTGCGTCGAACACCCCATCGCCACCAACACCGAGGACGGCTCGACCGAGCCCGAGTGACAGGCAGCGCCCGACGACAGCGCAATGCCCTCGATGTCGAGGGCCTGCAGCAGGAGCTCGCCAGCCGCACCCTCGAACTCGAGGTTGAGCGTGTTGGGGAGCACCCGAGCGTCGGATCCATTGCGTCGCACGCGCGGAATCTTGGAGACGATCCCCTCCCAGAGCCGATCGCGCAGCACCGTATAGCGGCTCATGCGTTCGGGCAGCTCGCGAGCCGCCAGGTCACAGGCTGCACCGAGCCCAGCCAGGCCCACCACGTTCTCGGTGCCACCGCGCCGGCGTTGCTCCTGGGGGCCCCCGTGAACGATCGGGTCAAAGGCCAGACCGCGTCGCGCGATCAGGCAGCCCACTCCCTTGGGCCCGTTGAACTTGTGCGCCGAGAGCGAGAGCAGGTCCAACGGAAGAGTTTCCAGATCGACCGGAACCTTGCCCACCGCCTGAGTGGCATCCGCGTGAACCAACACGCCGCGGTCCCTGGCAAGCTCCACGAGCTGCTCCATCGGTTGCAGGACGCCAGTCTCGTTGTTCGCCCAGATGATCGACACCAGTGCGGTGTCGGGCTGGATCGCTTCGGCCAGCTCCGCCGGATCGACCAACCCGTCGGAATCGACGCCGAGACGCGTCACGCGCCAGCCCTCTCGCTCGAGCACCTCGGCGGGGGCCTCGATCGAAGGATGCTCGACCGATGTCGTCACCAGATGACGGCGCCCTTCGCTTAGCGAAGGCAACAACCCGAGCAACACGGTGTTGTTGGCCTCCGTAGCACCACCCGTGAACACCACCTCGGATGGGGAAACGCCGAGCAACGACGCCACCGAGGCTCGTGCCGCATCCACTGCGGCCCGGGCCGCGCGCCCCTCTTCATGGACGCTCGACGGATTGCCGTGGTGCTCCCGCATCACGCGAGTCATCGCCTCGACGACTTCGTCGCGAAGCGGTGTAGTAGCGTTGTGATCGAGGTAGACGCGCATGGACCCACTCACGCTGGAAGGATCCGACGCTACCGGCCGCATCTGGCGTGGTCAAGCAAACCCGACTCTCTTAGCGGTGGTCTCGAGCGCGGAATCCTCCGCAGATGCGGGCATCTCTGCCACCAGCTCGGCCAGGGTTCGCCCACCGCCGCCCGAGGCCACGTCGGCATCGAGGGCGGAGAGCAACCGCTCCACGACCTCGTCCGTCGCGTCGGCACGGATCGCTTCGCGACTCCCGCGGATACACGAGAGGATGTCCCCAACCGGGATGTGCTCGGCCGGCCGTCCTAGCTGAAAGGCGTCCTCATCGGAAGGTCCGCCGCAGCGCGAGAGGATGTTGGCCGCCTCCATGGGTTCGAGCAGCCCGCGGACGCTGCGAATCGATGCACCGAGCGCGTTCGCCAGAGCGTCGACGGTCGGCGCGGCCACCCCATCGCGAAACGCCCGGGCGATGTGAATCGCCATCCGCAATGCAAGGGCCTCACGCTCCGCGGGTGCCGGGCTGGCGCCTCGAAGCTCGCGCCGATAGGAGGCCAGGTTCTGATGGGCGAACGCCAGCTCTGCACCGAAGAGCACGATGGCCCAGAAGATGTAGATCCACAGGAACAGCAGCGGCAGCTGGGCGAAGGCTCCGAACAGC
>CAXMOC010000027.1:0-46378 GCA_964194865.1 uncultured Opitutales bacterium | reverse complement strand
TTCGGAGAGATGATGGCTGCCAAGCTCGCAGCCGACGCGCCCGACCCGGCCGTTGCCCGGGAGATCGACAAGGCGATCGAAGAAGACTATCGAACCAACCTCTAGTCGAGCGGCATCCTCGAGCGAGAAGCCTCGACGTCCAAATCTGAAGGAGCCCCGGTGGAGCCCACTCATTTCTCCAAAGAGACCTTGCTGGCGAGCGTGTTCCGCGACCAATACACACTCGAGCAGCAGAAGCTCGAGTCTCTCTACAGCAAGTCGAAGCGCCACCAATGGAACGCCGAGGTCGACGTCGACTGGAAGCGTTTCGAGCGGGACGTCGACGTCCTGGACCGCAACACAGACTTCCTCTTCCGGCTCAACTGCGTGAACGAGCTGTCAGAAGCCGATCAGTTCAAGCTCTGGCGCGGCGCCAACGTCTTTCTGTTGTCACAGGTGCTGCACGGAGAGCAGGCGGCGCTGATGACTTGTGGCCAGCTCGTCAACGCTGTACCCGATATCGATGCCAAATTTGCCGCAGCGGTCCAGGTCATGGACGAGGCACGCCACGTCGAGGTCTTCGCCCGCTACCTCGACTGTCTGGGCGCGCGCTTCCCCATCGACCCGGATCTGCAATGGATCGTGGTGCGGCTGTTGAGCGAGCGCGAATGGGAGGCGAAGTGTGTGGGGATGCAGATCATCCTCGAGAGCATCGCCCTTTCGTTCTTCCGGCTAGGTGAGAAGCGCGGTGTGGAGCCGGTCTTCAAACAGTTCATCGGGAGGGTTCACGAAGACGAGGCGCGCCACGTGGCTTATGGCGTGCTGACCCTCGAGGAGCGAATTCCCGCCCTTGCCCCGAAGACCCGAGCGCGCCTGGAGGACTGGGCGTACGACTCTGTTGCCCGCATCGCCGGCCGGGCCGGAAAACCCGGCTTCCAATCCCAATTCCAGGCCCTGGCGGAGACCGGAATCGACCTCGCAAGCTTCCTGCCAAAACTGATCGAGGAAACCCGCGATGCCTCTCACATCGACTTCGACGGCATCGAGGACCCGATGGCCCAGACGGTGATCCCGAACCTGCTGCGTGTCGGCCTGATCCCCGAGCGCCTCGTCGCCGGCTACCTGGCCCAGGGATTCCGAATCGACCTACAGCGCGCCACGGTGGAGGACATCCACTCCTTCCACGGCGACACCCAGGCGGTCCGCTCCGAGTTCCGCGAGCGAGGGATCGACTTCTCGGACTCGAAGCAGGTGAGCGCGGCGTCCGCTTGAGCCTGGCAGCTCCTCCTCCACCACTAGGCTGCCGCGTCGAGAGACGCACTCAGCTCGACGCGCCCGATCCGGCCTTCTGTCCGCTCGCGGCGCTGCGGAGGGCACGCACGACGTCCTCCCTTGCAACCATCCCCACCAGACGGTGTCCATCGACGACCGGAAAGCTCTTGTTGCCCATCTCCACCATCTGATGCAGCACGCGCGTCAATCGGGTCTTGGGTCTCACGCTGTGAGGCTCCTGGCTCATGATGGCCGACACCGGCTGCTTCACGATCTCGACATCGCGAGTCTCGTAATCGAGAAATTCGTACATCATCGAAGCAACACCGATCGAGAGCTCGGGTGCTCCGATCTCCCGCGATAGCCCGCGAACGCGAATCGCATGAGAGTTCGAGCTGGAATCAACACCGGGCGAACAAAGCGAGAACCGCCCCAGCGATGGCGTCCTGCGCTCGCTCCCTGGGCTGTGCCAACAAAAAATCTGGCCCTGATCGGCGCTCCCCGCGTTACGCTGTGGCCACGACCGTGGAGGAGGACCGACCCATGTCCGATACCGAGACGTTTCCCGAGGCCGAAATTCGTGACACCTATGACCGCTACGTCGCGACGCGCGACCGGGTGGAAACAGGTGAGCTCCCTTGGAAGGCGCTGGCCGATTTCTTCACCGAGGACGCCAGCTTCATCGATCCCGCGTGGGGACGGATCGATGGTCATGCGGCGATCGAGACGTTCCTCGAGGAGAGCATGGCCGGGCTGGAGGGCTGGACGTTTCCGCGCGAGTTCACCGCCGTCGACGGCAACCGCTTGGTGAGCGGCTGGCAGAATCGCTTGCCGGGCCAGCGCGCCGACGGCACCCACTACCAGGCCCCTGGGATCTCCTTCATGAACTACGCCGGCGGCGGCAAGTTCTCACGCGAGGAGGATCTCCTCAACATGGTCCACGTCGCCGAGTTGATCACCGAGAGCGGCTGGAAGCCCGGCCCCGGTTTCAACCTGCCCCCGCGCAAGCCGCGGCGGTAGCGAGCGATACGCTCACCGGCTGCGCGTACCAAAGGCGTCGCTGCTGGAGTGTCTGAATCCGTGAGCAGCTAGGGGGTTTTGCGGGCGAGTTGCGGGTCGATCGGTTTTTGCGCAACGATCGCGGCAGCGATCTGTGAAGCGTCGGGCGCAGATTCGGTCGGGCGGCTTGCCGCTCGAGCTTCGGTAGCAGTCCTCGCCACGCTCAGAGCTTGGATCTGCTCGTCGAGCGCACGGTGGGCCACCTCCGACAGCTGCTCATTGATGCGCGCGTCGAGCTGGCTTCGAAATTGTTGTTCGACCTCCTCGAATTCGTCGGCATGACTGCTGGCGACGACGAATCCCAGGCAGGTGACAAGAATGGCGAGAGCGAGGGTGTGATTTTCCATTGGGGGGGACCTCCCCCGATACATCGTCCGCTTCTCCACTCACTTGAGCCGCTGGACGGTTTTCCAGAAGCGTCCGGCAAGAACGCGGCAAGTGGGGTGCAACTCGCCAACGCGCGGGTTCACCCACGGCTCGTCTGCTCGAAGAAGCACGCCCAGCAACACGACAAGCCTACGCTTGCTAGCATCCGCCGGATGAGATCGCGCTGCGGCAAGAGGAATCTCGTCGCCTGGCTGGCAGTGCTGTTACTGGGCGCCGGCGCAGCCGCGGCGGCGGATCTGGCCTATCCGAGCGCAGAGACGGTCGAGCCGCTGGCGCCGGGAACGTCGGTGCCCTCGGCGACGGTTTACACCGTTCGAGGTGCGCCCGTCGATCTTTCGAAAGCAGTGCGGGATACCGGTGCCCTACTCGTCTTCTACCGCGGGGGCTGGTGACCCTACTGCAATACGCAGCTCGGAGAGCTGCGCAAGATCGAAACGGAGCTGGCCAAGCTCGGCTTTCCGGTCATCGCCATCAGTGCGGACCGTCCCGCTGCCCTGACCACCAGCCTGGAGAAGCACGACCTGGGCTACACGCTCTACTCGGATGGTTCGCTCGGCGCGGCCCGGGCGTTCGGAATCGCGTTTCAACTGGGCGATGCCGAAGTGCTCGAGTACACCAACTACGGAATCGACCTGGAGGAAGCGTCGGGGCACGATCACCATCAGCTGCCCGTCCCGAGCGTCTTTCTGGTGGAAGCTGGCGGCGAGATCCGCTGGGTGTACTCCAACCCCAATTATGAGATTCGACCGGAGAACTCCCAGATCCTGAAGGCTGCCCGGGGCATCGCCGGTTCGACGGGCAATCGACAAGCGCCCTGAACTCACTATCAGTCTCGATGATGTGTCGGCGAAGCACGCTCGCGGTTCTCTGAGCCTATGACGCCTCCCCTTCGGGAGCTGCCGATTCGGGCTTCGCCCAGTAGCGGCCGGGTTTGGGTGTCGGAGGGCGGTAGGGAATGGCACCGACTTCGAGTCCCAGCGCGTCGCCGACCTCTCGCACCGTTTCGGGACAGAAATTGTACGCGCGCACCCGGGTAATACGGCCATCTCGCTCCTCGAGTCGGGCAACGGCCTCGAGCAACTTTCTTCCAGTCCCCAGAGAGAAGCTGAGCATGACGGCCTCTCCCTGGAAGTGGCCCCGCTCGTTGACGAACTTCTCGGGTCGAATCTCTGCGGGTAGCTCCGGGTGGACGTGGACAGCGTGCCAGAACCAGCTGCCCTTGCGCTCGAATTGATCCAGACCCGTCTCGACCAGGGAGGGGAGCATCTCGACCGAGCCGGTGTCGCTCATCAGGGCGAGCAGCCCTGAGAGATCCGCGTCGTTGAGCAGGTGTACGAAGCGGTCCACGATTGCCTGTGACGGCCCAGTGGAGCGAGGGGCGCCGGCGGCCGGATCGCGCAGGCGTGCTCGGCCGCGGTGAAGCGCGGCCTTGACCGATCCGATCGTGGTTCCGAGCAGCTCAGCGGTCTCCTCGAGACTCATTTCGAACACGTCCTTCAACACGACCGCGGCCCGCTGTTGAGGTGAGAGCCGTTGCATCAGCCGCTCGCCGGCCTTTCGAACATCGCCCGCGTCCGGTTCGGCGCGATCGAGCTCCGGTGTTTCGCGGTGGACCGCCGTCAGCGCTGCGCCCTCGGAACCCCGGCTGCGCAGCATATCGATCCACAGGTTGCTGGCGATCCGAATCAAATAGCCGCGCGGATTTCGAATCGTCTGATGAACACTGCCGAGAGTCCCAAAGCCCCGGAGCAGCGTTTCCTGAACCAGGTCCTCGGCGTCCCAGGGTTCACCGGTGAGACTTCTGCAATAGCGATGCAAGTCGGGTCGAAACGGCACGAGCAGATCGAGGTAGCGATGCCAGGCCGCACGAGTCTCGTCGCGCAGCTCGTCGGGCAGATCGAAGGCTTCCACTGACGTTCCCACTGCCACGGTCAACCCAGCGCGGACATCATCGACCCAATCTGAGGGTGAAGCTCCCGCACCTCGTTGGCACCGACCATCCAGCGGTGCCGCTTGGCCGCCTCGACTGCATGGTCGATCGACTCGGCTTCGATGATGTAGAAGCCTCCGGCCGCCTCGGGGCCCTGGGTGAAGGGCCCGTCCATCACCTCGAGTCTTCCGTCGCTGTGCATCCGGACGGTCTTCGCCTTGGTGGGGTCGTCCAGGTAGACGAGCGATGAGTTGGGCTGCGCTTTGACCTCGGTGTCCCAGTCCTGGTGAGCTTGGATCAGTCTGGGCACGTCTTCCTGGCGGATCTTCTCCCGCTCGCCTTCGATGTGCGTAAACGTGATCATGAACTTTTTCAAGGCGGGCGCCGTCTGCGCGGCGTCGGCCGCGGGCTCGGCGAACGTGATCCGGTTCGAGTCGAGATCGAGAACACTGAATTGACGCATCCCCCAGGGCTTGGTCTCGAGCGGCTCGTCCGGGTGGATCACGTCCTGCTTCCGCAACTCCTCGTACACAGCCTCGATGCCCTGGGCGCTGATCCGGCAGGTCACGGGCTCGGTTTCGGGGACTCCGGCGTCGAGATGGATCTCGATGCCGCCGCGCACCACGCCGGCGTAGGGCCCGAACTCGAAGGCCGGCGTAAATCCGAGGCGATCCTGATAGAACGGTACGCTCTTACCGAGATCGCGAACCGGCAGTACGGGAATGGCGCTGAGAAGTTTTTCGCTCAATGGGAGTCCTCCTTGGGCGACAGCGGCGCGTCGCCGCCCGCCTCTAGTCAGAATGACGGATGATCTGCCCTTGGGGATAGCGGAATTGTTGCGGCCTCAGCCCCTTTGCTCTCAAGGGCTCGGCAGTATTCCGGATTTCCGTGAAAATCCGGCAATTTGCAGGAACCAAAGAGGAGCCTTCAGCGGAGTTCACGCCGGCGTTCCTCCCAGCTGCCGGTAGTGGCGCGGAAGATCATCAGCGTCCTGGCGGTGGTCAACGTGGCCAGATTCGACTCCGCATCGATCGACTGGACAGGGTCGCGCAAGTTCAAGGGCACCCGAAAGAAGCCGCCCACGAAAGGCGAAAGCCCCAAGGCCTGACGTCCGGTCACGACGACTGCCACGTTGCTCCCGACGCGGGCGCCGAGCACCGGCTCGTCGACGCCCAGCCGATACTCCACCAGGTTTCCGCTGCCGCCATCGAAGCCCAGGGCGCGCTCCGACGTGATCAGAAGCGCGACCCGCTCGCCGAGCAGCGCCGTTTCCGGCGGGATCTCCACGCGCCCGAAATCGGTCTCCTGCCAAGATCCGGATTGGGTCGACGCGGCCAGAATCCGCTGATCGGTGATCACTACGCCGATCTTGCCTCGGGCGCCCTT
This sequence comes from uncultured Opitutales bacterium, assembly GCA_964194865.1. Taxonomy (GTDB): domain Bacteria; phylum Myxococcota_A; class UBA9160; order UBA9160; family SMWR01; genus CAXMOC01. Next base: position 40,365 of record CAXMOC010000027.1, on the reverse strand, counting down.
CCAGGCGACCGTTTCAGCGAGCCGCAGCCTCGCCACGGTTTGACCACCGCCCGCTGCATCGATTGCCAGGATCTCGCGGTCGACCACGAGGACTTCGAGCACATCGGCCAGCGGGATCTCACCCGGTATCCACTGCGCGTTCACCGACGTCGCGAGAATCCAGACGCTCAACACAGCCAACCAAAACCGGAGTGCGCGCCCCAGACCCTTGCGTTCGAATCGATCCGAGCCTCGCACCTCAGGCACCTGCCTTGCGCGGCCCCGGCGCGGCGTCGAGATCGAGCGGAAAGATGGGGCGGCGCACCTTCTTGAAGTCGAACAGATCGTTGTCGCTGCTGGTGACGCCAATTCCGTTGCACGGAAGCTCGTGTCGGGCGATGGCGCGGAACCCGGCGCGGTAGTGGATCCGGGATTTCAGAACCAGGTACTTCTTCTGGGTTGGCTCGATCCCGACACTCCGAAAGCAGCCAAGATCGTAGGGCTCGGTATGTCGCGAGCACACGACCACCTCGATGCTTCCAGTGTCGAGGACCGCGCTGCGACCCATCGATGTGAGCGTACCCCGACCCATCGGAACCGTCACCGTGAAATCCCCGTCGGTGATGGCGCGGACGCGGCCGGTGAGCTCGAGCGGTTCGCCGACCAGACCGATCGCCGGCATATCGACCTTTCCGCCCAGCCGCAGCGTCAGGGTATTGCCGACACCCGCGACGACCATTTCTTCGACCGCCTCCGGGTCGCAGATGCCGAACATGGCGACGTCTTCGAGGCCCTGCTCCAAGACCTCGCGGAGCACGGCAACCGTGTCCTGGGTTCCGCCCGAGGCCGAGTTGTCGGCGTGATCGAGCAGGATGATCGGTCCTGTGTCGAGCTCTTTCGCCTGTTCGATGGTCTCCGCCAGGGCTTCCGATTGAAAGACGAATTCTCGGCGCGCGCCCCACGCCACATCGAGCAAGCGCTCGCACGCGGCTTCGGCTGTCGCCCGGTCGCCGTTGGAGACGGTCACCACCGACATTCCTGCGTGACGACAGTCGCCCAGCGGAAAACCGCCGAACACCGAGGTAGCCAGCAGACCGGCTCCCTCTTCCTTGCGCGCCAGTTCCACCAGAGGCCCCATCGGTCGATCCTCGTGCCCCATGCGCAACGTCTGGGCCAGGATCGGGCGATTGTTCCAGCACACCACGGGATCGAGCTTGCCAGCGAGGGCATCGACGACGATACGGCCGGCGTGCTCGCCTGCCTCGTACATGTCGATGTGGGGATAGGTCTTGTAGCCGACGAGCGCGGTGCAGTGGTCGACGATCTCGTCGCTGAGATTGGCGTGGAGGTCGAGGCTCACGGCGATCGGCAGCTCCGGTGCCAGCCGGCGAATCCGTCGGAGCAGTGCCCCTTCACCATCATCCAGCTCCTCCGTGACCATCGCCCCGTGTAGATCGAGGAAGCAAACGTCGCAGCCTTGGGCCACGGCCTCGCAAATCGCGTCGCAGATCGACTCGTAGGCGGCCGCCTCGACCGGACCGCTGGGCGCCGCGTTCGCGGCGATCGGCGTGACGATCTCCATGCCTGCTCGGTCCGCCACATCCAACAGGCCGCCCAGCCCGGTTCCCGTACCTTTGAAGCGGCGGTAGACCTCCGCCCCCGTCGGCACATCCGGACTGCCGAAGCGCTCGAGCGGCGTCGGCACGGGGGAGAACGTGTTCGTCTCGTGCTCCATCATCGCTATCACGGCGCGAAGCTTCACGACGGCTCTCCTAGCGCACTCGCAATGGACATCACGATGAGATCCTCGCCAGCCGCTCCGCTTTCCGCGGAATCGCCAGGTCTTCGTTCCGGCCAATCGTCATTGTACGTCGAGGAACCCGATTGCCGCAGTTCTAACCCGTTCCGCCGAAGCGAGTCAACCGAACCCCGACTCGCGGCCGGCGGGCGGCCCGCGCAACGCCGGATGGCTATCATGGGGCCGATGAGTCAGTCCATCTCAACGTTGGTCGCCAGCCAGCAGTCCGGTTTCTCGCTGCAGCGCGCCTTTTACAATGATCCAGGCGTCTTCGAGCGCGAGATCGAGCGCCTGTTCCTGAAGGCGTGGCTCTACGTCGGCCACGTCAGCCAGATTCCCGGAGTTGGCGACTATTTCCTGTTCGAGATTGCCGGTGAATCCTTGATCATTGTTCACAGCAAGGATGGCATCGCCGCGATGCTCAACGTCTGCAGGCACCGGGGATCGAGGGTCTGCGTGGAGCCGGCGGGACACGAGCGAATGTTGGTATGTCCCTATCATGGCTGGTCCTACCAGCTTGACGGCAGCCTGCGCGGCGCCAGTCACACCGGAAATGACTTCGACCGGAAGCAATACGGGCTCAAGCGTGTCGCGACGCAGATCTTCCAAGGCCTGATCTTCATCAACTTCGATTCCGATCCAATTCCCTTCGACTCCGTCGAGGAAGATCTGGCCGAACCCATGCGGCCTTACCGGCTGGATCGAGCGAAGGTCGCCCACAGGGCGAACTATCCGATCTCCGCCAACTGGAAGCTGACCGTCGAGAACTACTCGGAGTGCCACCACTGCCGCACCGCGCATCCAGAGTACTCGAAGGGCCACAGCCTGGCGTATCCGGAGAAACACTCCAAGGATCTGAAAGAAAAGATGCTGGAGCGGACCGAGAGCGCCGGCTTGTTGCGAGATGGGATCTTTCGCCGAGGACCGGGCGCGCATGGCGTTGGAATCGATCGAGTCTACTGGCGGTCCCCGTTACTCGAGGGCTACCAGACGGGAAGTCGCGACGGCAAGCCGCTGGCGCCGCTGCTCGGCGATCTGACGGGATTCGACGGTGGCGCCGCTGACATCCAGATTGGACCGGTGACGTTCTTCCTGGCCTACTGCGATCACGTCGTCGTGTATCGCTTCACCCCGCGAGAGATCGATCGAACCGACTGCGAAATTACCTGGCTCGTCAACGCGGACGCAGCGGAGGGGGTGGACTACCAGTTGGACGATCTGACCTGGCTCTGGCACGTGACCACCCTGGCAGACAAGAAGATCATCCAGGACAACCAGGCGGGAGTGAACTCGAGGTTCTACGAACCCGGCCCCTATTCGACGATGGAAGAAATGACCCAAGACTTCACGGCGTGGTACCTGGAACTGATGAAGGGCGAGTAATTCCGGCGGGCTCGACGTATCCCGCTACTTCTTGCGCTTGAACAGGCTGTCGAGCCCCCGCTGCAGCAGCTCTTCGGTGGCATCCGCTGGCGGAGCCTCCTCGCCAGTTGGTTCGTCCGACTCTGTTTCCCCTCGCGAGCTCTTGGAGGAACCGAGCGCGCGATCGAGCAGGCCCCCAACGATCTGCTGTTGCACTGCACGAGTGATGTGGCGCAAGTCCGGCTGGGGGCGAATCCCGGACAGCGGCCCCCTGAGGAGCACTGGAATCTCGATCCGGCCGCTCGAATCGCGCAGATAGCTGGCCTCCTTGACCGAAGCGACCAGATCTCGACTCAGTGGTTCCGACAGCCGGAGAACGGCCCGCATATCGAGGGCGTCATCCAACGAATAGCGGCCCTCGCAGCTCAGCGCGTAGTCTCGCGCTCGAATATTCAGATCGCGAACATGAACGAAACCGTCGCGGATCTCGAGATGCGCATCCAGCTTTTCAAAGACCGTCTCGCCCACGCCGAAAACCTCGGGGTACTTCGCGCGCACGCTGGGAGAAATCAGTTGGCTGAGACCGGGGATTCCCGTCACCGATTCGAGCACGCTCTCCGCCAGGTTGACGTCCCGAAGCTTGCCGTCCTCGAGTACGAGATTGGCGTCTCCCGTCAACTCCCGCTTCACGTCGTCCCAGCTCGAGCCGGCGCCCCGAGCGGTGAGCTGTGCGTCGAGCGCGCCCTGTACGAAGTGGCCGGCCGCTTTCGATTGACTCTCGATCACGTCCTCGATGCGAACACCCCGGAGACTCGAATCCAGATCGAAGAACGGACGCTCGCCGGCCAGATCGAAATAGCCACTCACCTGGACGTCACCCTCGAAAGCGCGCAGTGTCAGCTCTTCGATGGTGGCTCGCCCATTCTGGAAGCGCAGCGCAAGAGCTAGCTGCTGATAGGTCGCGCCGCCGGCCGAGCCGCTCGATGATCCGAGCCGCGCGTGCAGATCCAGTCCCGAGGGCGGCAGGGCGAACGTTCCATCGATCTCGACGTCGCGCAGCTCCGTTGGCTCGTCGTCGTCACCGACGAGCCCGAGGTCTGCGAGCGCCACCTGTTCCGAAGCTAGGCTGAAATGCCCCTTGGGTGCGTCGAAGCTCTCGACCCGACCTTCCGAGTGAATCGTGGTGCCCGCAACCACCAGATCTGCGTTGGCGACCGTCAGGCTATCACCCTGCAGAGTGGCGCTGAAATCGAGCTGCAAAGGAACACCTACCGGCTTGTCCAGACTTTCGCCGTAACGCACGGCGGCCTGCTGGGCGTCGACCGTCGCAACGATCTCTAGTTGCGCGAGCGTGCCCTTGGCTCGAGCTTCGACGCGAGCCGAGCCCGAAGTGGTCAGCTCCGCGGGAAGACGATCCGAAACGAGCTGCACCGAGAGCGCCGGGTCGATCGGCAGCGGATCTACTTCGAGTTCGACGTCGACCCTCGGCGCGTCGGCGTCCACGGGACCGATGGTTCCCGAAAACCGCAAATTGGGACTTGCGGATCCCAATACGGCTGCCGTCAACTCGAAGCTCACGGGCTCGCTGGGACTCAGATCGGAGGCGCTGAAGTCAATCTGCTCGGCCGCCAACTCGACCGGGGGTTCAGACGTCTTGTCGATCCAGCGCAGGTGGCCGTCGCGTACGTCGATGATCGCGACGGTGACCGCCAGCGCCGCCTCCGAGCCTTCCGCTGGAGCATCGGGGCGCGCCCCTTCGGAGTCTCGGGCCGCTCGTCCACCGAGGCTGTCGATGCTCAGCCCCTTGGAGGTCTGGATCACGCTGACCGAGGGCGCGCGCAGCACGACGCGAGCCACCTGGATCTCGCCGAACAGGGCCGGCAGCAGCTTGACTCGCACGTCTACAGCTTCGGCTTGGACGAAGTCCTGCTTCGAAAACGCTGGATCTTCACCGATGCGCAGATCTCGAGCGCGCACCCCCAACCCGCTTCGCAGCGAGATGCCCACCTCGCCGAAGCTCACGTCTCGCCCGAGTGCAGCCGAGAGCTGTTCTCCGACCCACCCGCGATTCTCGTTGAGCCACGCATCGAGATTCGCAACTGCGACCCACAGCCCACCACCCAACACGAGCGCTAGGACGGCGACGATGATCCACTTGCGCATCGCTCGATTCGCTCCGCGGATCCAAAGCGCGCACCCGCGCCGTAATTCGACGAGCGGCCCCGCGCTCTCCTACCTCGAGCTAGAGCGCGCACTCGAACGCGGTACCAGCGCGAACTTCTCGGCTGGGAACTCTAGCCGATCGGGGGCGTTGTTGAACGTTGGTCGAGGGCTCGATCGATCAATCGAACGCTGCGACGTCGGGAGTCCGTAGCTCCAGCTCGACGCGGCGGTTGCTCTGCCGGCCCTGGGAGGTGTCGTTGCTGGCGATTGGCCGTTGCGCCCCGTAGCCCGCGCTGGAAATGCGTGTCGGCGCGATTCCCTGCTCCATGAGGTAGTTGCGAACCGCCGCAGCGCGCGCTTCCGAAAGCAACATGTTGATTGTCAGGCCCCCGGTGGAATCCGTAAAACCCTGTACGGACACGCGGGAAGCCGGGTGTTCACGCAGTGCGGACGCCACCTTGGACAGCCGCGCCTTCGCGCTGGGCGAGAGCGCCGATCGGCCCGTTTCGAACAGCAGATCGCTTGGCAACCTGATGCGGAGCCCGCTCGCTTCCCTGCTGACGACCACGCCGGGGATCTGCTCGAGGGCCCGTCTTCCACTCGAGGTGAAGCTGTACGCCGGCGCCGAGCTCGACTCGAAGTAGTCCCAGGGGAACTCGGGTTCGAGAATCGGGACGAATCCTGCCGGTGCGCTGAACGGAGCGGACAGGAACTCGTAGACTCCGATCAGCTCGCGCGCAACCAACTTCCCTAGGCCGAGCGCGAACCCCAACGGGATACCGGTCGCAGGCCCGCTCTCGCGACTCAATGCCACCATGTTCCCTGGAACCTCGAGGAACCCGAGCGTCATTCCCGCCACGCCACGCCCCAGCTTACGTGCGGCTGTGTACTCCACGGCGAGGCTCGCGGTCGGCGCGACGAGTGCTGCGACCAACGCTCCGACCGCCGCGGTCCGTGCAAAGTGAATTTGAAGCTTCGAGTCGCCGCTGGTATCGGACATCACAACCTCGCGTGAAGGGAATGGACCCTACATCCCAACACGTCTGGCTCCTCCGATCAACCCCAGCGCTGACAGTTTCGATCCCGCCAAGGCGCGAGCAGCCGTGTAAGACCTTCGGCATCGTGCGGATTGGGGCGAAGCTGCCTATAGATCGACATTCGGGGAAGAGCTGTCGCAATGTCGCCGGTCGCCGCCAGTTCGCCTGGGAGATCCACGATTTGCGGACGACGACAGCCCTGGCGCGGCGTCGAGAGAGCCTCCGCTCAGGACGTGTGACGAGTGCTGCGCGTACGACGGCCGTAGGCAGCGAGGCCGAGCAGCCCCCCCGCGAACAACACCGCCGTCCCCGGTTCGGGAAGCGGAGTGAATGAGATGGTCGAGAACGACGTCCACTGCACGCCTAGGAGCGGATCGCCGTTGGTGTAGGTGAACGTGATGGAGTTGATGGGGTCGTCGAAGAACCAGTTCGCGGTGCCATTGGCCGAATTGCCTCCGGTCTGGTCCGCGTTCCCCGTCCCGATGATGGTCTGGCCGTCACCCTGGAGCGTCCAGCTCTCCGAGCCGTTACCCGTGACCGAGGCGGGGTCGAAAAACGAAACGCCGTCGGTGGCCACGGCGCTCATGACGTCGATGTAGTCTCCCGGGGGATTGCGGTCGATATCGTAGGTGGCGATGGACACGTCCGTCACCAGACTGTCGAACGCAATCGTGATCGTTACAGCGCTGGTGTTGTTCGGAGTCTTGATGAACAAGCTCTCCGCCCCTCCGTTGCCGGTGGGGTCGATGTAGGCGCTGGTTTGAGGCGCTCCGGGCGATGCCAGGGGTTCGGTGTTGCCATCGAACGCCCCGTCCGGGTCGCTGATCGTGATCGTGACGTTGCTCGCGTTGACCAGATACGCGTTGCTCGTATCGCCGAGCGACCAGATGTTGGCACCGCCCCAGGTGAGGGTCTCCGCGTCGGCCGGTGTGGAGACCAGCCCGAGTGAGACGCAAGCCACGATGGCGAGGCAGTTTCGACGCAAACCCACGACGATTCCCCCGTGGTGGCGCCGCCAAGGACGCCCGCCACTACCCGCTTAATCGGCATGAAGGGGGGGGAGGTAAAGCGCGGGGCGCGGACCATCCGCGAGGCCTCCGGCAGCACGCAGCGGGAGGGCCTAACGGCTGGTCTTCACAGGAAATAGATGTCTGTGCAGCCTAGAGCCCAGCTCGATGATCGAGGCTCGCTAGAGCGGACCCACCTGGGCTCCGAGCAGTCGTCCCTTGCCGCTGGACGGCACGGCTGGATAACGGGCCTCGCCGATCGGCACCGCATCCGCGGCCGCGTAGGCGGCGTACAGCAGGGCTCCCCCCTCGGACTCGCCGCCATACATATCCTGGTGAAGCGTGCGGTAGTCGAGGAACTCGACCGAGCCCGCGGGTGCCGTCAGGTCGACTGCGCGACCGGCGTCCACCCGCCGCATTTCATCGGCGTTGAGTTCACCGATGAAGCTGCCTGCGGGATCCAGATGACTGAAGGTTTCGCCGCGATGGCTGCCCGAGATCACCTGGAGCCGCGGGTGCCTCGGCCCCGTGTCGTGAAGGTGGACGCCCGCGAGCACGGCCCTGCCCTCGAGGGCGTCGAAGGGCATGTCCTGGTGCCAGAGATCCGTAGGGCCCAACTTTCGGAAGCGCAGCGCTCCGTAGCGGTACCGGACCCGTGAGCCGAGCAGGTCACATGCCGCGTCCACCAGCGACGACGTCGAGGCGAACTCCCAGATGGCCGGCTGCATGTCGTCGGGGGAGTCCACGTGATACAGGCTCGGGCGTTGACGGCTGTGATCTCTCCAGAGCTCGACGGCCGGGCTCGATTCCGACATCGAGCGGCTGTCTTCGACGATTGAATCCACGGCGTCGCGGAGGCGTTCGAGCCAGGCATCCGGAATCAGCCGCTCCACCAACAGCCAGCCGTGTTCGCGATAGAACGAGCACTGCTCCCCCGTCAAGATTCTGGGCGGAACCTCGGTCATGGCTCGACTTTCCTCCGTGTCTTCTGGCTGGCGCAAGACTCGCTCTCACGAAACCACAACTGGCCTTGCCATTGCAACGTGCTTGTTCGAAGTTTCTCCGAGCTCTCGGACCGCGTCGAGGCGCGACCCGCCGTCGGCCGCGTCGCGGCCGAGCACGGCGACTGACGACGGCGGTTTCGGAAGACTACCGCCGGCGCGTCTCCCAGCCATCGAGCAATCGTTTCCAGACGACGGCGAGCTCGATCGCTGGGCGCCGAAAGCCGTGCAACGGAATAGGCCGCGGCGCGACCGGCCGGAAGGGCAGACCCTCGGCGACTTCGCCGCCCGCGCACCGGGCCAGGAGACGTCCGACCGCCGTCGCCATGGCCACGCCTCGTCCGTTGTAGCCTCCACCGCCCCAGAAGCCCGGGCCCAGTTCAAAGATACTCGGAAGGGAATCGAGGGTGAGTGCAACCCGTCCACTCCAATAGAACTCGAGCGTCGCATCCCGCGCATCCGGAAAGAGCTGACCGAGCGATGCGACGATGTGCCGGTAGAGCGCCCGCTTGCCTGTCTCGCGAAATCGACCCCGGCCGCCCATGACGAGTCGACCCGCTGGATCCAGACAGAAGTACTTGAGCAGCCGGCGCGTATCCGATGCTGCGTGGCCTTTGGGAAGGATGCGCGTGCGCAGTTTCTCGGGGAGAGGTGAGGTCGCCACCTGGTAGCTCGAAATGGGAACGAAGCTTCGACCCAGGCGTGGCCAGAGGGCATCGGTATACGCGTTCGTGCAGATCAGCACCTGCCGGGCGACTACGACGCCTCTCGGTGTCGAGACCCGCCAGCCGCCGCCGCTTCTTTCGATGCGAGTGGCAGGCGACTCGGCGTGTAGCTGAGCGCCGCACAGCTCGGCCGCACACGCGAGGCCTCGCGCATAGGCGAGAGGCTGCAACCACCCCCCGCGGCGGTCGAGCGAGCCAGCCAGATACGCTTCTGTGCCCAGCAGCGCCGCGACCTGGTCGCGGTCGAGCATGTCGATCTCCACCCCCCGCTCACGCCACTGACGCACCCGCTCTTCCTCTCCAGCCAGAGCCGGGCTCGCGTGGACGGCGTGGATCCAGCCCTCTCGCCGAGCGCTGCACTCGATGCCGTGACGAGCGATCAACTCGAACACCAGGTCCGGGGCCGAGCCGGCGAAGTCGACCAGCGCTTCGCCTCGATCGGTCCCGAGCCGTCGTTCGAGATCGTCGGGATCGAGCTTGAGCCCGGGAATGACCTGGCCCCCGTTGCGTCCCGAGGCTCCCCAGCCGGGCTCTGCCGCCTCGACCAGCACCACGTCCGCACCGGCCTCGGCAGCGTGCAGCGCCGCAGAGAGACCGGTAAAGCCGCCGCCCACTACGCAGAGATCAGCCGATCGCTCGCCCTCAAGAGGCGCGAAGCTCGCTGCCGGTGGCGCTGTGGCCGCCCACAACGATTCGGGCAGGGCGTGCTGCTGGCTGGCGGTCATCGATGTCCTCTGGCAGCGGCAAGCGCAGGCTCGCCGAATACCGATCCCTAGGGCCGGCGCCAGTGCGTCAGCGAGGATAGAGCGGAGATCCCGGGATTGAAATGCGGCTACAACGCCGCCTCCCACGAACGGTCGCTTCCGACGCGCAATTCACAGCGCTACGTTGCGCCGGTGCGTCCTCACGGGTGGATCGCGCTGCTCTTGGCAGCAGCCTGTCTGGCGGTATTCCTACCCGTCCGGAATCACCAGTTCGTGGGCTTCGACGACTACATGTACGTGGTCCAGAATCCCAATCTCCGCGACGGATTGAGTCTCACCGGCCTCGAAAACGCGTTTCGTCCTTACTTTTCGAACTGGATCCCGCTCACCGCTCTCTCGCTTCAACTCGACTACGCGGCCTACGGACTGGAACCGGCGGGCTACCACTGGACGAACGTCGGCCTTCACACGCTGGCCGCGATTCTCTTGTTCCTGGCGCTTGCGCGCATGACCGGCGGGGTCTGGCGCAGCGCCTTCGCAGCCGCTCTCTTTGCCATTCACCCTCTCCACGTCGAATCCGTCGCCTGGGTTTCGGAACGCAAGGATGTGCTCTCGGGTGTCTTCTGGATGCTCGGCATGCTCGCCTACGCGCGCTACACCGAGCGAACCAACGTCCGCCGCTACGGGCTTGTGCTCCTCTGCTTGATCCTCGGGCTGCTCGCCAAGCCCACGCTCGTAACGTTGCCCTTCGTCTTTCTGCTGCTCGACTTCTGGCCGCTGCAGCGGCTGGGCCGAGATGGGGGGTTCGCCCTCCCGCTGATTCGGCGCGCCATTTTCGAGAAGCTTCCGATGTTCGCTCTCGTCGCCGTGGCGAGCGCAATCACTTTGGGGGTGCAGCGCGCGGCGGGCTCCGTATCGAACCTGTCACAGCTACCGATCAGCCTGCGGCTAGGCAACGCGTTGGAGTCTTATGTGCTCTACGCCTGGAAGACACTCTGGCCGTCGGGGTTGGCGGCCTTCTATCCGCACCCATTCGAGTTCGACCCCTGGCGGGTGGGAGGCTCGGCACTGCTGCTAGGCGTCGCCACCGCGCTCGCCCTGCGAGCGGCTTCGGCCCGCCCCTATCTGCCCATGGGCTGGTTCTGGTTTCTGGGCACGTTGATTCCAGTGATCGGGCTGGTGCAGGTCGGCATGCAGTCGCACGCGGACCGCTACACCTATCTGCCTCAGATCGGCCTGCTCGTTCTGATCAGCTGGGGCGCCGTCGACCTGGCCGAACGCTGGCGGCTGGGACGAACCGCGATCGCTTGGGCAGCATGTCTCGTACTGGTAGCGATCGGGGCTGCGGCGCGGAGCCAGGTGGAGACCTGGAGCGATACGGAGACACTCTACCGGCGCGCGCTGGCTGTCACCCGCGGGAACTACCTCGCCCACAATGCACTCGGAAACGAGTTGTTGCAGCAGGAGCATCCCGATGAAGCGGAGCGACACTTCGCCGAGTCGGCGCGGCTCGCGCCGAGTTGGACCTCCCCCCAGCTCGGACTCGCCGATGTGGCCCTGGCGCGCGGCCGCATCGAAGACGCCCTTCGCGCCTACCGCGAACTGCTGCGGCAGGAGCCCGGGAACATCGAGGCGGTGGGTCGATACGGTCTGGCCTTGGGGCTGACCGGCCGCCACGCCGAAGCTCGAGTACAGCTCCGACGTGCGCTCGAGAAGCAGGGTGGCACGGCAGAGTTGCACCGAGCCATGGCAGAGATCGAGGCAGCGCTCGGCGACCCGAGCGCGGCGGTTCGGCACGGTCGCGAAGCCCTGCGCCTGGTGCCCGACTACGTGGAGGCCGCCAACAACCTGGCCTGGACGCTGGCAACCTGCAGCGACGCAACGATCCGCGACGCCGAAGCGGCGATTCGAACCATCGAGGGCCCCGCGTCGCGTTCCGGGGATCCCTGGCTACTCGACACCCTCGCCGCGGCCTACGCCGCGGCTGGCCGCTTCGACGTCGCGGTCGCCAGCGCCAGCCGGGCCGCCGAAACCGCCACCGACGCGGCTGCGATCCGAGAGATCCGCCTGCGCTTGGCCCTCTACCATCAGGGCCAGGCTTTCGTCGATCCGAACTGCCAGTAACGGGCGGGGCAGCTCAGACGAGAATCGGATCGTCCACTCGAACCGTTCCGCTTTCGATGATGCGTGCCCGAAGCCCAGCGCGGTGTGTCAGCGCAGCAACGATCTGTGCAGCCGTGATTTCATCTCGCTCGTGCATCGATTCCAATCGCCCGCCCAGATATCGGCACGGCTCGCAGAGCTCGATGCCTTCCACGCGAACTGCGCCCAAGCTGAACTGCTTGCCAACGAGGTCGTTGAGCGACACACCGCGCGTCACGATGTTGCGACGGGTCTCGGCTGGGTGCAGCTTCGAGCCGAGAGCGGCGTTGAGGTGCTCGACCTGCTCGGATTCCACCAGACTCAGTGAGGCTTCCGGCCGACTGCCGTCGGCTTGGAAGTAGCGGTCTCCGACGATGCCCTGATCTGCGACGAGTTCGGCCTCGGTCAGCGATTGCAAAGAGCCACCTTCGGACCGCGCAACGTGGATCGCGATGATCTTACCGCTCATGTCTCGTTACCTCCCTCGTCACCTCTTCCTCACGTTCTCGTTTCTCCACTCCCAAAACTCGAAGTGCCGTCTGGAGCCTCTCGCTTCCGCAGTGAGCTGCGATGGTAGCGACACGGTCCGCGCGGTCGACAAGCGGAGTCCGCCTGATCCCCGTCAGTGAACCCGAGTCATCAATCATCTCGCGACGGCGCCCCTCGTGTATGCTGACGCGCTCCGATGACCCATCCCTCGCCCCCCGCATCCGAGTTCGAGGCCGCCGCGCCCCCGGCCAACCTGCTGCTCATCGTCGCCACGACCGCAGCCTGGTCGCTGAGTCTGCTCAGCTATTACGCCCAGCCCCAGCTGCTCGGGCCGATCATGAGCGATTTCGAGCTGGGCGAAGAGGCCGTGGGGTGGCTGTTCTCGCTCGAGAACGCGGCGCTCGCACTCACCATCCTGGCTGCGGCAAGCCCGCTGGCCCGTCGGTCGCGCGCCCAGGTGGCCATCGCCGGAGGCCTGCTAGCTTGCGCCGCGAACGCCGCATCGACTTTCGCAACCAGCTACGAGATGCTCCTGGTCACCCGCTTTCTCGTCGGGACGGGCAGCGGACTGATCGGCGCGGCCGGAACTGCGTCGGCAGCCTCGACGCGAAATCCTGTGCGGGTCTTCGCGATCGTCCAGGTAACTTCGAGCGTCATCCACAATTTCGAGCCGTCCGCGATTCCCTTCGCGACGGTGCCATTCAGCTCCAACGGTGGCTTCTTCCTACTGGCCGGCGCCAGTCTCGCAATCGCGCCATTGTTCATTTGGCTCCAGCCGCCGCGTAAAACGCGCGAAACGAAGCTCAACCTGCTCTCGGCGCCCAACCGCAGCCTGGCACTCGTCGCCATGGCGGCACTGTTCACCTTCGAGGTTGGACAGGGCGGCGTGTGGACTTTCGTCGCCCAGATCGGTGAGAACATCGGCCTCGACGAGCACAGCGTCGGCAGGACGATGACGGTGACCGGTATGGCGGGTCTGTTCGGCGGTGTCGTTGCAGCTTGGCTGGGTGGCCGCTTCGGCACCACGGGACCGATTGCGATCGGAATCGGACTCAACGTACTGGCTGCCTGCGGGCTCGCGCTCAGCGAGGATTCCAACCTGTACGCGTTCAGCTTGTGGCTCTGGACTGCGGCCTACACATTCGCCGTCCCCTACCTGATGGGCGCTCTCGCTTCGATGGACGACCTCGGACGTTGGGTGGTGGCCTCGGACGGCGTCTGGACGCTTGGCGACGCCGTCGGGCCAGGGGTCGCCGGGATGCTGGTCGAGAGAGGCGGCTACCTGCCTCTCGCCGGCTTGTCGCTGGTTACGGGGCTTTTATGTGTCTTCGTGATGATCGGGGTGGTGCGCCGCTTCGAGGGGAAGCGTAGACGCGCACTGGCGCGCGAGACCACAACGCCGCCCTCTTAGTCGGCGCGTCTGTCGTCAAACACTCGGCGGACTGCAGGCGCTGACGATCTCGCACTCCTCGGAACCGACGTTGCGAAAGTGGTGCGGCCGAGAGCTGTCAAAGTAGTAGGCGTCGCCCGGTCCGAGCACGTAGCGCTGATTGTCTACGCTGAGCTCGATGTGCCCGCGGATTACGACGCCACCCTCCTCGCCCGCATGATGAAGAGAGACCTTCCCCGTGTCCGCTCCCGGTGCGTAGCGTTCGTGCAGAATCTGCATACTGCGGCCGGCGAGCTCTCGTCCGACCTGCCAGTAGGAGATCTTACCGCGGCCGATCTCGATAAGTTCGTCGGCGCGGTACACAACGGGCTCCGGCTCGGAGGCCTCCTCGGCAAAGAAGCTGGCCAGATCGAGTTGAACCCCTTCGAGGATTTGCTTCAGCACTGCGACCGAGGGATTCAGCTTTCCCGACTCGATCAGCGAGATCGTCGCGTTGCTGATTCCGCTGCGTTTGGCCAGCGCGCGCTGGGAGAGCCCCTGCCGCTCGCGGATCTCCCGAAGCCGGGGTCCCACATCGATCGCCATCGTGCAACTCCGTTAAACTGTTAACTATCCTCAATATTCTAGATTTCAATCCCTTGAAAATCTACTAGTTACGAATATTGAGAAAAAGGCTTGTTGATTGACGTGAACGGCGGGACAATTTCGAGCGATTGCCGTTCCGCCGGAGAACGCGCGCCCCAGTCGGGCATGCCCGATTCGAAGGAATTGACGAGGAGAGAATCGATGTCGAACACGATTACCCATTGGATCGACGGCAAGCCGCAAGACGGCCAGTCCGGTCGCCAGGGTCCGGTATTCAATCCTGCAACCGGCGAGGAAGTGGCTCGCGTCGGGTACGCGAGCGTCGAGGAAGTCGACCGCGCCGTGGCCGCGGCGAAGGCCGCCTTCCCGGAGTGGCGCGACACCTCTCTGACCCGGCGCACCCAGATCCTGTTCGGCTTTCGGAACCTGCTCGACGAGGCCAAGGACGAGATCGCGGGCATCATCGCCGGCGAGCACGGCAAGACCCGGCCCGACGCCCGGGGCGAGGTTCAACGCGGTCTCGAGACCGCCGAGTTTGCCTGCGGAATTGCGCAGCTACTCAAGGGAGACAACTCCCAACAGGTCTCGACAGGCGTCGACCTCACTTCCATTCGAGAGCCGCTCGGAGTGGTGGGCTGCATCACCCCATTCAACTTCCCGGCGATGGTCCCGCTGTGGATGATCCCGATTGCGATCGCCTGCGGGAACAGCGTCGTGCTGAAACCGTCGGAGAAGGACCCCTCGGCGTCCAACCGCCTCGCGCAGCTGTTCGCGAAGGCCGGACTACCCGACGGTGTGCTCAACGTGCTCCACGGCGACCGAATTGCCGTGGAGCGCTTGATCGAACATCCCGACGTGGCGGCCCTCAGCTTCGTGGGCTCCACCCCGGTGGCTCGCGCGATCTACGAGGGCGGAACCCGCAACGGTAAACGGGTTCAGGCGCTGGGGGGAGCCAAGAATCACATGCTGGTACTGCCCGATGCAGACCTGGACCTGGCGGCCGACGCAGCCGTCTCGGCCGGCTATGGATCGGCGGGAGAGCGCTGCATGGCCATCTCGGTCGTGGTGGCCGTGGGCGACGCTGCGGATCGTCTGCTTCCCAAGATCCAGGAGCGCATTGCCAAGTTGAAGATCGGCTCGGCGGACGATCCCGACTCGGAGATGGGGCCCCTCATCACCCGGGAGCATCGGGATCGGGTGGTCTCGTGCATCGATTCGGGTGTCGAGGAGGGTGCCCGCCTCATCAGCGACGGGCGCGGGCTGAAGATCGCGGGTTGCGAGGAAGGCTTCTTCGTGGGGCCGACACTCTTCGATCAAGTCAAGCCCGAGATGAGGATCTATCGCGACGAGATCTTCGGGCCGGTCCTCTCGGTCGTACGAGCAGAGCACTTCACCGATGCCATCGACCTCGTGAACGACAACCCGTACGCCAATGGTACGGCAATTTTCACCAACGACGGCGGCGCGGCGCGGCGCTTTCAACGAGAGATCCAAGTGGGCATGGTCGGTATCAACGTTCCGATTCCGGTGCCGCTGGGCTTCTATTCATTCGGAGGCTGGAAAAATTCTCTGTTCGGCGCACATTCGATCTACGGCCCCGAGGGAGTGCATTTCTACACGCGTGCGAAGGTGACGACAACGCGATGGCCCGACCCGGCTCACCGGGGTGTGGATCTGGGTTTTCCGCGCAGTCGGTAGGCGGATTCACTTGAGAGCGCGGGGCCGGTCGTACCGAAGACGCTCACCGTGTCACGATCGGGGCGTGACCGACAACCCACGGTCGCAGATCCATCGGAGAGAGACATGATCATCGGCGTGCCCACTGAAGTGAAGCAAGACGAGTATCGCGTCGGGCTGCGACCCGTCGGGGCGGAGCTACTGGTTCGCGACGGGCACACGGTGCTGGTGGAGTCTTCTGCCGGCGAAGGCTCGGGCTTCGACGATGGGCGCTACCTGGCGGCCGGAGCGAAGATCGCCGGCAGCGCAGACGAGATCTGGGGCGAGGCCGAGCTGGTCGTCAAGGTGAAGGAGCCGCAGGCGGACGAGATCCCGCTGATGCGACCCGAGCTACAGCTCTTCACCTACTTCCACTTCGCGGCGGACGAAGAGCTGACGCGCGCCTGTCTGGATCGCGGCATCACCGCCATCGCATACGAAACGCTTCAAGAGCGCTCCCCTCACGGCAAGCTCACCCTTCCCCTGCTCACACCGATGAGCGAGGTAGCCGGCAGGCTTTCGATCCAGGAGGGTGCGAAGTATCTGGAGCGACCCCAGGAAGGTCGAGGGATCTTGCTTGGTGGCGTTCCCGGCGTGGAGCCAGGAGAGGTCCTGATCATTGGCGCCGGTGTCGTCGGAGCCAATGCGGCATCCGTGGCGGCGGGCCTCGGTGCCTATGTCACCCTGATGGACGTCGATCTCGATCGTCTCCGTTACCTCTCAGAGATCATGCCCCCGAACGTGACGACGATCTATTCCGATATCCACGCGATTCGCGAGTCGCTGACGACGGCGGATCTCGTGATTGGGGCTGTGCTCATCCCCGGCGCCAAGGCGCCGATGCTGGTGCACCGCGATGATCTTGCAACCATGAAGCGCGGAGCCGTGATCGTCGACGTCGCAGTGGATCAGGGCGGCTGCTTCGAAACCACGAGCCCCACCACCCACGCTGACCCGACCTACGTAGTCGACGGCATCGTCCATTACTGCGTGACGAACATGCCCGGAGCAGTTGGCCGGACCAGCACCCAGGCGCTCACCAACGCGACGCTTCCGTGGGTATTGAAGCTGGTCCGTCACTCCGTCGATGGTCTGGCCGACGCCGACAGCGGCTTTCGGGCCGCCATCAACATGCGTTCCGGCCGCCTGCTCAACCATGCCGTGGGAGAAGCTCACGGACTGAAGGTCTCGGAGCGCTGAACTTCCCCAACTCAACCAAGCATGAGGAATCCAAGATGTCTGCTGATCAAGCCATGAAGACCAAGGAACTCTACGACCAATACCTCATCACCAGCATGGTGCCGGGCTTCGAGCCCATCGAGGCCGAGAGGGCCAGCGGCATGACTCTCTACGCTGGCGATGGGCGGGAGTACATGGATTGCTTCAGCGGCATCTCCGTAACCAACGCGGGACACGGTCACCCGAGGATCATCTCTGCCGCAAAGGAGCAGCTGGAGAAGCTGGTGCACTGTTGCACCTATGTGTATTACAACCCGCGGGCCGGCGAGCTGGCGAAGCGGCTGGCCGAGATCACTCCAGGCGCGCTTCAGAAGAGCTTCCTCGGCAACAGCGGTGCAGAAGCCCTGGAAGGAGCGATGCGCCTCGCCAAGCACCATACGGGCAAGAGCGAAATGATCGCGCTCACCCACAGCTTTCACGGACGAACCAACGCGACGCTCTCCATCACCGGCAACAGCGGGCGAAAGCTGAGCGGCGGACCCTACGCGTCGGGGATCGCCTTCGCACCAGCGCCCTACTTCTACCGCTGCCCCTTTGGCTCCAAGACCGAGGAAGAGTGCGGCGAGCGCGCTGCCAGCTACCTGACCGAAGTCATCAAGTACCACACAGCCGGCAACGTCGCGGCGTTCATCGCCGAGCCGCTCCTTGGCGAGGGCGGCATCATCACACCCCCCGCCAACTACTTCAGTCTGGTCAAGGAGATCCTCGCCGACAACGACATCCTGTTCATCTGCGATGAGGTTCAGACGGGTTTCGGTCGGACCGGGAAGCTCTTTGCGATCGAACACTATGGTGTGAATCCGGACATCATGGCCCTCGCCAAGGGCATTGCGGACGGCTTTCCGCTGAGCGCGTTCACCGCCACACCGGAGATCGGTGACGCGTTTACGGTGGGCAGCCACCTCTCTACCTTCGGCGGCAACCCCGTTAGCTGCGCCGCCGCACTCGCCAATATCGAGGTCATGTTCGATGAGAAGCTGCCCGAGAACTCGGCGGCGCGGGGCGCCCAGCTGACGGCCGGCCTGGAGAAGCTCCAGGCGAACTACAAGATCATCGGCGAGGTTCGGGGCAAGGGCCTGATGATCGGTATCGAGCTGATCGCCGATTCCGAGAAGACGCCGGCGGCCGCCGAAGCGCGGGAAGTCCGCCGGCTGTGTCGGGAAGCGGGAATACTCGTCGGAGTGGGTGGCTCATTGGGAAACGTCGTCCGGCTGCAACCACCCCTGGTCATCACAGAGGAAGAGTGCGCGAGGGTTCTCGAGACTCTCGAGGGCGCCTTCGCGGAGGTCGCCAAAGGAGTCTAGAGCCCATCTCACCAACCCCGACCGAGCCAGGCGTCCGAATCCGGCCCGAGACGCGGTGGCTGAAGGCCACCTAGTGCTAGCCGGCTTTGCCGGCCGTCTAGGTGCGAGCCGGAACCACGGCTGCGCTTCGAACGCTGTTGGCGCGCCCTGCGGTCGCGTCAGCTGGGCCTTTGGGTGAAGAGTTCGTCGCGCGCCTCGAAGCGCTTGTAGGCCGCGGCGACCACATCTGAAGGTACGTCCCAGACGAATTTGGCGGGGCCGATTGCGTCCTGCTTCATGCACTCGGGCATTTCGTCGTCCTTCGGACCGAAGCCCGCGCGTCGATTGAACTCCCACTCGTCCTGCATGCACTGCCAAGCGATGTCCGCGATCTGTTCGCGCGTCACGCTCTCCCCCAGGAAGTAGCTGTAGAACTGGCCGATCTCCTCGAGATTGAGCATCAGGAACTGACAGAAGCCAGACGCATCGATCGCAGTATTCAGGATCTGGGACTCCTGGGAGGCCTGGGCGATGTCCTCCTGGGCCTGCCCGGGGTCCACCACCAAACCCGCCGTGTGGTCGGCTCCCATCGGACTGGTGCAGTAGGTGACCCCCGCCGCCTTGAGGGGCCGCGGATCCCAGGCGGGGAGCGCCTGTCCCTTGAGGGTTGCAACGCGCGGGTGCTTCTGGCGGCGACCAATCGCGTCGGCACCGTTGCCGATGGCCCGGCCCAGATCGGTGCCCTCGGCGATTTCCTTCAGCAGGCGCTTTGCACCCGAAGCATCACCGAACTCCATTCCGCCGGAATCCATGTAGACCGCGACAGCCGCCCCAGTCTCGATCGTATCGAGACCAATTTCGTCACAAAGACGATCGAGATCTGCGACGTCCTCCCAGCTCGCGATACCGCAGTTCGAACCGAGCAACGTAAGCGTCTCGAACTCCAGCGCGGAAGTCTTGTAGTTGCCGTCGGCATCGTGAACGATGTTGCTGCACTTGACGATGCAGCCGGTCATGCAGTTGTGCATTCCCCCACCGCGCTCTTCGAAGCTCTCCACGATTCGCATGCCGTCGAGGGTCTCGACGTCGGGAGAGCGGCCCTCCACCCGGTTCTTGTGCGGGAACGTGTAGAGGTTGTTGGCCTCCGTGACGATCGCGCTCGTGCCCCACTTCGGGAAGGGCTCCTGACCAGGTCCGGCGATATATTCCTTGGTGTACTTCTTGGAAAGCGCGTTGAACGCCTTGCCGTCGGCAGGCTTGCGGACGGCTCGCTTGTTGGGATCTACTGACAGGTATTTGAGGCCTTTGCTCCCCATCACAGCGCCCAGGCCTCCGCGGCCGGCGTGGCGCGCCGGGCGGCGATGCTTGTCAGCGTCCGTGCACGCCACCGAGGCTCCGGAGAGCTGCATCTCGCCGGCCGGGCCGACGGAGATGAACGACGCGGTCTTCGAGTAGGTCTTCACGAGATCGGAGATCAGCGTGTAGTTCCACTTTCCCTTGTGTTCGTCCGCCGGAATCACCTTGACCTCGTCGGCGGTGATGTCGACCGCGTAGCGGCGCTCCGGATCCGCGGGCTTGCCCTTTGCAATGACCACGCGGTAGCCGAGCTTCATCAGATCTTGACCCGGATTCCCGCCGGCATTCGCTTCCTTGATGCCGCCCGTCAAGGGGCTCTTGCCACCGACGGAGATCCGGCCGGAGGTGGGTGCGGAGGTTCCAGAGATCACACCCGGCGCCAACACGAGAATGTTGTCGGGACCGAGCGGGTCGCAACTCGGATCGCACTCTTCGAGCAAGATGCGCGCCGACAGCGCTCGTCCACCCAGCAGCTTCCAAGCCTCGGGATACGGTTCGACAATGGCTGTCTGGTTTGACATGTCGAGACGAATCAGTCGATCGCCGCTCGCATCGCCCATCGGGCACCTCCTTTGGGTTCGTACGCCGCGAGACTACCAGAAAAGTGGGGCGCTGTGGGACAGGGGTCAGCCGCCGGCAGCTGCCGCCAGGATCGCAACCTTGTCATCGCTGGCGACGGGAGTATCCAGCGCATCGCGGGCGAGCTCGTCGCCGTTCACGAACAGGCGAACGAAGCGGTGCAGTCCGCCCTTGGCGTCGACAATCAGTTCTTCGAAACCGGGGTAGCGAGCCTCTACTGCGGTGATGCACTCCCTCACCGTCCGCGCATCGACTTCGATTTGCCCCTCACCCTGGGTTGGAATGCGATAACGGGACGGAACTTCGACGACGGGCACGGATCACCTCTGGCTTTGGATCATAGGGCTGTTCATGGTAGCGCTCCGCGCCACGCGGCGGCTGCCGGGCGAGCACAAGACCCGACCCGATCGCTGGTGGTCCCGAGCAGGCGAAGACGCGGGCCACGGGCCTGCGGTCGAACGCTCCTACCGCTGCTCCAGCTGTACGTACTCCAGCTTGAGCGGCGCAGCGTTTCCGCTGGGCCCCTCCAACTCTCGCGCGGCCCGATGTCCGTCCCAGACGGCTTGCGCGATCGTGCTCGGCACCAGACAGTCGCCAACGCGGCGAAGGGTGCGAATTCCGGGGGGTCCGACCCGACACAATGACCGGTAGAGGTGGACGACCTCGCGCCCCTCACCCTCGGACGTGATCCCGGCGGGGCCGAGCAGCTCGCCCACAGCGAACCGGACCACCACCGCGCAGGTATCTCCCACGGCCTCCTTGGTCTCCTCGATCACCTCGCGAAACAGTCGAACGCGGTTTTCGAGACTGCCGCCGTATTCGTCGTCGCGTTGGTTGACGCTGCGTGACAAGAATTGCATCGGAAACGACAGACCGTGAGCCGCGTACACGTAGGTCGTAGCGCGGATCTCTACGCATCGAGGATCCTCTCGGCGACGCTAGAACGCAAAATCTCCGTGGACGGGCTCGCCGCCGAGCAAAGTGAGCACGGCCGTGGCCTCGGAGATCTCGCTGGGATCGATCTCGAACAGGTTGCGATCGACGACGACCAGGTCGGCCAGCTTGCCGACTTCGATCGAACCCGTTCGGTCTTCCATACCGTTGACGTACGCCGCGTTGATCGTAAACGCGGCGAGCGCCGAGGGAAGATCGATACGCTCGTCGGGAAGCAGTGGCTTCTCGTCCCCTCCGTCGCTCGCCATGCGCGTGAGGGCAACCTCGATCTGGTCGAACGGATCGGCAGTCGACACGTTCCAATCACTGCCGAAGGCCACGACCGCGCCGCTTCGAAGCAAGCTGCCGATGGGATACAGCCAGCGGCTTCGCTCTTCGCCCAGAAAGGGAATGGTCAGCTCGGTGATGTACGGGTCCGCGTAGGCCCAGAGAGGTTGGAAATTGGCGATCACTCCCAGCTGCCGAAAGCGCGGAATATCCGCGGGGTCGAAGAGCTGGATGTGCGAGATATGGTGGCGATTCTCCCGGTTCCCGTTGCTGCTCCGAGCGGCCTCGATGGCATCGAGCGACTGGCGGATGGCGCCGTCGCCGATCGCGTGGAAGTGAATCTGGAAGCCCTCCCGATCCAATCGTGTCACCACCTGCTTGAGCAGGCCCGGTTCGAGCATCGGGATTCCCCGCTCGTCAGGCATGCCGAGGTACGGCTCCAGCAACACAGCCGTGTGATTCTCCATCACGCCATCCTGCATGATCTTCACCGACGTCGCGCGCAGGCGTCCCTTCGTGAACTGCTCGCGCTTGGCAACCAGCTCGGCAACCTGCTCCTCTCCGCGATCCCGCTCCCACCATAGGGCGGCCACCACACGGGCGGTCAGCTCGCCCCGCTCGTCGAGATCGGCGTAGGTCTCCAATTCCACGGCTCGGGCCATCGCTTCCTGGAAGCCGGTGATCCCGTAGCCGTTCAGCAGCTTCAGCGCGTAGCGGAGCCCGTTGCGGCGCTGCTCATCGCTCTCGGGAGGCAGCTGGACGAGATCCATGGCGCCCTCCTGGAGAGCTCCCACGGGTTCACCCGTCTCGGGGTTTCGATCGATGCGGCCGTAGACCGGGTCCGGTGTGTCCCTGGTGATCCCAGCGACTTCGAGGGCCTTGCTGTTGACCCAGGCGCTGTGTCCATCGCTCGAGGTCAGGTAGACGGGGCGATCCGGAACGATGCGGTCGAGTGCTTCCCGGCTGGGAATCGCAGACGGAAAGGCGCTCATCAGCCAGCCTCCCCCACGGATCCAAGCCTCGTCGGGATGCGCGGCCGCGTACTTCGCAATCACCTCCAGGTACTGCTCCAGATTCTCGCTCGCGCTGAGATCGCAGAAGCTGGCGGCCTGCATTCCCCCGTAGATCGGGTGGATGTGCACATCCTGGAAGCCGGGCAGAACCATGCGCTCCCCCAGCTCCACCACCCGGGTCTGGTCGCCGACCCAAGAAGAAACTCCCAGCTCCGACCCGACGTAGACGATTTGGTCGCCGCGGACCGCCAGCGCGCGAGCCCAAGAACGCACCGCGTCCAGTGTGTAGATCGGCCCTCCCCGCAGCACGAGATCTGCGGTAGCCACGGATCCGCTCGCGCCCCTGCCCCCGGCAGCCGGCTGGGGGCTGGGCGCAATCGACCCTTCAGTACAACCGGCCAGGACGAGCGCGAGCAGCGTGAGGGCCAGACGGGTAAGCGGACTCGGGGGGAGAAGCTGCATGGCGAAACCCTCCAGACGACTGTGGCACAACCAGCGTGGGCAAGACCGGGGACAAAATCCCCGGGGGGATGCACTCGATACACCGCAACAGGCAGAAAACACTCTCCAACCGGAAAAAAGTGCACATTGACTGGCATTTTTCCTTGACGGTATTTAATTATCTCTAATACGATAAAAACCTGCTCGTCCGCCGAATCGCGGCGAGCGTGGGAATTGGGCCGAAACGCGCAAGAGAGAGGGGACGCGATGACACTCCAGATGACCCGACAAGCCACAACGCGGATCAACCGGTCCGAGCTGGCTGTGCCCGGCAGCAACATCCGCTTCATGGAAAGCGCCATCAGCAGCAGCGCAGACGTGGTCTTCCTCGATCTGGAAGATGCCGTCGCCCCGGACGAGAAGGAAAAGGCGCGCAAGCAGGTGATCGAGGTGCTTCAAGACCTCGACTGGAGTGGCCGGACGGTCTCCGTCCGGATCAACGGCCTGGATACGCAGTACATGTATCGGGACGTTGTCGACGTGGTGGAGCAGGCCGGTGACAAGCTGGATCTGATCATGATTCCCAAGGTCGGTACGGCGGGGGATGTCTACGCGGTCGACGCCCTGGTGAGCGGAATCGAGAGTGCCAAGGGCTACGAGAAGCGGATCGGGTTCGAGCTGATCATCGAGACCGCACTCGGCATGCAGAACATGCAGGAAATCGCCGAGGCCAGCACGCGGATCGAGTCGCTTCACTTCGGCGTGGCCGACTACGCGGCCTCCACCCAGGCGCGCACGGTCAACATCGGCGGCGCCAATCCCAACTATCACATGCTCACCGACCCCGACGAGCAGGGGAATCGCGCGGTTCACTGGGGCGACATGTGGCACTTCGCGATCTCGCGTCTTGTGATGGTCGCGCGCGCCAACGGACTGCGCCCCATCGATGGACCCTTTGGAGACATCTCCGACCCGGCCGGCTTCGAAGCGCAGGCGCGCCGGTCGGCAGCGCTGGGTTGCGAGGGGAAATGGGCCATTCACCCGTCGCAGGTCGACCTTGCCAACCGACTGCTCGGCCCCGGTGCGGAAGAGGTCAGCAAGGCCGAGGGAATCCTCCGCGCGATGGAGGACGCCCAGCGGGATGGCCAAGGTGCCGTCTGCTACGAGGGCAAGATGATCGACCTCGCCTCGGTTCGGCAGGCCGAGATCCTCGTGAAGAAGGCCGCGGAAATTTCGGCGCGAGATTGCTGAGAGCCAACGGCCGAAATCGAGCCCAACGGGAAGTGAATTCGGAGCCCAACACATGCTGACCGGTCGCCAATCTCTCTTCATCCCGGGCCCGACCCACGTTCCCGATCGCGTGCTGCGAGCGCTCTCAACACCGATGGTGGATCATCGCGGAGCTGCATTTCCCGAATTCAGTCTCCCGCTGCTCCGCGATCTGAAACGGATCTTCGCAACCGAGAGCGGCCACATTTTCGTCTTCCCATCGAGTGGCACCGGCGCCTGGGAAGCGACGCTTCAGAATACGCTTGGGCCCGGAGACAAAGTCCTGGCGGCCAGCTTCGGAACTTTCAGCGGCCTCTGGATCGATATGTGCCAGAGGCTCGGCCTGAAGGTGGAGGCGGTCAACGTAGAGTGGGGACGCGGCGTTCCGCTGGAGCGTTACCGAAGCATTCTCGAAGCCGATCGGGAGCGAGCGATTCGCGCGGTCCTGGTTTGCCACAACGAGACCGCAACGGGCGTCACAAGCAACGTAGGCGCAGTGCGCGGCATCTTGGACGAGCTGGACCATCCTGCGCTGTTGTTCGTCGACGGCGTCAGCTCGATCGCATCGATCGATTTCCAGATGGACCAGTGGGGAGTGGATTGCGCAGTAACGGGATCGCAGAAGGGCCTGATGCTCCCCGCCGGGCTGGGCATCGTCGCGGTGAGCGAGAAGGCCCTCGAAGCGAGCCAGCGCGCCGGTCTCAGACGCTGCTACTTCGATTTCGAAGCCATGCGGCAGGCCAACGCCGATGGTTGGTTCCCCTACACGCCGGCGCTGGGCCTTCTATACGGCCTACGCGAGGCGCTCGACATGCTTTTCGAGGAGGGCCTCGAAAAGGTTTTCGAGCGGCACCAGCGGCTCGCTCACGGGGTGCGCCAGGCTGTGGAAGCCTGGGGCCTGACCCTCTGCGCGAAGGGTCGCCAGTGGGAGTCGAACAGCGTGAGCGCCATCGTCGTACCCGAGGGACATGACGCCCGCGAGGTGATCCGCATCGCGGGCGAACGCTATGGCCTGTCGCTGGGAGCGGGGCTGATGCAGCTCGCCGGTCGGGTTTTTCGCATCGGGCACCTCGGAGACCTGAACGAGCTGATGTGCCTCGGCGCCATCGCGGGCACCGAGATGGCGATGCGCGACGCCGGGATTGGAATCGAACCGGGGAGCGGAACCGCGGCGGCCGAGGAGGCCTATCGCGACGCAGCGGCCTGTGGCGGGTAGACGCCGAGCTTCTCCAGGTACCCGTCGAGATGCTCGAGCTGCTTGGCAGGCGACCACGTCTCGGGGTCGAGGCTCGTTCGCATCGAGATGCCCATGATCAAGTCGAGGAGCAGCTCCGCCTCCCGCTCCGGGTCACAATCCAAAGAGACGACCCCTATCTCTCGGCAGTACTCGAGCGTCCTTCTGAAGAAACCGTGCAGCGCTACCGCCCGGGATCGGCGCTTGTCCGAGATCGTCTCGTCGGCGTAAGCCTGGCCGATGAAGGCGCACATCACGCGACTCTCCACGACGCGCACCGGGTCCAGGGGTAGGTGTTGGCAAAGCACGCTGCGCAGGTCGGGTGCACCGCCTCGAAACTCTTCTTCCAGCCGCCTCTCTCGAGACTTGATCACCCAGTCGAACGCCGCCGCCAGAACCTCGCTCTTGTCGGCGAAGTAGTACGCGACCGCGCCCGTCGTGCACTTTGCGGCGGTCGCGATGTCGCGCAGGGTCAGCCGGTCGAGGGGAAGGCGGGCGATCACTTCACAGGCCGCGTGAGAGATCGAATCGCGGCGCTCGTCGTGGTCAACGATCTTCGGCACGGCTCAGTCCCTAGCTCGGCGTGGGCGCCCGTGGCTGAGCTGGCTCCGTCGGGCGCCGGTTGGTGGGTTGATTGTACCCGATTGTGGATTTCCCAGAATCGGGCCGGTATTGCGACGGCGAGTACGGAGCGGAATAGTCTTCCAACCTGACGGATTCGGCATCCGTCTTCTCCGAACGCCAGACACGGCGGGCGAGGCAGACAGGACGTTGCAGAAGATGCCAATCCAACGCGAGACCCTGGAAAAGTTCCTGCGCGACTTTCAACGCGAGTGGCGCTTCATCCTGGCCACCTTCGCGGCCTCGGGAGCAGGCTATCTGGGCTCTGCCGCCGCCCCCGTCATCGTCCAGGCGCTGATCGACGCCGGTCTCGACTATCAGCAGGCGGGAGACCTGGGAACGATCGAGCTGATGAGCCTGACCGTCGTCTCGACCGTGATCGCACCCTACGTTCCGCGCCTTTCCCACCGAAAGTTGGCTGTGGGTGGAACGCTGCTCGTAATCGCGGGCCTGATCGTATCCGCTTCGAGTGTCGGTTATGGGGCGATGTTGATCGGCCGACTCGTGACGGGTGCCGGGTCGGGGCTCGCGATCTCGGGCGCCAACGCCGCCATTGCCGCGCGAAAAGACGCGGAGCGCGTGTTCGCAATCATCTGGACGATGGGGGGCGGGATCACAGCAGCTCTCTCGATGAACCTTCCGGACTACGTCGAAGGCGGCAACTACCCGGTTGGGTTCGGCATCCTGGTGCTGCTGTGCCTGATCGGTTTGCCGATGATGTTCTGGATTCCTCCACGGCCGGCCACCTTCGCATCCCCAGGGTCGACGGACCTCCCTCCGACGGACCAGGTCTCGGAGAGAGAGCAGCCCGAATCGGTCTTCGGTCCACTGGTTTGGATGGCGCTGATCGGAATCTTCGTCTACTCGCTGGCCGAGCAGGCGCTGTGGAACTTCGCCTACAACATTCCCTACGAGGCGGGCATCCCCCCGGACTTGGTGGAGTGGATTCTCGGTCTCACAACTCTGATGGGCCTGGCCGGCGGTGGGATTGCGGCGATCATGGGCACTCGGCTCGGGCGCATTCTGCCGCTCGTTGTCGGCTCCCTGGTCAGTGCAGCCGGGCGCTGGATCTACATCGCTTCCCCGGGTTCCGAGTGGCTGTTCGCTGGCGGGCTGCTCTGGGGTCTCGGCTTCTACTTCGTCTCGCCATACCAGATCGGACTGCTGGCGGCGATCGATCGGCGTGGCCGCACCGCCGTAGCAGCTGGGGCGGCCATGAATCTTGGCTATGCGATCGGGCCGACCGTGGGGGGTCGGATCCTCCAGCACCTGGACCACTCGGCCCTGATCCTGGTCGTCGTCGCTGCAACCCTGGCATCGATGGCGCTTCTGTTGCCTTCGGCGCTTCGGGCGGATCGACTCTCTCGTGATGCGACCGAACCCGTCGAACGGTGAGCCCAGGTAGTGGAAGCGGTGGTCGAGTCGACTCGATCAGCCGAGCAGCCGCTCGTTCTTGGGATCGTAAAGGGGCTGCGCGGCGACCCGTGCCGTGCGCCGCTCCCCGAGGATGTCCACGCCGAGTTCGATGCCGGGCTCGGAGTAGCGGACCGGCAGGTAACCAAAGGCAATCGACTGCTGCACGGTGTGGCCGTAACCGCCGGACGCCACGTACCCAATCACCGCGCCCTCGGCCCAGACCGGTTCGTAGCCATGGCAATCGGCATCCGCAGCATCGACCACGAGACATACGAGCGCTCGCTCGAGGCCCCGCTCGCGCTGACGCACCAGGGCGTCACGGCCGATGAAATCGCCCTTTTCCAGCTTGACGAACCGGTCCATCCCGGCCTCGAAGGGGGTCCAATCGGCCGACATGTCCGTGCCCCAGAGGCGATAGGCTTTTTCGAGCCGCATCGAGTCGAGCGCCCGGTAGCCCCAGTCCACGATCCCGTGCTGCTCACCCTCCTCCATCAGCAGGTCGTACAGCCTGCGTTGGTATTCCGCGGCGTGGTGGAGCTCGTAGCCGAGCTCCCCGACGAACGAGACTCGAAGTGCCCGCACCGGCACCATGCCCACGTGAAACTCCTGGCAGCGGAAGAAGCGAAAGGCCTCGTTGGAGCAGTCGGTGTCGGTGAGTGCCTGGAGCAGGTCGCGCGACCGCGGGCCAGCCAGTGTCAGAGTTGCGAGCTGACTGGTGATGTTCTCGAGCCGCACGCTGCCGTCCTCGGGAAGATGGCGGGCCATCCAAGCGTAGTCGTGAAGCTCCGTGGCAGCGGCGGACACGACGTAGTAGTGATCTTCACCGAGCTTGGTCACGGTTACGTCGCACTCGATGCCCCCCTTTGGGGTGCACATCTGTGTCAGAGCCATGCGGCCCGTCGAGGCGGGAATCTTGTTGGTACAGAGCCGGTCGAGAAAGTCCTTCGCGCCGGGGCCCGAAACCTCGTACTTCGCAAAGCTCGTCTGGTCGAGTACGCCCACGCCGGATCGAACCGCCGCGCACTCCTCTCCCACGGCGGCGTGCCAGTTGGCTCGTCGGAACGAATACTCGTCCCGGGCCGAGCCATTGCGTGCAAACCAGAGCGGGCGCTCCCAGCCGAATCTCGCGCCGAATACGGCGCCCTTAGCGAGCAGCCGATCGTAGAGCGGCCCCGTCTTGAGAGGTCGGCCGGCCGGAAGCTCCTCTTCTGGGTAGTGGATGGCGTATTCGCGGCCGTAAATCTCGCACGCCCGGGCGGCGACGTAACGGTTGGAGCTGGCGTAGTCGTCGAAGCGACGGACGTCCAACTCCCACATGTTGTCGCTCGGTTGGCCCTCGACGATCCACTCGGCCGCGTACTTGCCAGCGCCGCCGCCGAAGACGATGCCGAAGATGCTGAAGCCCGCGAGAACATGGAAATTGGGAAGCCCGGGGACGGGGCCCATCAGGCAGTGTCCGTCGGGTGTGTAGCCGTCGGGCCCGTTGACGACGCTCTTGATGCCGGCGTCGGCGAAGCTGGGAACCCTCCGGGCCACGCCTTCGAGTACGTGCTCGAGACGCTCCAGCGCCTCGGGTAGCAGGGTGGCGTGAAAGTCCTCGGGAATGCCGTCGAGCGCCCAGGGCACGGTGTTGCGTTCGAACGGGCCGACCAGGAGGGCGCCGCCCTCCTCTCGCACGTAAAAAGAAGCATCCGGGTCGCGCATGACCGGCAGCTCGCGCTCGAGGGCGCCGACCACATCCATCACTTCGGTGATCAAGTAGTGGTGCTCGAGCGGGACGATCGGGAAAACGACTCCAACCATTCGACCGATCTCTCGCGACCACTGTCCCGCGGCGTTGACCACGACTTCCGCCTGGATCGGGCCCCGGGATGTCTCGACCAGCCAGCCGTTGTTCGATCGCTCGATCGCCGTTACGCGCGTCTGCCGCGAGACCTCTGCGCCTTTGGCCTGAGCCCCCTTGGCAAATGCGTGGGTGAGCCCGGTCGGATCCACGTAGCCGTCGCTCGGCAGGTGCGCGACCCCGAGGATGTCGTCGAAGTTCGCCAGTGGGAAGAGATCCTTGGCCTCGCTTGCCGAGACGATCTCGAACGGAACACCCAGCTGGTCCGCGATGCCCTTACGGTGTTGAAACTCGTCGAGCCGATCCTGATCGCGGGCGAGCCGGATGCTCCCACAACGGTGATAGTCGACGGCTTGTCCGGTCTCGGCTTCGAGCGATTGGTACAGCTCGACGCTGTAGCAAAGCAGCTTCATGACGTTGTAGCTGGGGTTGAACTGCGTACACAGGCCCGCAGCGTGCCAGGTAGAGCCGCTAGTGAGCTCGTCGGCTTCGAGCAGGACGACATCGCTCCAGCCCAGCCGGGTCAGGTGATAGAGCAGGCTGCAGCCCGCCACCCCGCCACCAATGATCACGACCTTCGCTTCTCTACGCATCAACGACGTCCTCTGGTCAGTCGGCCCCTAGTCTAACCGTGCGCCGCGCGCCGGCACCAATTCGCAGCAATCGTCCAGCACTGCCCTCTGTCTTCGTCGTTCGAGATCCTCTGCACCGTTCGAGACAACTCGATCGGAAGCAGACTGCCGACTCCGACAACCCATTGCGCCGCATAGACGTCGAGCCCATTATCCTCCGCTTACCGCAGCCTATCGGGCACGTTCTTCCCGCGACATCTGGCCAACTCGACTGCTGAGTTTCGCGAGTCGGGAAATCGAAGAGAGGCAACATGAGCCTGCTGGGCTTTCGGATCGGCAACCGCTTCGGGCGGGAACACGCGAGCTCGGCGCAACCGGAGGCCACCTCTTGAACGGCTGGGACGTATTCACCTGGGTGTCGTGCGCGGTCTTGGCGGGTTGCGCGGTCGTGATCTTCGCCCTCTTCCTGCGAGACGCCGGAGGGATTCTCAAACGGGAACGGCGCGATGGCGACGAGGAGTGAGAGCACGCCACGGGCACACTGCCAGCCAGATCTCCGACGGCACAGGTGGTCCCAGAGGCCACCCAGGCTGTATAGTCGGCGCGAAGCATTCTTCAAACTGACGCCCACTGCCGGAGGCGTTCGCTGAGCCTCTGAGCCGGCATGGCCGGCATTTGGCCAGTATGGCCAGTATCAGTATGGATGGGCGACCCCGGGATGATCACCAAGGATTTTCTTTGACTCGAAATCCATAGCTGGGATATCGTCGAAAAGGGGAGCAATAATTTCACTTTCCCCCGGGGGGGGGCGCCCGCGGGCGAGAATAGACGGCGGAAACGAGACGATCGAACCACCAGGGGCCCCGATGCGAAACCACTGGGGCCTCTCTCTTTGAGGAGACACTCATGATCGGCAAGATCGAAGCGAAGCCGGGCCTCGAGCCGCCCGGCTTGGCCGGGGCCAGGCCCTCGCGCCGCGCGGGAGTGCTGGCCGCGGCGCTCGCTGCGATTTGGAGCAGTGGGGCCGGAGCGAGTGAACTCGACCAGCTCGTCGCCCAACGGATGGACGTGAACGAGGCCGGTGTCCAAAGTCAGGAACGGATCGACACGTTGAGCGAAGAATCCGACAAGCTCTCCGTGGAGTATCGGGGGGTGCTGCAGCGCATCGACGCACTCCGGGTGTACAACCACCAGGTCAGCGAGCTGATCGCCTCGCAAGATGCCGAGGTCGAGTCACTACGCCGTCAGATCGACGATGTCGAGCTGATCGGTCGCGAGGTCACACCGCTGATGCTCGCGATGATCGAGGCATTCGAAAATTTCGTCGAACTCGACGTGCCGTTTCTGCAAGAGGAACGCGAGACCCGCGTCACCAGCCTCAACAGCTTGATGACTCGCGCCGACGTCACGGACGCCGAGCGCTACCGGCGCATCATGGAGGCTTATCAGATCGAGAACGAATACGGCCGGACCATCGAGGCCTATCAGGGCGAGCTCGAGGTCGACGGGCAGCTGCGTCAGGTCGACTTTCTGCGCGTGGGCCGCGTGGTGTTCTTGTATCAGACTCTCGACGGGGCAGAGACCGGCGTCTGGGACCAGCGCAACAAGACCTGGGCCGAAGCCTCGGACTATCGGGTCGCGGTTCGCAACGGATTGCGGATGGCCCGGAAGCAGACGGCGCCCGACCTGCTGAAACTTCCCGTGCCGACAGCGGAGACGGTGCAATGAGCTCCACGAGATGGATTCTGGCGATTCTGGTGAGCTTGATCGTCGCCACCGCGGCGCCCATTGTGTTCGCGCAGGATGATGCCGACGCAGCTCCCGAAGCGGCCCCGGTCGCACCGCCCAAGCCCCAGCCCAAAGCAACCTCGCTGGGCGACCTGTTGAATCGGGTGCGCAAGGGCTGGAACGTAGAGCGGCAGGAGAACCGAGACAGGGAGTCCCGCTTCAAGCAGGCGCGAGACGATCAAAAGCGCCTGCTCGAGGAATCGAAGGCGACCCGCGCCTCGGAAGAACGACGCAGCGAGGCGCTGGAGAGTCAGTTCGAAGCCAACGAACTAACGTTGACCCAGTTCGAAGACACGCTCCGTGAGCGCCTGGGCGCCCTCGGCGAACTCTTCGGCGGAGTGCGCCAGGTTGCCGGCGATACCCGCAGCCAGGTCGAATCGTCATTGGTGAGTGCCCAGCTTTCCGGACGGGCGCCCTTCTTGATGGAGCTCGGCAAGAGCAAGAGCCTGCCGTCCATCGAGTCGCTCGAGAAGCTCTGGTTCACGCTCCACCAGGAGATGACCGAGCTCGGCAATGTCTCGCGCTTTCGCGCCACCGTGGTCACTGCGGACGGCCAGGAGAGCGAACGCGACGTGATCCGCGTCGGCGCGTTCAACGCCATCTCGGACGGCAAGTATCTCATCTGGGAGAACGGCAAGCTGCAGGAGCTGCCCAAGCAACCCGCGGGAACTTATCTCGACACCGTTTCGGGCTTCGAGAAGGCCGACGGCGGTATGGCCCGGCTGGCAATCGATCCGTCGCGAGGCTCGATTCTCAAGGTGCTGATCCAGACACCCGGGGTGCGCGAGCGAATCGAGCAGGGCGGCATCGTCGGCTACGCGATCATCGTCCTCGGGGTTCTAGCTGGCTCGCTCGCAGTCCTGCGCTGGGTCTTCGTCTCGATTACCGGCCGCAAAGTCGCCGTGCAGAAGAAGAGCGAGCAGGCCGATATGGGCAACCCGCTCGGACGCGTTCTCGGGCTCTACGAAGCCAACAAGGAAGCCGATGTCGAGACACTCGAGCTCAAGCTCGACGAGGCGATCATGCGTGAATCGACCCGGCTCGAGAGCCTGCTGTGGGTGGTGAAGGTGGTTTCTGTGGTCGCGCCGCTGATGGGGCTGCTCGGCACGGTCACCGGCATGATCCAGACCTTCCAGGCGATCACACTCTTCGGAACCGGCGACCCCAAGATGATGGCAAGTGGCATCTCCGAGGCACTCGTCACCACCATGTTGGGCCTCATCGTGGCGATCCCGCTGCTGCTACTCCACGCGCTGGTAGCCAACACCAGCAAGGGAGTCGTCGAGGTTCTGGAAGAACAGGCCGCGGGTCTGATCGCTCGCCGGGCGGAACAGCGCGATGCCGCTGCTTGACTTCGAGCCCGTCGCCGCAGTGCGAGCATTCATCGAGCGGGGCGGCGATGTACTGCTCCTGATCGCCGCCGTGACGTTCTTGATGTGGACGCTGATGCTCGAACGTCTCTGGTACTTCCGCGTGGTGCAACCGAAAGAGGCGAACCGGGTTCAGAGAATCTGGAACGCTCGGGCCGATCACGACTCCTGGTACGCGGTCCAGATCCGGCGACTGCTCGTGTCGGAGGTGCGGACCGAGCTCGGACAGTCGATTCGCATCATCAAGACCCTGGTCGCGGTATGTCCAATGCTCGGCCTGCTCGGGACGGTGACCGGGATGATCGAGGTCTTCGACGTCATGGCGATTTCCGGCAGCGGGAACACCCGGGCGATGGCCTCGGGAGTCTCCAAAGCGACGATTCCAACGATGGCGGGCATGGTGGCCGCACTCTCGGGAATGATCCTGATCCTGCAGATCGAGCGGTTTGCGGCCAACGAGAGCGAACGGGTGGCGGACCGCCTGACCCACGAGTAGAGGTTCGACATGCGCCGACCGCGAAGAGCCAGCGTCGAAGAAGAAGAGGTCAACCTCACGCCCATGTTGGACGTGGTGTTCATCATGCTGATCTTCTTCATCGTGACCGCATCCTTTGTCAAGGAATCGGGCATCGACATCAATCGCCCGAACGCCGCCACGGCCGTCAAGAAGGAGCGCGGCAATATCCTAGTCGCCATCACGCCGACCGGTCAGATCTGGATCGATCGGCGCCAGGTCGACGTCCGCTCGGTGCGAGCCAACATCGAGCGACTCCACGCCGAGAATCCACAGGGCGCGGTCGTCATCCAGGCGGACCGGGAGTCGAAGAACGGCCTGCTCGTGGAGGTGATGGACGCCGCCAAGCTGGCCGGGGTCGAGAACATCTCGATCGCGGCGGAAATCGTGGAGTGACGACGCGCCATCTCGCCGCGTCCTTCCTCGCCTTCGGCGTGACGTTCGGGCTGTTCTATCTCATGCAAGCCCTGATCTCGAAGGCGTCGGGAAAGCTCGACGATCCTACGGGTACCCTGATCGAGTTCGTGCGACTGAAGAAGGACTCGGATCTCGAGCTCAAGAAGCGCAAGATGCCGGAAAAGAAGAAGCTCGAAGAGCCGCCCCCCCCACCGGATCTCAGCATGGCGCGTTCGGACCGGCCGGATCAGGGACTGGAGGAGATGGCGTTTGCCATCGATGTCGGCGTTGACATGGCTGGAGGGCCGAATCTCGGTGCAGCCGCGAGCGACACAGATATCGTTCCGATCGTGCGGGTCAATCCCCAGTACCCGGTCCGAGCGGCCGAACGCGGGATCCAGGGCTGGGTCGAGGTGCAATTCACCATCAGCGCTGCGGGTACGGTGAAAGACGCAGTCGTGATCAACGCAAAGCCCGGCACCGTCTTCAATCGGTCTGCCCTCCGTGCAATCCGAAAGTGGAAGTACAATCCCAAGATCGAAGACGGCGAGGCCGTCGAGCGCCCAGGGGTGAAGGTGCGGCTGACCTTCAAGCTGAATGAGTAGTCGCTGCCAGGCCTCGTCGCGGCCGCTCCGAGCGATCAGCTTGCTCGTCGCGCTGCTGGTGGCGCTCGTCGCAGCGGGAGGCGCCCAGGCAAGAAAGAAGGACGACGAAAAGGACCGAAAGCAGTACACGGTCTCCGAGTCCATGCACAAGAAGCTGACCGCTGCCCTCGAGGCGCTCCAGGAGGAGCAGTACGCCAAGGCGGAAACCGTCCTCAAGGGGCTCGAGGGCCGCACGGACCGGCTCAACCCCTACGAGCGAGCCTTGATCTACCAGATGCTCGGCTATCTGGAGTCAGGCCGAGAGAAGTACAAGTCGGCGCTGGTGTACTTCGAGAAATGCCTCGCTGAAGACGCTCTACCCGCGGGAGGACAGCTCAGCACCCGGTACAACGTCTCCCAGCTCTACCTGGCTACGGAGCAGTACGAAAAGGCGGCGAGCACCCTGGAGCAGTGGTTCCGCGAGGTCGAGAAACCGAACTCCACCGCCTACTACCTATTGGCGGTCTGCTACTACCAGCTCCAGAAGTTGGAGGAGGCGCTCGTTCCCGCCAAGCAAGCGGTCGATCTAGCCAAGGAACCCAGGGAGCCGTGGCTCCAGCTGCTGGTGGGTCTCTACTTCGAGGCCCGACAGTACGCGAACGCCGTGAAGCCCCTGGAAACGCTGCTCACCATCAACCCGAAGAAGACCTACTGGACCCAACTGTCCAACCTCTACGCCCATCTCGGCAAGGAAGAAAGATCCTTGGCGGTCATGCAGCTCGCTTTCAGCCAGGGCTACCTCGAGGCGGATCGCGAGCTGCGCCAGATCGCGCAGCTGTACCTCTACCACCAGCTCCCCTACCGGGCCGCGCTGATTCTCGAGGGGGGCATCTCCGAAGAGCGCATCGAGGAAGACGTCCAGGCCTGGGAGATGCTCGCCAACAGCTGGCTGCTCGCGCGGGAATACGACAAGTCGATCGACCCTCTAGCGCGGGCCGCGGAGCTGTCTCCCGAAGGCAACCTGTATGCAAGGCTGGGACAGGTCCACCTGGACCGCGAGAGTTGGGAGCCCGCTGCGGATGCCCTGACTGAGGCGCTCGTGCGGGGCGAGCTCGACGACCCCGGGAACACCAACCTGCTGCTCGGCATCGCCTTGTATCACCAGAAGCAGACCGAGCGGGCGCGCAGGTACTTTGCGAAGGCGGCCTCGGACGACAAGACTCGGGAATCGGCCGACAAGTGGCTCCAGCTGCTAGAGCGCGAAAGCCAGAACGAGAATCAGGAAGGCTGAGCGGCTCGGAATCCGGAGCGCTCAGCCCCCCGAAGACGAGTCGGGGTCGTCGCGTCTTTCGCGGTGGCTCGCCGCGGCCGCGTCATAGTCCGCCTGCTCGTCACGCCACTGCCAGACCACCCAGCCGAGCCACAACGCCAGGCAAGCCAACGCCATCGCGCCTTCCCAACCGACGAAGGGATAGATGGGGCCCAGCGCATCCGGGCTGGTCCAGCTCGAGACGGGGCCGGTCTGGATCACGATCGCACCTCGACGGCCGCGCGCTCCGCCTGCTGCACTTCCTGCACGGCGAGCGCCACCTGACGCTGGGTTGGAGCGTCGAGGCCGACCCGTTCGACCTCGAAGGGGACGCGGAGCATCCGCAGCTTGTTCAGCGCCCAGCTGGCCGCGTAGGCCGGCGCGAAACCGAGCAGGACGAACATGATCACCGCGCCGGCGGTCTGACCCCAGGGTGTAATCGGAGCGTACGTCGGATCCGGAGAACTCGGATATCCCCAGAGTACGAAACCACAGAGGATGACCCCGATCGTTCCACAGTATCCGTGAATCGCGACGGCACCCACCGCATCGTCGATCTGGAAACGGCGCTCAACCCAATAGTGCAACTTGTAGGCACACCACACGCCGAATGCTCCAATCAGGAAGGCCTGCAGTGGATGGTAGAGATCATTGCCGGCCGAGGCCGTGATCACGCCACCGAGTCCGCCCGAGAACGTCCAGAACGGATCCCCCTTCGAGACGAAGTAACCGGCGAAGAGCCCCCCAGCGAGCGACAGCAGGAAGTTGAACGTGATCGCGCTCAGCGTCGTGGGAGTCAGGTAGATCGTCATCGCGGTGAAGTAGGTGGCTCCGGTTTCGCTCTCGACACCCACGATCGGAATATTGCAGGCGGCGTAGAAGCCCCAGAACCCGGTGTAGATCAAGAAGAGGCCGATCACGACGAGCCACGGGTTCTGCGGGGGAAAGTCCCGGGCGGTCCCGTCGGCGCGAAAGCGTCCGATGCGCGGGCCGAGCTGGATCAGAATCGCCAAGGCTGAGCCGCCGGCGAGGGCGTGGATCACGCCCGACGCGTAGGCGTCGTGGTAGCCGAGCAGCTCGACCATCCAACCGTTGGCCGACCAACCCCAGGCCGCGTCGATCACCCAGGTAAACGAGCCGACCAGGACTGCCAGCAGCCAGAAAGCGCCCGATCGAATCCGCTCGATCACCGCGCCCGAGAGAATGGACCCCGCCGTCCAGGCGAACACGACGAAGGCGGCCCAGAACACACCATTGATGCGCGCCCAGGCCGCGTTGTCTTCAGCCGTAAGCGCCGGGTCGATGGGCGGGCCACCTAGGTGCGGGCCCATGAGCTCACTCCAAGGCGTCGCCCAGGGCGCGCTCGCCAGCCCGCCGGTGATGCCCGGGCCGGCCGGAAATGCGAAGTAGATCCACCAACCGACCAGAAAGAACGAGATCGTGATGGAGGGGATCAGCATCGCGTTCTTCATCAGCGTGTGCAGCATGTTCTTCTGGCGCGACACACCGACCTCGTACAGACAGAAGCCGACGTGGATCAAGAACATCACGACGATGGTGATCCAGTAGTAGAACTCGGTGAAGATCACACTCAGCGCGGTGAGCTCAGTCTGCATGGGCACGCTCATGAATGCGGCCGACTCGCGGCTGCGAACCCGCGCCGAGATGCTGCCGATGGGGGTGCGGATTCGGGACAGTCAACCGACCTGCTCGCGGTGTTTCCATGCACGCCTCCCTGGCGGGTGCAGAGCCTAGCAGGATGGACACCGGGCTCTAGCCGTTCGCGACCCATCGAAACCCGTCCATCTCGATCCCGAACTCCGCGCCGGCGTCGCGCAGCACGTCGAACAGGTACTGACCGGACGACCACTCGCAATGGAGCCAGTAGGAACGTTGCCCTTCGTCGTCGTCGCGGATCAGATCGGTGACGAGATCGGCGACGGCGGTTCGCAGCGCCGAGCCGTCGGGCGTCGTCGAATCGCCCAGGTCGATTGCACAGAGCTTCGAGAGCATCTCGGGCGCCGCGTCCCCGGTCAGCCGGACCAACGCGCGGGCGTGTGTGAGATCGATCGCGCTGGTGAACGAATCGCCGGCGAGGCCAGCGATCCGCTCGAGCAGCGCCGGCGCGCAGCCCGGCGCGTCTAGCAGGAGCCACTCGCCCGGGGCCGATCCGATCACGAGCGAGCCGTGCGAATCCCGTCGGGCTCGGCCAAACGCTACGCCCAGCGCGTCGGCCAGCCCCCCCTGGGCCGCCGAGCGAATGCCCACCTTTGCGAGTGGCGTGAGATCGGCAAGCCGCAACGGGCCGGTGCTGTTGGCGCCCGACACCTCCCAACCGCCCCAATGCGCGATGGGTTCGATCGGGGCGATTGCGCTGCGAGCCAAGGGTTCGAATTCAGCCATGCAGGCGTTCCCCATCGGGATCGAAGTGTGCGTGGTGCTCCATCACGCGCGCCGAGAT
This sequence comes from uncultured Opitutales bacterium, assembly GCA_964194865.1. Taxonomy (GTDB): domain Bacteria; phylum Myxococcota_A; class UBA9160; order UBA9160; family SMWR01; genus CAXMOC01. The sequence continues at coordinate 1,758 of CAXMOC010000027.1, read as the reverse complement.
CCGGCTCCGGTCCCGCAGTGCGACCGTCACCACGGTGCCGGGAGCGGCCAGGTGCGCTGCGACGAACCCCAGACAGATCGAGCGACCCAACGTCGGCGACATGCGGCTGGACGTCACCCGACCCACGATGTGGTCGGCCCCCTCGACGATCTGGCTGGCCTCTTCGGGCACAATGCTGCCGTCGACCGGTTGCAGCGCGACGAGCCTGGTGTCGGCGCCGCGCTCGCGCTGCCACACCAGCTCGGGCTTTCCGACGAAATCGGCCTTGTCGAGCTTCACCAGACCGTCGAGGCCAGCGCTGAAGGCGCGGGTCAGCCCGTCGGTATCCTGGCCGACGATGAAGTGGCCCTTTTCCAATCGCATGATGCGCTGAGCTTCCACGCCAAACGGGGCCACCCCGAGGTCGCTCCCGACTCGAATCAAGGTCTCCCAGACATAGCGCCCGTAAGCGGCGGGAACGTGAATTTCGAAGCTGAGCTCGCCCGTGAAGCCGATACGCCACATGAAGCATTGGTCGACCCCTGCGATGCGGCCGCTTCTGACCCTCATGTACGGAAAGGCGTCTGGATCTAGCTCGATCCCCTCGACCAGCCGGCCCATCAGCTCGCGAGAGCGGGGGCCGGCGACGTTGATGCTCGCGTAGGCGGTCGTCACAGGCGTGACGTGGACCTGCCACTCCCGATGCTCGGTCTGAAGCCACTCCTCGGCCCACTGCCATACAGCGGCCGCGCCGGAGGACGTCGTCGTCATCAGATAGCGGTCCTCCTCCAACCGGCCGGTAACGCCGTCATCGAAGATCACGCCATCTTCCGAGCACATCACCCCGTAACGAACGGAACCGACCGGCAACCGCGACCACTTGTTGACGTAGAGCAGGTTGAGCAGCTTGGCGGCGTCGGGCCCGCGCAGCTCGAGCTTCCCAAGCGGCGTCACATCGATGATGCCGACGTTCTCGCGAACGTTGCCGACCTCTCGCGATGGGTCGCCGTAATGATCCGGCCGCAGCCATTGGCCCGCGGTGAGGAAGGCCGCGCCGTGTTCGTCGTGCCAGCCGTGGATCGGCGAAATGCGAACCGGCTCATAGCCCCGCCCCGCCAGCGCACCGAGCGAGATGGGCGCGTAGGGTGGGCGCCAGGTCGTCGTCCCCGTCTCCTCGATCGTAGTGTCCGTGGCCTCTGCATGGGCGGCCATGGCGTTGACGAGCTCGAGCTTGCCCTGCGCGGGGCCCATCGTGGCGGTGGAAAAGCGTTTGGCCAGCTGCATCGAGTCGAAGCCCTCGGCAACCGCTGCCCACAGATCCTTCGAAGAGACGTCTTCAGAGAAGTCGACGAAGCCGTGGGTGGTGCTCCTGAACAGCTCCGGTCCAGCTTCGATGTCGAGTTCGGGAATCGGCACGGGAGCGCTCGCCGGGGGAGCCGGCTGCACGGCGTTGGGGTTGCCGCGGCTCAGCGCGGCCGCCCTCTGCAGCGCCCGGCGAGCTGCTTCTCTCCCAACCGCTCGGCCCTGTTCGAGGAGCTCGTCCAGATTTCCGTCGCCGCAGATTCCGCCCGCAGCGAGTACGTCGTCGGGCAGCTGGCTCGGGAAGAAGCGAGCCGCCCGCCGGTCGTAGCGGGGCTTGTCGCCCGCCATGTTGAGCAGGGTCGTCGGCGCCGTCCAGCCGACGGCCGTCACCAGCAGATCCGCGGAGATCCGGCTGCCGTCGGCGAGCTGCACGGAACGAACGCTACCCCGCCCCGTGACTCGCAACAGACCTTCGCC
>CAXMOC010000026.1:0-78544 GCA_964194865.1 uncultured Opitutales bacterium | reverse complement strand
GCGGCCAGCGTCCCGCTGGGTGCTGACAATATGGCAAATGACGACCGGAGCCGATGTTGGCGGATCCTTCGACGCAAAAGGTAGCGCGGAATGCGAAGATGAGCGGTGGAGGGCGTTCACGGGCTGACGCGGAGGCCACTGTTGACCGAACTCGCGAAGCGGTTCGAGCAGCGCTTCGGTCGGGTTGCGCACTGTGGCACGCGCGCGCCCGGTCGAATCAATCTGATCGGCGAGCACACGGACTACAACGACGGTCTCGTGCTGCCCTGTGCGATCGATCGCGACACTGTGGTCCTGGCTTCGCCTCGCGACGACCGCTGCGTTCGAGTGTTCTCCCGGGAGCTAGACGAGGAGCGCCGGTTCCAGATCGGAGCCGCGGCCACCCGGACCTGGGTCGACTACGTACACGGCGTGATCCAGGCCTTCGAGGCGGAAGCGTTGACGGTCGGGGGCCTCGATCTGGCCATCGCGAGCGACGTGCCGATCGAATCAGGGCTCTCGAGCTCTGCCTCGGTCTGCGTCGCCATCGCGGCGGCCGTCGATCGCTGCTTCGCGTTCGATCTCGGCCCCTTGGGTTGGGCCCGGCTGGCCCACCGCGGCGAGAGTGAGTTCGCTGATGTGGGCTGCGGAATCATGGACTCCTACGCGAGCAGCCTCGCGCAGCCGGACGCGGCTCTGCGAATCGACTGTCGCAGCCGCCAAGTGGAAGCGGTTCCAATACCGACGACGCTGGGTTTCCTGGTCGCACACTCCGGCGTGCGTCGCTCGCTCGTGGATGGACGCTACGGCGAGCGGCGCGCGATGTGTCACGAGGCGTTTCTGGCGGCGAGAAGCGCCGGGATCGCAGCACCCGAAGCGGTGGCCCTGCGCGACTTGGCTCCCGACGACTTACCGGCGCTGTCGGAGCTTCTGTCTCCAGTTCAATTCCGCAGGGTTCGCCACGTGATCACGGAGAATCAGCGCGTCGACGCGGCGTGCCAGGCGCTTCGGGCCGGAGATTGCACAGGAGTCGGGGCGGTGCTCAGCGAGGGGATGCGAAGCCTCGAGCGCGACTTCGAGGTGAGCATCCCCGAGCTCGATTTTCTCTGCGAGCTGGGTGATGCCACTCCCGGCGTCTACGGTTCTCGCTTGACCGGAGCGGGCTTTGGCGGTTGCAGCCTCCACCTGGTCGATCGGTTGGCCGCACCCCAGGTTGCCGCATCCATAACCTCCGGCTTCGAGCAGCGCTTCGGGCGCCGTCCGGAGCTGCTCAGCTTGTCGCCGAGCCAGGGCGCTTCCGTGCTTTTGCCCGACCGCTGAAGACCGCAGCCCTGGCGAGCCCTCCAGCTCAATCGGAAGTTCGCAACATCGGTCGTTCCGTAAGCCGGGCCGCGCGGTTACCGCAGTCAAGACGGAACCGCCGCTGTTCGTCAGAGCGTGATCCGAGTTGGAGGACCCAGGTCGGGTGGCTTTCGGAGCAACGACGGCTTCGACGGATTGGATACGCTCTACCGCGGGAGGCTCCACGGTGGCGAGCGGTCCGACCTTTGCGACGATCCGCCTGGCGGCGGTTCGGGCCAACTTTGCCCTGGCAAAGGAGCTGGCTGGCGAACGCGCTCCGGTCGCGGTGATCAAGGCCGACGCCTATGGCCACGGCGCGGTCCGAGTCGCGCAAGCGCTGGCGGAGGCGGGTTGCCGACACTTCGCCGTAGCTACGGTCGACGAAGCCGTGACTCTGCGCGGCGCGGGAATTTCGCAGCCCGTGTTGATTTTGGGGGGCGCATTCGATGTCGAGGCGGCCCGAGCCGTCGTAGCCCTCGACCTGACTCCCGCCATCCACGACGCCGGTCAGGTCGAATGGTTGGCGGCTGCAGCCGGACGTCGCTCCCAGCCCCTCGACGTAGAGGTCGAGGTGGACACCGGGATGCGACGAATGGGGATCCCCTCGGGTCAGGCGCTGAGACTGCTCGAGCGCGTCGATCGAGAGCCCTCGCTTCGACTCTCTGGCGTGTATACCCACCTCGCACGGGCAGACGAAGTGGATCTCGACCCCACTCGGGAACAGCTTCGCCTCTTTGCCGAGGTGCTCGAAGAGGCTCGGGGCCGGCGCATCGACCCTGGACGCGTTCACGTCCTCAACTCGGCGGCGTTGCTCGCGAGCGAACCGCTTCGCGACGCGCTGCCTTCACAGACCGCTGTTCGCCCGGGGCTGATGCTCTATGGGGTTCGACCGGCCCCGCACCTGGAAGGAGCGCTCCAGCCTGCGATGATCCTCCAGACGCGCGTAGTATCGATGCGCTCCGTGTCCGCTGGAGAGCCCGTCGGCTACTCGGCCGAGTTTCGCGCAGCGCGCGATACCCGCCTTGCGACACTCCCCATCGGCTACGAGGATGGCCTCCCGATTGCCGCCAGCAGGCGGGGGGTCGTGTTGATCCGCGGCCGGAGGCTGCCGATCGCAGGCCGGGTCTCGATGGACTACACCAGCGTCGATGTGGGAGATGCGCCGGTCGAAACCGGAGACGAGGTGATCGTGTTCGGCGGCGCACAGAACGAGGTTGCGCTTCCCATCGAGGTGGCCGCGGAGGCGGCGGGAACGATCCCGTACGAGCTGTTGGTGCGCGTGGGGCGTCGGGTCTCGCGAGAGTTCGAAGCCTGATCCCCAGCCCCGGCGCCCAGGATCCGGCTGCGATGTTGTCGTCCAGCGCCGAGCGAGACGCGGCTGTCGGGAACCGAGCCACGGATCGTCTCGGGTCGTTGACTTCGGCTTGGCTCCTCGGTAAACCTGCCGCCGAACCCCCAAAACCGCAGCTCTTCTCCGTCGGTGCGAAGCTTCGGGTCCGGAGAAATTCCCATGGCGCCCAGGTCGCTGCGCCCCGTGAGGCGCGCGCTGCTCTCCGTATCGGACAAGTCCGGGCTGGTGGCGTTCGGCAGCGGGCTCGCAGAGCTGGGCGTCGAGCTGATCGCATCTGGCGGAACGGCGAGCGCGTTGCGTGACGCAGGCCTAGAAGTGATCGATGTGGCTGAGCTGACGGGAAGCCCCGAGATGCTCGGAGGTCGGGTCAAGACGCTTCATCCGCGGATCCACGGCGGCATACTCGCTCGCCGAGATCACGAAGGGGACCAACGAGACCTGGCAGACCAGGAGATCGGAACCATCGATCTCGTCGTGGTCAATCTCTACCCCTTCGAGGCAACCGTGGCGAAAGCGGACGTGACCCTCGCTGAGGCGATCGAGAAGATCGACATCGGCGGTCCCTCGATGATTCGTTCGGGAGCCAAGAATTGGGCCTACGTCGCCGTCGTCGTCGATCCCGCGGACTACGGCCCCGTGCTCGAGGAAATTCGGGACGCGCAAGGCTTGGGAGACTCCACCCGCCGAGGGCTGGCACTCAAGGCTTTCGAGAGGACCGCGGAGTACGACGCGGCCATCTCAGACTTCCTGGCGCGAGCGAACGGCTCGGAGGACGGAGCCGCGGCTGAGCCAACGAGCGAGGAAAGCGTCTTTCCCCCGCAGCTTCGTGTCGAGCTCCAACGCGCTGCGACGCTCCGCTATGGCGAGAATCCCCACCAGCGTGCTGCGCTCTACGGCAGCTTCCTGGAGGTGGCCGAGCCGCTTCACGGTAAAGAGCTCTCGTACAACAACGTGGTCGACGTGCAGGCGGCACTTGGCCTGATCCTCGAATTCGACGCCGAGGACGCGGCGGCGGTGGCGATTCTGAAGCACAACACGCCCTGCGGAGTGGGATCTGCTGAGAGTCCGCTCGAAGCCTATCGGCGCGCCTTCGCAACGGATCCGGAATCGCCCTTCGGCGGGATCATCGCTTCGAATCGGGCCGTCGACCTGCCGCTTGCCCAGGAGATCGACAAGATCTTCAGCGAAGTGGTCGTGGCCCCCGCGTTCGATGCCGACGCCCTCGCGTTACTCACCCAGAGGAAGAATCGGCGTTTGCTGCGCTCGCACGCCGATCGGATCGATGCCCACCAGCTGGATTGGAGGCGTGTGTTCGGTGGCGTCCTGCTTCAAGAGCCGGACTTCGCGATCGAGCAGATGGCGTCGTGCCGCGTCGCAACCCGGCGCAAGCCAACCGAGGACGAGCTGAGCGCGCTCGGATTCAGCTGGAAGGTGGCCAAGCACGCCAAGAGCAATGCCGTGGTGTTTGGAACGCTCGACCGCACGCTGGCGCTGGGAGCCGGAGCGACCTCCCGGGTAGACGCGATCCATCAGGCCGCCGCCAAGGCGCAGCGGGTCGGGCTGGATCTGGCTGGTTCGGTGTTGGCGAGTGACGCATTCTTTCCGTTTCCCGACGGTATCGAGGCGGCCGTCGAGGCGGGGGCCAGCGCCATCGTGCAACCCGGCGGATCCGTGCGCGACGACAAGGTGATTGCGGCGGCGGACGAGCTGGGGATCGCCATGGTGTTGAGCGGGGCCCGCCACTTCCGCCACTAGCGTCGGATCTGCGAGGGTCGGCGGGCCACGCGCCGCGGGCCGGAAATGGGGGTTGTGATGCGAGTCTTGGTGGTCGGTGGTGGGGGCCGAGAACACGCGCTGGCGTGGAAGATCGCGAAGAGCCCCGAGGTCGATCGCGTGCTGGCCGCCCCGGGAAGCGATGCGATCGCCGCCACGGCCAGCTGCTTTCCGCAGGTCCAAGTGGCGGACAGTGCGGGCTTGATCGAGCTGGCCCGCACCGAGAAGGTGGGCCTGGTGGTGATCGGGCCGGAGGCGCCGCTGGCCGCAGGCCTTGCCGATCGGCTGCGGGAATCCGGAATTACCGTCTTCGGGCCATCGGCCGCCGCCGCACGCCTGGAGTCGAGCAAGTCGTTTGCGAAACGCTTCATGGCCCGCCATGGGATTCCCACCGCCGGGTTCCGGGAGTTCACGGAGCTGGGAGCCGCGCAGGCATACGTGCGAGAGCTGGGGGGCCCTTGCGTGGTGAAGGCCGACGGCCTGGCCGCTGGCAAGGGCGTGTCGGTCTGTGCCACTCCTGCAGAAGCGCAGGGCGCTCTCACGGAAATCATGGGAGAACTGCGCTTCGGTGATGCCGGCGCGAAGGTGGTGGTCGAGGAGCGGCTCGAGGGGCAGGAACTCTCGTACTACGCGATCACGGACGGCGAACGCATCATTACTCTGGCTCCCGCCCAGGATCACAAACGGGCCCTCGACGGGGACCGCGGCGAGAATACCGGCGGGATGGGAGCGTATTCGCCGGTACCGGTCGTTAGTGAAGAGATCGAAGCGCGAATTCTTGCCGATGTGGTCGAGCCGACCATCGAGGGCATGGCCGCCGAGGGTCACCCCTTCCGCGGGGTGTTGTTCGTGGGTCTGATGCTAGACAGAAGTGGCTCCGTACGCGTCATCGAGTTCAATGCCCGTTTCGGAGACCCTGAGACCCAGTCCTTGATGGTGCGAATGTCCGACGACCTGTTTCCGGCGCTCTATGGTTCGGCGATCGGCAAGCTGGATCCAAAACACGCTCCCCGAAACTGGAGCGGCGCTGCCGTCTGTGTGGTTCTTGCGTCTGGCGGTTACCCGCGAGCGTACGAGACGGGGGTTCCAATCGATGGACTGGAAGCGCTAGCAGACGATCCCGACGTGGAGATTTTCCACTCCGGCACCAAGCGCGGTGCCGACGGCCGCTTCGAAACCGCGGGAGGTCGGGTCCTCGGAGTTACGGCTCGCGGTGGAGACGTTGCGCAGGCGGTCGATGGGGCGTATCGCGCAGTCGAGCGAATCCATTTCCCGAAAATGCATTTCCGGCGCGACATCGCGAGCTGCGCGCTTCCGTCGTGAAGCCGCAGCCGCAGCTTGGACGCGTGATCTAATGGCGGGGGATCCCATCGGCGATGGCGTGGCGTGGGTGCGCGATGGGGGCATGCTCGCCTATCCGACCGAGACGGTCTGGGGGCTCGGGGCCGACGCGCGATCTGCTGCTGCGCTGGGGGCGTTGAGCCGCTGGAAGGGTCGCGACCCGTCGGCGCCCTTCGCAATCCTGATCGCGGACCCGTGTGGCCTCGGGTCGCTGGGCTTCGAGCTAGGCGAAGTCGCCGAGGGTCTCATCGATGCGTTCTGGCCCGGCCCCCTCACACTGATCCTGCCCTGCCAGGGTCGCTTCGCAGCGGGTATCTCCGGGCAGCGCTGCGCGGTGGGGGTGCGCTGCTCGTCTCATCCCCTGACTGCGGCGATCGCCCGCCGACTGGAGGGCGAAGGGGTCGGCCCGATGACGGCGACCAGTCTCAACCGTTCGGGCGCGCCTCCGGCCCGAACCCGGCAGCAGGCCCGAGAGGCCTGCCCCTCGATCCCGGGAAGCCCTCACCTGCTCGAGGTAGATGGCGCCGAGGCGGGAGGTGACGCCGAGAGCACGGTGATCGATGCGAGCGCAGCGCAGCCGCGGGTGTTGCGCTGGGGCGCGCTGGGTCGTTCGGACCTCGCCGCCGTGGTCGGGGAGCTCGAGGGCCCGTGACGATTGTCCAACCCTTCCGAGCACTTCGTTACGACCCAGGGCGTGTCGATCTCGGACGCGTCATCGTGCCGCCCTACGACGTAATCTCGGCGGATGATCGCCACGAGCTCTACGCAGGCGACCCCCACAGCGCGATCCGACTGGAGCTGACTCGCCGCGTCGAGGATGAACGCACGACGAGCTACGCCGACGTCCGAGTGCTGCTGGAGGCCTGGCAGCGCGAAGGAGTGCTGATCCGCGACCCAAGCCCCGCGTTGTACGGCTTGCGGCAGCAGTTCACTGCCCCCGATGGCGCGAGCCAGCAACGCGACGGTTTCTTTGCCGCGCTTCGACTCGAGGATTATGCCAACCGGGTGGTCCGCCCCCACGAGCTCACCCTGGCCGGGCCGAAAGCAGACCGTCTGAAGCTGATCCGCGCCGCTCGGGCCAACCTCTCTCCGATCTTTCTGCTCTACGAAGATCGAGAGGGGGAGCTCTTGGAAACCCTGCGTTCGCAGCTTGCCCAGACTCCGCTGGCCGAGGCCAGGGACGACTCGGGGGCGCGGCATGTCCTCAGCCGGTGGGAGGATGAAGGTATTCACAAGAACGTGAGAGACGCCCTAGCCGAGCGCCCCGTGGTCATCGCCGATGGACACCACCGCTACGAAACCGCGCTCGCCTACCGCGATGAACAGCGCGCCGCTCATCCGGACGCTGGACCCGATGCTCCCTTCGAGTTCATCCTTGCCTACTTCGCAAACCTCTACGCTCCAGGGAGTTTGTTGTTGCCGATCCACCGCCTGATCGTCGAGGGGTCGATGCCCCCGGCTCCGGTCTGGTCCGAACGCCTGCCGGGTTGGACCTGTGAGCGAGTGGCGATCGTATCCGTGGAGTCCATCCCGAAGTTGCTCGACGTCCATCTGGCGCCACTGCGAGACCGGCACGCGTTCGCGGTCGACGACGGGTCGGGTTCGCTGGCGATCTTCTCGCGGGAGAAACTCGAAGCAGACGACTTGACGATCCGCATCTTGCACCGTGACGTCATTGGAGGTGTACTGGGCCTGGACGAAGACGCGGTCCGCGGCGGCGCGATTCGCTATCCGAAAGACGCTCTTCGAACCGCCCGCGATCTTCGCGATGGAGTCGGCTCCTTGGCGCTCTACACCAACCCGCTGGCCGCCGAAGATGTCTTCCGGGTAACGGCAGCGGGAGAGGCGCTGCCACAGAAGTCGACCTTCTTCCATCCGAAGCTTCTGACCGGCCTGGTGTTTCGGCCGCTCGATGATTCCTTGTGACTCGCGCTCGCAAGAGCCGGCCGGAGCAACTCGGCCCGTTGATGCGACGGGTGCTCGATGACCTCGGTGCTGGCGATGCTGCCCGGGTGCTGGAGATCGCAGAGCGCTGGGAAGAAGCCGTTGGACCCGAGATCGCCCGGCACTGCAGACCCAGCGAACTTCGCGGCGCGCGGCTGGAGGTCACCGTCGACTCGAGTGTCTGGTGTCAGCAGCTCCAGCTGCGCGGGCCCGAGATCTTGGAGGCGCTGCGAGCCACCCTTGCGGACGTGGCGCCGAGCGAGCTTTGGTTTCGGGTGGGACGGTGAGTCGTGATGGACACTCGCTGCCGGCCCGCGAAGCTTCTAGACTGAGGGGCGTGGGTGACAGCAAGCTTTCACGGGGGGAGCAGGGAGCGCCGCAGAGTTTCCCCTGCGATTTCTGTGGGGAACGCGTCGAGCGGGTGCTTCGGATCGCGCTGGATCGGGATTACGACCGCATGAGAGACGGGCACGGCGTGCGCTACGCGTGCGAGACCTGCTCCGAGCGCAAGGAGCAGCTCCGCCAGGGGTTGAGGCGCGGTTGACCCCCTAGGGCGCCTGATCTAGCTTCCGCCGCCGGTCGCGAGGTCCCCGCAGGGTCGGGGCCGCTGGCTATAGCATTCAATGCGTCCCGGGACGCGAAGAGGAACGGGCGAGCGATGGTCAAGATCCGTCTGACCCGCGGGGGTGCCAAGAAGCGGCCCCACTACCGCATCGTGGCGATCGACGGCCGCAAACCGCGAGACGGGCGGCCGCTCGAGTACCTCGGAACCTATGACCCCGCGCCGAATCCCGAGCGAGTCGACATCAAGCTCGAGCGCATCGAGGCATGGGTCGGCAGGGGAGCCCAACTGAGTCCCACGATTCGATCGCTGATCAAGCGAGCGCGCAAACGCGCCGCGACGGCGAGCTGACGTGGCGGAGGAGAAAACAGCGGCGGAGCTGGTGGAGTTCATCGCCCGCGGAATCGTGGCCGAACCGGACTCCATCGTCGTCACAGAGGTGGATGGCGGCCGTCTGCTGGAACTCGAGACCGACCCGGACGACCGGGGACGCGTGATCGGTCGACAGGGACGCGTCGCCAAGGCGATGCGCGCCGTGTTGGGGGCCTCCCGCAATGGGGCTGACTGCCGTCTCGACATCGTCGACTGAGAAAGCGCGGAACTTTCCGGGATGGGTGGTCTTGGGGCGCGTCGTGGGTGCCCACGCGCTGGGTGGCCAGCTCAAGGTTCGCTACTTCGGAGGGGATCCCGACAACCTGGAGCGGATGGCGGCCGTGCGGCTGGCTCGCAGCGAGGATGACGCGGGCGCCGAGTCGTACGACGTGATCGCTGTGATGCCGGGACGCCGGAGCGAGGTTCGCATGTCGCTTTCCGGTGTGGATAGCCGCGACTCGGCCGAAGAGCTGCGGGGCCGCTTGGTTGTGGTGGAGGCCGCGCAGCTGGCAAAGCTGCCAGCGGGTGAATATTACGACTACCAACTGGTGGGATGTCGTGTCGAGACGGAGGACGGTCGCGAACTCGGTACCGTGCGCGAGATCTGGTCAACCGGCGCGCCGGATGTTCTCGTGGTGGTCGACGAAAGGGGAGCACAGCATTTGATACCCGCTGCGGAGGGTTTGCTGCGCGAGGTCGACATCGATGGGGGACGCATCGTGATCGAGATCCCGCCGGGGCTCCTCGAGGGCGAATAGGAGGAGTCGGGCCCGGAGGGTGCAGCGGATGCTGCAGGTAGACGTGATCACGATCTTTCCGGGCCTGTTCGAGGCGTTTCTCGACGAGTCGATCGTGGGCATCGCCATTCGCAGCGGAAAGCTCCGGGTCGAGGTACACGATCTACGCCGCTGGGCTGAAAATCGGCACGGAAATATCGACGACTCACCATACGGGGGCGGCCCCGGCATGGTGATGCGGCCGGAGCCGCTGGTGTCGGCGATCGAGGACGTCGCGGGGCAGAAGGGCCGTGACAGGTGTGCAAAAGTGACGCTCCTCTCGCCGCAAGGAGAGAGGCTGGATCAGCACCGGCTTGCCGGTATGGTGGAGGAAGAGCGGATCGTGCTGGTGTGTGGGCGCTATGAGGGGGTCGATCAACGAGCGATCGATCTGGCCGTCGACGACGAGGTGTCGTTGGGCGACTACGTCCTCTCGGGTGGGGAGGTGCCGGCAATGGTCTTGATCGAGGGTGCCGCGCGCCTGCTGCCGGGAGTGCTCGGCAACCCGGATTCGACAGTGGTCGAGTCGTTCCAGGGACCCCTCCTCGAGGGCCCCCATTACACTCGTCCGGCCGAGTATCGCGGCTGCAGCGTGCCGGACGTGCTGCTTTCGGGCGATCACGGCGCCGTCGCGCAGTGGCGCCGCGAGCAGTCGATCGCTACCACGCGCAAGCGCCGGCCCGACCTGCTGGAAAGACCGGAAGGAGAGAGAGAGTCATGAGAAGCATCGACGTCGCACATCCCGAGCCGATCCGGCGCGACCTGCCGCCGTTTCGAACCGGTGACACGGTCCGTGTCCACGTCAAGGTCCGCGAGGGTGAAAAGGAGCGGATCCAGGTATTCGAAGGGGTCGTCATTCGGCGTCGGAAGGGAGGGCACTCTGCCACCTTCACCGTCCGCAAGGTGTCGTACGGTGTGGGCGTCGAGCGCGTCTTTCCGATCGAATCACCAGCGGTGACCAAGCTCGAGATCAAGCAGCGGGGTCATGTCCGGCGCTCTCGCATCTACTACCTGCGCGAGCTTCGCGGCAAGAAGGCTCGCCTGAGGTCGAAGATTCGCGACCTCTCCAGCCTGGTCGCCGAGGAAGAGCCCGGCACGGCGGCCGCTCTGGCCGTCGCAGCCGAGTCAGCCGAAGATGCTGCGGCCGGCGCGGATGCTTCCGCAACAGACTCCCCGGCGTCGCCCGAGAGCGACGCCGCCGATGGCGGGACGGCCACCGAGGCGGAATCCGACAAGCCGGCGGACGCACCCGAAGAGAAGACGAAGTAGCGCTTCCCGCGCCCCCGTCTCAACCGTTCGCGTCGAAGGCGGCCTCCCAGTGACGAAGCCGCCAGCCCTCGTCGCTGGAGAGGCGTTCGCAGACGATCACGTCGAAGCGGGCGCGCCGGATTCCGCGTCCGTTGGTGTGAAGCCAGGCGCTGGCGCCGCGGATGAGGCGGGCGCGTTTGCGCGCATCGACGGCGTCTTCTCCTCGTCCGACGCCACCCGTGTGTCGGGTCTTGACCTCGACGAAGACCAGCAATGAACCGCGCCGCGCGATCAGGTCCAACTCGACCCCGCCAGCGCGAACGTTCCGAGCGACGATGCGATAACCTCGTCGGCTCAGGTGCTCGGCGGCTCGGGTCTCCCCGGCGGCGCCCAGTTCCTGGTTGCGACCCGCGCGCCGAAGGCGCCCAGAATGCGGCATGCTGATCCCCGGGACCGGGAACTCCAGCTTAGCCGATCCGCTGGGGTGGGGATCGGACGCCGATTCGCTCGGCTCGGCGAGGATCCGCGGTCGGGAGGAGTGAGCATGGAAGCGCCCCAGTCGCCCGTAATCGGCGTGCTCGGCGGCAGCGGTGTGTACGAGCTGGATGGGCTGGCTGGCTCGCGCTGGCAGAAGATCGAGTCTCCGTTCGGCTCACCCAGTGACGAGATCCTGCTGGGAGAGCTGGGTGGTATCTCGTTTGCCTTTCTTCCTCGACACGGCCGGGGACACCGGATTCCCCCATCCGAGATCAACTACCTCGCAAACATCGACGCGCTCAAGCGCGCGGGTGTCACGGACTTGATCTCGATCAGCGCCTGTGGCTCGCTCCGTGAGCAGCTGCATCCAGGCAGCTTCGTCGCCGTAGACCAGTTCATCGATCGCACCTTTGCGCGTACCAAGACGTTCTTCGGGAAGGGTCTCGTTGGACACGTCTCGATGGCGCGACCTGTCTGCCGTCGGCTCGGCGACGCACTCGCGAAATCGGCGGACGAGCTCGAGATCGAGCTTCACCGAGGGGGGGTCTATCTGGCGATGGAGGGCCCCCAGTTCTCGACTCGCGCGGAGTCCGAGCTCTATCGCGCCTGGGGCTGCGACGTCATCGGCATGACCAACATGCCCGAGGCCAAGCTCGCCCGCGAGGCGGAGATCTGTTACGCCAGCGTCGCCATGGTGACCGATTACGACTGCTGGCATGACGAGCATGGGGCGGTCGAAGTGGGCGACATCGTGGGCATCTTGAAGGACAACGCCGGCCGGGGGCGGGCGCTGGTGGCTGCGTTGGCGCCAGGGCTTCGAGAGCGCCCGTTTCCGTGTCCCTCGGGATGCGACCGCGCCCTCGACGGCGCGCTGATCACGGCGCCGGACGCCCGAGATGCGGCTATCGCAGCTCGCCTCGACGCCGTCGCGGGCCGGGTCCTGTAGAATTCCCGACAGTACCTCGCGTCGCTGGCGCTCGCGGTTCCATCTTGCGTTCACCGGCGTGGCTTGGGTAACGAAGCGAGGTTGCCCGCATCGGAGTTCCGATCGGGCCATGCGCGAGGCCGCAGTCATGGATATCAAATCGCTGATCCGGACGATTCCAAATCACCCGAAACCCGGGATCCAGTTTCGGGACATCACGACGCTGCTTCTCGACCCCTCGGGAGTCCGAGCGGCCGTCGAGCAGTTGGCCGATCCGTTCAACGACGGGGTGATCCAGAAGGTTGCCGGCGTCGAGGCGCGGGGCTTCATCTTCGGTCTTGCGGTGGCTCTCGAGCTGGGCGTCGGCTTCGTACCCGTCCGAAAGCCTGGAAAGCTTCCCTACGCGACCGTCGGTGAGGACTACGACCTCGAGTACGGCACTGACCGGGTGGAGCTGCACCTCGATGCCATCGAGCAGGGAGAACGGGTGCTGTTGGTCGACGACCTGATTGCGACGGGCGGCACCGCGGAGGCCGCCGCCAAGGTGATCGAAAGGGTTGGGGGAAGGGTTGAAGCCTGTGCGTTCGTGATCGAGCTGCCCGAGCTCGGCGGACGCAGGCGGCTCGAAGCGAACGGGCACCGGGTGATGTCGATCTGCGAGTTCGAGGGGGAGTGAGGCGGCCGTTGCGGCGATCGCGGCGTCAGCCATGAGGGTCGACGGAATCGATCGGCGCAGCATCCGGGTGGCCGACGATGGCCGTACCGTCGAGATCATCGATCAGACACACCTGCCCCACGCGCTCGTGACCGTCGACCTTTGCTCCCTCGAGGATGCCGCCGAGGCGATTCGATCGATGCGTGTGCGCGGCGCACCGTTGATTGGTGCCACGGCTGCCTATGGCGTCGCCCTGCAGATGCGAAAGGACGCCTCCGACGAGGCGCTCGAACGCGCCATCGAGGAGCTGGCTGCCACCCGTCCGACGGCGGTGAATCTGGGTTGGGCATTGGACCAGATGCGTTCAGCATTGAGTGGCATTCCTGGGTCGGAGCGCGAGCAGCGCGCCTACGATCGGGCTGCCGACCTTTGCGACGAGGACGTCGCCACCTGTCGTGCCATCGCCGATCACGGCCTGACGCTGATCGAAGCCGCGCGTGAGAACAAGGCTGCCGGTGATCCCGTGAATGTACTCACCCATTGCAACGCGGGCTGGCTGGCGACCGTCGACTGGGGCACCGCGCTAGCGCCGATCTATCTGGCCCACGACCGCGGCATCCCAATCCACGTATGGGTGGATGAGACGCGCCCG
This sequence comes from uncultured Opitutales bacterium, assembly GCA_964194865.1. Taxonomy (GTDB): domain Bacteria; phylum Myxococcota_A; class UBA9160; order UBA9160; family SMWR01; genus CAXMOC01. The sequence continues at coordinate 65,148 of CAXMOC010000026.1, read as the reverse complement.
CGCAATCAGGGCGCCAGTCTCACCGCCTGGGAGCTCGGAAAGCACGGCGTCGCCCATACCGTCATCGCGGACAACGCGGGCGGACATCTGATGCAGCACCGTAGAGTGGATCTGTGCCTCACGGGTTCGGATCGAACCACTGTCACCGGAGACGTCTGCAACAAGATCGGGACCTATCTCAAGGCGCTCGCCGCTAAGGACAACGGCGTGCCGTTTTACGCTGCGGTTCCGCACTCGACGATCGATTGGGAGCTGCGCGACGGAATCTCCGAGATACCGGTCGAGGAGCGCGACGGCTCGGAGCTCAGCCAGGTCCGGGGGCGATCTGCGGATGGCTCCGTGATTGGCGTCGAGATTCTGCCCGCGGCGAGTCCCGTCGCAAACCCGGCCTTCGACGTGACGCCGGCCCGCTTGGTGACCGGTCTGATCACCGAGCGCGGAGTCTGTGAGGCTACGAGCGCCGGGCTGCTGGGTCTGTATCCCGAGCGGCGCAGCGGGGCGTCGAAGTCTTGAGCGTGCTCCATCTGGTTGCAACGCCGATTGGCAACCTGGAAGACGTGACGCTGCGTGCTCTGAAGCTCCTTGGAGAGTCTGAGCTGCTACTCGCGGAAGACACTCGAAGAACCCGCGTGTTGCTCGATCGTCACGGGATCGACGCGCGCCCCCTTTCTCTTCACGCACACAACGAGGCCTCGCGCATCGCGAGAGTATTGGAGGTTCTCGACGGCGGCGGCGACGTGGCGCTCGTCTCCGACGCGGGAACACCGCTCATCTCGGACCCGGGCGATCGCCTGGTTGCCGCCGTCCTGGACGCGAACCACAGCGTGGTGCCCGTACCCGGACCGTCCGCGGTGTTGAGTGCGATTTCGGTCTCGGGTCTGCCGACCGCTCCCTTCACCTTCATTGGCTTTCTGCCGCGACGCAGTGGCGACTGCGACCGGTTGCTGGAGTCGCTGAGGGAACGTCCGGACACCTTGATATTCTTCGAATCACCTCGCCGCGTGGCGAAGACTCTTTCTCGACTCGCCGTCGTGCTCGGTAACCGGCAGGCCTGTGCGGCTCGGGAACTCACCAAGCTGCACGAGGAAGTGGTCCGCGGACCCTTGACCGAGCTGGCTGAGCGCTTTGCCAGCGAGGCGCGGGGTGAATTCACGCTCGTGGTGGCCGGGGCGCCCGACCAGCCGGCGCCGCGAGTCGAGGAGCTCGACGACGAGATTCGTGCCCTCGTGGCGCGCGGCAAAAGTTCACGCGAGATCTCGGAACAGCTAGGAGCCGCCTCGGGCCTGCCCAAGCGGGACGTCTACGCGCGTGCGGTCGCGTTGAAGCGTCGGAGTTCCGGCGACGCAGGTTCCTCAGCCTCCTCCTAGCAACCGCTCGAGTCCACTCTCGTCGAGCGTCTCGATCCCGAGCTCTTCCGCTTTCTGGGCCTTGCTGCCGGCCTCGCTTCCCACCACCACGAAATCGGTCTTCTTCGAGACCGTGCCGGTGACCTTACCGCCCTGCGCCTGGATGCGACTCTTGGCTTCACTGCGGGTCATCTTCCCGAGACTGCCCGTCAGTACGAAAGTCTTTCCCGCAAGAGCGTCTCCCACGCTCTTGGACGGTTCCGTCGCCGGCCAGCACACCCCGAGTTCGCACAACCTGCGAATCTCCGAGAGGTTGCGCTCGTCGGCCGTGAAAGCGGACACGCTCTGCGCGATCGTGGGCCCGATTCCCTCGATCGCCTCGAGCTCTTCGCGTGTTGCAGCCAGGATTGGATCCAGATCGCCGAATCGGCCAGCGAGGATTTCAGCGACTCCCTCGCCGACGTGTCGAATTCCCAGTGCGATCAAGAAGCGGGCGAGGGTGGTCTGCTTGGCGCGATTCAGGCTGTCGATGAGGTTTGCGGCCGACTTTGTGCCCATTCTCTCGAGGCCCAGCAGCGTGTCGGCGTCGAGCGCAAACACATCCGAGAGCCGCCCGACGCGCTTCTGTTCGACGAGCTGATCGACGAGCTTCTCCCCGAGGCCCTCGACGTCCAGGGCGCCACGGCCCGCTAGATGCCGAAGGTTGTTTTTCAGCTGCGCGGGGCAATCGAGATTGGGACAGCGGGTGACGGCCTCGTCCTCGAGTCGAACGGATTCCGATCCGCACACTGGGCAACGCCTGGGCAAGCGATAGCGACGAGCTCCCTTCTTACGCTGGCCGATCACGACCGACACGATCTGCGGGATCACGTCGCCGGCGCGCTGAACGACGACGGTGTCACCGACGCGCACGTCCTTGCGATCGATCTCGTCTTGGTTGTGGAGCGAAGCGCTAGTGACAGTGACGCCACCGACGTGGACGGGCGCCAATCGCGCTACGGGAGTGAGTGCGCCGGTGCGGCCGACCTGGGCCTCGATGGCATCCACCACCGACGTTTCCTGCTGGGGGGGAAACTTGAATGCGATCGCCCAGCGAGGTGCCCGAGTGAGGGTTCCGAGCTCCCGCTGCTGATCCAGCCGATTGACCTTGACGACCGTTCCGTCGATCTCGATGGGCTGGTTGTTGCGGTCGGACAGCATGCGCTCGTGGTACGCGATGACTTCCTCTGTGCCGACGCACACCTCGGTATCTGCGTTGACCGCGAACCCCCAACGGGTCAGTGTGTCGATCACCCCCGCCTGGGTGGCGATGCCGCTGGGAAGCCCCTCACCAATCGCGTAGGCGCGAAAGTCGAGTGCGCGCAAGCGCCGCCGGTCGATGTCGTGGAGCTGGCGCAGCGAGCCGGCGGCGGCATTGCGGGGGTTGGCGAAGGGCTCGAGGCTGCGTGACAGCCGGGAGGCATTGAGCCGCTCGAAGCCGGCGACGGGCAGGGTGACTTCGCCTCTGATCGAAACTCTTTTCGGAGGTTCCGGCTCGGTGCGCAGTGCGAGTGGAATGGTCTCGCAGAGTTTCACGTTGGTCGTGACGTCTTCTCCGGTTCGGCCGTCTCCGCGGGTCGCCGCGATGGCCAACCGCCCGGCCTCGTAGATGAGCTCGATTCCGGCGCCGTCGAGCTTGGGCTCGGCCAGATACTCGATGTCCCCCTCCGCTTCTAGAATTCGACGCACCCGTTCGTCGAATGCGCGCATGGCCTCGGCGCCCATGGCGTTGTCCAAGGAGAGCATCGGGACGCGGTGCGCAACCGGCTCAAAGCCCTTGGCGGGTGGCGCTCCGACCCGGCCGGTGGGGGAGTCTGGACGGCGCAAGTCGGGGTAGCCGTCCTCGAGGTCTACGAGCTCACCGTACAGCCGGTCGTACTCCGCATCCGAGATCTCGGGAGCGTGCTCGAGGTAGTAGAGGCGACCGTGGCGATTGAGCTGCTCGACGAGCTCGTCGATGCGCTCAGCAGCGGATGAGCCGTCGGTCGAGGTCGCCATCGATCTCCGCAGAGGAACAGCCGGGGCGGCCGCTCGTGCGGCCGGGGCGCGAGCAGCGGCCTCCCGGACCGTCGCATGTTATCACGGCCCCCCGCTTCGATTCCGGCCTCGTTGGAATCCGCCAAGTAGTTGTTCGCACATCGCATTTCCAGTTAAAGCTGCCGCTCGGTCGAGGCGATCAGTGCCGTGGGAAGCTGTCTGCTGGGCCGCCGAAGCGGCCGCGGACCCAGCTGGGCGCGGGAGGCCGGATGAAGCGGGCGGCGGATTTGGCAGCCGAAGAGCCGAACGCGCAGGAATTCCGAGCATTGGCCGCGGGTGCGATCGCGATTCGCGAAAAACGAATCGTCTGGGCCAGCGAGCGCTTCGCCGAAATAGCCGGCCGGACTACGTCGGACCTGCTTCGCGGTGAATCCCTGGCGGATCTATTTGCCGATTCGGGCAGCGGCCTCCCCGACCCATTGACCCGTCGCGCTGTGGAGTGCGGACTCGTGCGTCCCAATCGGGAGCTGCGAAGCGTGATCTGCCGGCTGGTCGATCGTGAAGCGGGATCCGAGACCGCGATGTGGGTCATCGAAGATGTGACCCACGTGCGCATTCTAGAGCGAGAGCTGCTCAAGCTGAGTCAAGAGCTCCACCAGGCAAGCCGGGATACGACGAGCCTGCGGGAGAGGTTGCGGCGGGAGGGGGACGAGCGGGAAGAGCTGCTCACCGTCGTCAGCCACGAGCTCCGTACGCCCGTGACGATCATCAGCGGCTACAACCGCCTGTTGTTGACCGAGCAGATCGGATCTCTGAACGACGAACAGCGCCGTTTTCTCACCGAGAGCTCGAACGCCTGCAATCGGCTCAACACCTTCATCGGCAACCTTCTGGAGGCCAGCCGCACATCTCGGGACGGCGAGGTTCTGGAAATTGGGCACGCCAAGTTGGCGCCCGTGGTGGAGGAGGTGGTCGGGCTACTGCGACCATTGCTGGATGACGGCGGGTTGAAGGTCCAGATGAGCGTCGATCCCGACGCCGACTACGCGCGCTTCGATCGGACGCGTCTGGGTCAGGTCCTGACCAACCTCCTGGGCAACGCGATCAAATTCTCGCCGGCGGGCGGAACCATCGGGATCGAGACGCGGAGGGTGCCCTTCGCCCGAGAAGGCGGCCCCGAACGCAGCTGCGTCGAGTTCCTCATCTCCGATGATGGTCCGGGTGTCGCTCCTGAGGATCGCGATCGGATCTTCGAGCCGTACGTCCAGGTTGGCGACGAGTGTAGGGCCGGTGGTCTCGGTCTCGGCCTGGCGATCTGCAAGAACCTCGTCGAGGCCCATGGCGGCTCGATCCGGGTTCTCGACCAAGGGGAGGCCGGTAGCTGCTTTGCATTCACGGTTCCCGTTTCCGAAGCGAACGACGAGTCGATCCAAGCGGGAGATCGGTAGGCGAATGGCGAACAAGCGAAAGGCGAACAGTCCGAGTAATCCCGGAAGAAGCGAGGTAGCGCGCCGCGGATTCCGCGTCCTGGTGATCGACGATGCCGAGGGGATTCGCACGTATCTGGCCAACCTCCTCGAGCTGCGCGGATACGACGTCGACACGGCCGAAGATGGGCGCCGGGCACTTGCACTGCTCGAAGGAGGCGCGGCTCCGGATGTCATCATTCTCGATGTGATGATGCCCGGGTTCGACGGCCTCGAGACGCTGCGGCGCATTCGCGATCTGGAGGCCGACGTTCCCGTGATCATGCTCTCGGTCGTCGGCAAGGCGAGTACCATCGTCGAAGCCATGCAGCTGGGTGCAGTGGACTATCTCAACAAGCCCTTCGAGGAGGAAGAACTCGAGCTGACGCTGGAGAAGGCGCTGGAGAAGAAGAGCCTCGAGCGTGAGCGCGACGAGCTCAACGAGAAGCTCCACGGTTACCGCGACGGTGTCGTGTGGGGGAGCCCCTCGATGCGGGAGATCCGGACGGTATTGGATCAAATCGCGGATACGGACGTCACGGTCCTCATCCAGGGCGAGAGCGGGGTGGGCAAGGAGATCGTCGCCCGCACGGTTCACGGTGTCTCGAGTCGATCCGACAAGCCCTTCGTCAAGGTCAACTGTGCCGCGCTCCCCGAAGACCTGCTCGAGAGTGAGCTGTTTGGCTACGAGAAGGGCGCCTTCACCGGCGCGATCCATCGCAAGCAGGGGAAGTTCGAGACCGCACACCGGGGCACGATCTTCCTGGACGAGATCGGTGAAATGGGCGGCGCTCTCCAAGCGAAGCTGTTGCAGGTGCTGCAGGACCACGAGTTCACACGATTGGGAGGAAACGTGGACGTCAAGGTGGACGTTCGCGTCGTCTGTGCAACCAATCGGGAGCTCGACGAGATGGTGGCGGAAGGAGCCTTCCGAGCGGACTTGTACTTCCGGCTCAACGTAGTCAACGTCACGATCCCACCGCTGCGAGATCGGCCGGACGAGATTCCGATGCTGATCGACACCTTCTTGCGTCGATACTCTCCGATCTACCGCAAGCCGATGCCCGTGATCAGCCGCGCTCTGACCGACGCATTTCAACGCTACTCGTTTCCTGGCAATGTTCGCGAGTTGGAGAACATGATCAAGCGCGTCATCGTGCTCGAGAGCGAAGGGTCCGTGCTGCGGGAGATGCTACAGCGGGTTCACGGTGGTTCCGGCGGCTACAGCACGCTCCTCCAGCTGATCGAGATGGCGGAGGAGACGGCCGGCGAGGTGCCCCTTCGCGAAGTGGGCCGGCGCGCTGCCCAGGAAGCGGAGCGAGAGACGATCGGACGGGTTCTCCAGCACACCGACTGGAATCGAAAGCGGGCGGCCGACCTGCTGGGCATCAGCTACAAGACACTGCTACAGAAGATTCGCGGCTGCGGGCTCGCGCCCAGCTGAGCTGCGTCTGGTCCGAAGCGTGATCGCGGTCTTCCCCGATTATCCGGCGGGAGCGGACTCCGCTGCGCCGCGGCGTGAACCTGGGCTCCGAGAGGCAGAGCATGGTTGGCATCTGTCCCATGAGCAATCCGATTCGGGACTACGCGTGGGGTTCTCGGAGTGTGCTCGCCGAGCTGCTCGGCGAGCCGGTCCCTTCCGAGCAGCCCCAGGCGGAGCTCTGGATTGGCGCGCATCCAGGGGACCCCTCGCGAGTCCGTCGAGGAGAGCGATGGATTTCGTTGACCGAGCTGCTCTCCGCTGACCCCGACGGCGTGCTGGGCGGCGCCGTGGCCTCCCGATTCGATGGGGAGCTTCCCTTTCTTCTCAAGGTGATCGCCGCCGAGAGGCCCCTCTCGATGCAAGCTCACCCGGATGCAGGGCAGGCGCGCGAGGGATTCTCGCGCGAGAACGAGGCGGGTATCGCGCCTCCAGAGCGCAACTATCACGACCCGCGTCCGAAGCCCGAGCTGGTTTGCGCGCTGACGCCGTTCTGGGCGCTCTGTGGCTTCCGCTCTGCCCACGAGATCGCCGAGAACTTTCGCTCGCTGCAGGTCGAGACTTTCGCCACCGAAGTCGAGCGACTCGAGCGAGACTCGGAATCGTCGGGTCTCGAGCGCTTCTTCGAGGCGTTGACGTCCGCTGGGAGCCAACGCGTTTCGCGGGCCGCATCCGAAGCAGTGGCGGCCGCGGCGAGCGACGCTTCAGAGCCGATGCGGAACTGGGTCGGCAAGCTCGCGGCTCAGTATCCCGACGATGTCGGCGTTCTCTCGCCGCTCTTCCTGAACCTGGTTTCACTGTCGCCCGGTGAGGCTCTGTTCCTGGGGCCCGGAGTGCTGCACAGCTACCTGCGCGGCTCGGCGATCGAGATCATGGGAAACTCCGACAACGTGCTGCGCGGAGGGCTCACGACCAAACACGTCGATCTCAACGAACTCCGGAGGGTGCTTCGGTTCGAATCCACGTTCCCGCACAGCCTGCGGCCGCGCGCGCTGGGCCAGGGCGAACGCGTCTTCGAGACGCCAGCTGAAGAGTTCGAGCTCGCCGTTCTCAGCGTCGAGGAGGGTGCATCGTGGGCGAGCGCCAACGCGCGCGGCGTCGAGATCGTTCTCGTCGTCGAGGGCCAACTGCAGCTGATCGATCGCGGAACCGACGAGTCGCTCGTGTTGGAGCGCGGTGGCTCGGCGCTCATCCCCGCGTCGGTCGAAAGCTACGAATTGTCAGGCGCGGGCGTCGCCTACCGGGCAGGCGTTCCGTGCGCTTTGGCTAGCGGCGCCTAGTTTCCTGGGTCTTGCCGGGCTTCGATCCCCCACGTCTTTCATGTGCGGTGAGGCGAGCGAGGCGCTGTTCGATCAAGGCGGACTTGTCGAGCTGGGGAAGCGCGTCCGTGATGGCGTGCCACGCTGGCTTCAGTTCAACGAAGATGTGTCGATCGGGGCGGCAGCCAGGATCGTCATCGAGAACCCCCGCGGCGATCTCGAACCAACCGCTGCTCGCCGCGGGGTTCGGCACAGGCGATCCGCAACGGCGACAGAAGCTCGTTCGATACGCGGGAGGCTGTTCGAGGATCGGCGCCTCGTAACTCTCGATCAGGTCAGCGCCCGCTGTCAGTCGGAAGTCTTCGATCCGGGCCCCGACGCCAGCCGCGAAGGCACTGCCCGTGGCCTTGCGGCAGCGATTGCAGTGACAGAGCTCGAACGGCCCCACGATGCGGTCGAGCTCGAAGCGGACAGCGCCGCAGAGACAGCTGCCTCGAATCATGCCTTACCTCCTGCGCGATGGGCCCGGCTTCGAACCAGCGATCCAGTGGTCTTGGTTCGACGTTGGCGCTGGCTAAGCTTGGTGAGGCCAATCTTTCGTCGGGTCCGGTCGAGGGATAGGACCCCTCCCGTGACATCGCAGTTCGGCTTCGCGCCCATGGAGAGTCGATGACCGTTTGGAACGCTCAGAAGATGCTCGAGCTGGGTGTCCGGCACGCCACCCTCGAAGCCGAGCTCGATCTCGAGGGTACCCTGGCGACGCTGATCGAGGCTCCCACCTATGAGTTCTTCCCGGTCGGCCTGGGGTTTTCCGGGGCGGACCCCGTGCGGCGCTACTACGTGAATCTCTTCGAAAACTTCATGCCGCTGCGCGAGTCTTACCGCCTGGTAGCGGAGTGGGTGAGCGAAACTTCGGTGGCTCAGGAATACGAGATCCGGCTCCGAGTCGATGGGAGCGTGGAGAGCCACCGCGTGATCGGCATCCTGATGGCCGACGGCGCTCTGCTCGGCGGAGAGCGCGTCTACGCCAGTGAGCGCATGATCCGATTGATGGTGGGCGACTTGTTCCAGGAGCTGCTGCCGATCTGACGATCGCCGCGAGAGTGGGCTCGGGCCGAAGCGCATCGCGATCGCGCGGTTCGGCGGGCTCGGTTCGTGGCCGTGCCTCGGGGCTAGGGCGATCTACGCAGGAACACCAGCGCCAGGCTCGCGTTCAGAATCTCGAAGCCGAGTCCGCCCGCCGTATATCCCGAGAATCCACCATCGGCTACGAGTCCGCCGAGTCGAGCCACCGCCAGACCCGAACAGAGAAACGCCAGCATCAAGAGGGCCGATCGCTCCAATGACGGCCGAACCAGCGCGGCCAGGGCGAAGCATCCGATCGCAATCTGCAGGCCGCCGTACATGGCTCGGATCTCGGTGGAGGCGGTCGCGCTGCGCGCTGCCAGACCGGCGGCTTCGTCGAGGTAGCCCGGCTGGAAGAAGCAAAAGACCCCATACGGTAGCCAGATCAACACGTTGAAACCGAGGAAGATGCGGACCGGCAGGACGTGGGCCTCCCATATTGCGATCTACCGCCATCGCTACCGCTATCGCTGGTACGCTCCCGAGCCGACGTCGGGAAGCTTGCAGCATGCCAATGTGGGCAGTCCGCCGCAACTCGAAACGTTTCGTGGCGACGACGGGGCGCAACACGAAGGCTTCGAAGGGAGGTTCGAGATGTCGATGGACCGCAAGCGGATCGAGCCGCTCGAGCCCGAAGCGTGGAGCGACCAGCTGCGCGCGTTGCTGGGAGGCACCGAACAGCCCGTTGCGGCGCTCGAGGGCAGGGCGGGTGCGCGCTCGAGCCCGCCGAATATCTTGCTGACGATTGCGCGTCATCCGTCACTGCTGCAGCCCTTCTTGAGCTTCGCCACCGCGCTGGCTGCGCACGGAGTGCTTCCCAGGCGAGAGTCCGAGCTGATCGCGTTGCGCGCCGCCTGGAATTGCCAGTCTGCGTTCGAATGGGGACACCACGTCCACTACGGTCGCGCAGCTGGGCTGCAAGACCAGGAGATTCGACGAATCGCCGCCGGCCCAGAAGCCGAAGGCTGGTCGGCAGATGATCGGTCGCTGCTCCGAGCGGCCGACGCGCTGCACGCGAAGCAGGACGTCAGCGACGAACTCTGGGCCGAGCTGAGCCAGCGCTGGAGTCCGGAGCAGTTGGTAGAGATTCCGTTCGTCGTCGGCCACTACACGATGCTGTCGATGGTCGCGAAAACCACGGGGGTGATGCTCGAGCCAGGGCTTCCGGAGATGCCCGGGCACGGCCCGTGAGATCGCGCTTCAGGCGAACCCCAGCATCGCCATGTCGACCTGATTGCGCAGCGAATCGCCGCGCACGTAACGCGCCAGGTTGTCGGCAAACAGCTCGAAGATGTCTTCGACGTAGCGGTCGGTCGAGACGGACGAGTGTGCCGATAGATAGAGATTCGGAAGCTCCCAAAGGGGGCTGTCGTCGGGCAAGGGCTCGGTCTCGAATACGTCGAGTGCGGCCGCGCCGAGTTGTCCGCTTTGCAGCGCGTCGATGAGCGCCGACTCATCGACCAGCGAGCCCCTGGCGACGTTGACCAACACCGCGCCTTTTGGCAGAACGGCGAGGGCTTTGGCATCGATCAGGTGAAAAGTCTCGTCGGTTGCTGGAGCTGCGAGGACGATGGCATCGCAGCGGCCGAGCATCTCGTGGAGCTGTTCGGGGCCATAGAGCTCCGAGGTGTGTTCCGAACTGGCGCCGGGCCGATGGCTTCGGCGCAGGCCGAGCACCCGGACACCCAGAGCCGATGCGCGCTCGGCGATTGCGTTGCCGATGCTCCCCAATCCGACGATGCCCAGTGTCGAGCCGGCGAGGGTTCGGCCGTAGGTCTGGATGTACTGGTGGTCTCGTTGATGTTGTTCGGCCTCGCGGAAGCGCTTCCAGATCTCCAACAGTCGCCCGATCACGAATTCGGCCATCGAGTTGGCGCTCAAGCCCGAGGCGTTCGTAACGATCACCCGATCTTGGCTCACCCCCGCCTTCGCGAACTGCTCTACGCCGGCGCCGATCCCCTGCAGCCAGCGCAGGCTCGGGCATTGGGTCATCAGATCCTTCGAGATCTGCAGGGCGATCAGGACTTCGGCCCTCGACAAGGCAGTGCGGCGCTCTTCGGCGACCCCCGTGGCCCAGGGAGGCGGCTCGTCGAAGGGTTCTCCCGGCGCAGCCGTGAGCCATCCGCCTCCGGGATCCACCGGCAGCGCGATCGGTTCGATGCGGGGATCGATCTTCCGCAGCTGCTCGAGGTGGTGGGGGGCCTGGACCGCGGGGTAGCCCAAGCACACGACGATGGGCTCTTTGGGTCGCTCACTCATGGGGCCTGAGCCTTCTACGAAGAGTGCCTTAGCTTTCCAGAATCACGGCTTTGGTGAAAGCCCTCCGCGATTCTCGCCGATCCGGCGATCGCTCCGGGGGAAGAGCGGGAGACTTGGCTAATCTGGTTCTACCGGAGGACTCGTGACCGACGCGAACCAATGGCGCCGCTGCAGCGCATGCAAGAACCCGATCGGCCTGGGATCACAGTACTGGGTGTGCAGCGTCTCGACCTGCAACCGAAAGCGTACGGCGCTCGCCTTCTGCACCGTCACCTGCTGGGAGGTTCACCTTCCCGGAGCCAATCACCGGGAGGCCTGGGCCGAGGAGCGCTTCGCTCCGGCCGAGGTGGGGGCCCCTTCGACGCAGAGCCCGCCGCGCGCGACCGGTCAGCGGCGCGTGGTGCGATCCGCACCCCGCTCCGAGCCTCGGGAGATCCTGATCGTGGCGAGCCGGCTGAAGGACTACATCCGGGCGCGCTCGGGGTACAACACCTCCGAAGGCGTGCTTGCTCCCCTTTCCGACATCGTGCGGCGCTTCTGCGACGAAGCGATCGAGAACGCGAAACGCGACGAGAGACGAACCGTGCTCGATCGAGACGTCCCTCGGCGCTGAGCGGTATTGGCCGAGGACCTGATTCCATCGAGCCGATCGATCGCCTATTCTCCGCGCCCGTCACGAGTGACCGTAGAGGGGTGCAGATGGAGTCGGAGCGGCGTCGCAAGGGTGAGGAGAGGCTCAAGGAAGTCTATGCCGGCGACGTTCCCGTGCCGCCGGCCGGTTCTTCCGCATTCGCGGATCTCATGCTGGAGCAGCTGTTCGCGGAGGTCTGGACTCGCGAAGTGCTCTCCATGCGCGATCGTCGTCTGCTCTTGCTCGGCGCCATCGCTGCTTTGGGCGAGCCGAACACCTTCGGTATCCAGTCGCGCGCATCTTTGAAGCTGCAGGAGCTCACGCCGGAGCAGCTCCGTGAAGTACTGATCTTCCTGGTTCACTATATCGGGTACCCGCGGGCGGCCAGCTTGATTGGTGTTGTCGAGAAGGCGATCGCAGAAGCGAGCCAGGAGCCATCGGCGTGATTCTCGCCCCATCGGGGGTTGAATCGAGCTAGCCTACGCGTCGTGGCTGCCAAGCGGAAGACGAAGAAGGCCGGTGCCAAAAAAACTGGCGCGAAGAAGGCTGGCGCGAAGAAGGCCAAGGCGTCGACCGAGAAGTCGGGCCCGACCGGATCCGAGAACTCGAAGGCCGGAGCTTCGATCGGAGTGAACCTCGGCCACGTCTTCGCCTTGCGTCCACGCGTGAGCACTTCCTTTCGACAAGCCGATTTCAACACAGCGAAGCACTTCTTGCGCGACGAGTCCTACGCCGGCATCGAGGAGGCGGCCCGAGCGGTGGCCGAAAAGGCACTGGAGCTGACCCACGACGGTCCGTCGAACCGCGAGCGGCGCAGATAAGATGGGGCGATGCATCTCGGTCGCTCGGCCGAGTCGAGTGGCCTTCAGACCAACGCGCGATATAGGACGGCCAGGGCGGTGAGACAGGAGAGCCCGAGCACGAAGGGTCTCGCACCCGCCACGTCCACGTAATCTCGCAGCCAGCGGGATGCCCAGTAGCCCAGCAAGATCGCCGGGACGAGATAGAGCGTTAGAACCAGTTCTTCGGAGCCGTAGCGCCCCACAAAGGCCAGCGCTGTCAGCGATATCAGCGCACCGATCACGTAATACCCAGCGAGGGTTCCTCGGAGACGCGCGGGGCTCGCCCGCTGATAGAGCAGGGCCATCGGCGGGCCGCCGATGGAGGACAGCGTCGCCATGAACCCGGACAGCGCGCCCGCTGCGGCCGCTGAACGGGGCCCGGGCGAGATGCGCAGACTCGTGAGACTGATGGCGACGGCGAACAGCACGAGGCCGCCGAATATCAGATTGAAGATCCTGGGAGAGATGGCGGTCCAGATGAGCGCTGCCAGCAGGCTACCCGCGATGCGACCTCCGAGTGCGAAGCGGAGGCCGACGAAGTCGATCTCCGCTCGCTCGCGGTAGGCGACCAAGAGGGTCATCAGCACACCCGCCGCCATCAGCGGTCCCGGAACCAGCCGTGCGTCGATCAGGAGCAGCAGGGGGGCTGCGATCAATCCCAGACCAAAGCCGAGGGACGACTGCACCCAGGAGCCACAGGCCACCAGCGCGAACACGGCGAGCGCCGCCAGGGGCTCGAGGGGAAATGACAGCGATTTCTCCTGGGTCTTGGGCAGACTGGCTGGAGATGCAGTGGGCCGTCGAGTGTGCGGGGCGCCGCCTCGAGATGCTACCAGCACCGCGATCCCGGGCCTCCGCGCTCAAGCGCTACATTGCTCCGCCGATGGTATGGATCCACTCAGAGTCGCCCCCGCGATTGGAGAGTGGCCTCGTCCCGTGAATTTTCTCTACGACGCCGTCTATCCCGTGCTGCCGACGTTCGCCCAGAACTGGGTCTGTTCGGCCGCGGGCTATGCGCATTTCCGTTCCCGCTTCAATCCACACTTCAGGCGAAAGCTCGCCGAGTGGGAGCAGACAGCGCACTGGCCACTCGAACGAATCGTCGGGCTGCAGCGGGAGCGGCTGGATGTCCTGGTCGGTCGGGCGCGACAGCACGTTCCCCACTATCGCGATCTGCCCGAGCCCTCGACCAGCCAGGACGCCGGTTCGGCGATCGCTGAAACGCTCGCAGCGATCCGCCCGCTGGAAAAGGCCGAGTACGGCCTGGAGCCAACGTCCTTCCTCGATCAGAGTCTTCCGCGACGCCAGCTGATTCAAGGCCAGACCAGTGGCACCACTGGCACCTGCTTGCCGCTCTGGTGCACTCCCGAGACGCTCGCCGAGGAGCACGCCACTGTCTGGCGGATGCGCCGCAGCTGCGGTGTCGAAGATCCATCCGTTCCGAATTTGACCTTCAACGGCAACATCGTCGTCCCGTTCAAGCAGACTCGGCCGCCCTACTGGCGCAGGAGTGCCTACGACAACCGAACGCTCTTTTCGATCTATCACATGACGTCCGCCAACTGGACGGCGTATGTGGACGAAGTGCACGCAGCACCCGCGCGATACGTCGAGGGCTATCCGTCTGCGATTCATCTGGTCGCACGCGCGCTCCTCGACGCCCACCGACCCCTTCCGCCGGATCGCGTGGCCGCCGTCTTCACTTCGTCGGAGTCGCTCCTCGAGCTGCAGCGCGACGACATCGAGAAAGCTTTCGGAGCCCCGGTCATGGATCGGTACGGCGTGAGCGAGAAGGTGGTCTCCATGACGGCGTGCTCGGAGCGTCGACTGCATGTCGACATGGAGTTCTGCATCGTCGAGGTCGAGGCGATCGACGAGACCGACGACTACGTGACCGGCCCGCTGCTGGTGACTGGGCTGTCGCCGCATGCGACCCCGATGTTTCGATACCGAATTGGCGATGTTGGAACCCGCTCGAAGCATCCGTGCCCCTGTGGCCGCCCAGGGGACGTGTTTCTCGACGTGGATGGACGCATCGAGGACTACGTTCTGACTCCGGATGGCCGCCAGATCGGGCGTCTCGATCACATCTTCAAGCGACAGCCCGATGTGGCCGAGGCCCAGATCCTCCAAAGCCTTCCCGACTCGCTCGAGGTTCTCATCGTGCCTCGCCCGAGCTACTCGCCATCGACCGAGACGAAGCTCAAACGCGAATTTCGGGCGCGCCTCGGTGACCAGATCCAGGTTGAGATCCAGCTCTGCGACAGCATCCCGCGCGAGGCCAACGGCAAATTTCGCGCCGTGAAGTCGCAGCTCGGGCGGATCGACGCATGACAGAAAACTCGCCCGATGGAACTCGGACTGGAATGGGGTGCCCGCTGGACGCCCGCCCCCGTAGACCCCGCGGGGACGGACACGTTCTGGATGAGCGCGTTCGCTGCCGACCCCGCGAGATGATCAGGACCGCATGAACGAGCCCACCGAGGCGACCGAGCGGAAAAACTCGCCGGCATCCCCGCCCCGGACGATCGAATTACGAGCGCCTCCCCGACCGACCGCCGCTCTGTGGTTCCACACGGTTCGGCAGCTTCGCTACGCACAACTCCAATCGCTGGTCATCCAGCGCCTTCGCCGGACGATCGAACGGCCCGAGCGGTTCTCAGGGCGCGCCGTGACTGCCGCGCCGCCGCTGGGCTGGGCGCCGCGATACGAGTTTCTGCCTCCGGGTCCCCAGGACAACACCGAAGGGAGCCTGCTCCAGGGGAGCTTTTGCTTTCTCCACCAGACCGCACCGCTCGGCTGGCCACCCGCCTGGAGTCCCCGGCAGCTGTCCCGTCTCTGGGAGTACAACCTTCACTACTTCGAGTACTTGTGGGCACTGGGCTTCGAGTCGGCCAGGTTTCTGGCGCGCGATTGGATTGCCCGCCACCGCCTGGACCGCGGTGCCGTTGGCTGGGAGCCCTATCCGACCTCGAACCGTTTGATGAACTGGTGTGGGGTGTTCTTCGCCCGTTACGCGGACGAGGTGGAATCCGATCCGGAGTTTCGCGAGGAGCTGTGGAGTTCGATCTGCCTCCAGAGCGAATGGCTGCTGAGACGAATCGAGACCCATCTGATGGGCAACCACCTGTTGGAGAACGCAGTCGCGCTGGCCTTCTGTGGTACCTGCTTCGCCGGTGAGGACGCGCAGCGCTGGAAACAAGCCGGCATCGAGCTACTGACTGCCGAACTTCCAGAACAGATTCTGCAGGACGGCTGTCACTTCGAGCAGTCTCCCATGTATCAGCTGCGCGTCTTCTATGCCCTGACGGCCCTGCTCAACACGGGTGATGCGGAGCTCCGCCAGCTGGTGAATGAGCCCCTCGAGCGCATGCAAGGCGCCTTGCGGAGATTGAGGCATCCGGATGGCGGGATCCCACTGCTGGGCGACAGCGCTCTGTCGATGTACAACGAACCGGGAGAGCTGCTCGACTGGTGGAGCCGGGTCTGTGGGCGGGGTGTGCCGCCGACGCCTGCCGGTCGGGAGATCTTCAGCTTGCCTCAGGCGGGCTATTACGGAGCACGTCGCGGCGATGACCACTACCTGATCTGTGACGCGGGCCCGACGGGGCCGCGCCAACAGCCGGGCCACGCCCACGGCGACGTCTTCTCCTTCGAGCTCTCGCTCGGCGGGCGGCGGGTGATCTGCGACTCCGGCGTTCACGGCTACGATGAGGATCCGCTCCGGGGTCATTGCCGGTCCACGCGAGCCCACAACACGGTCGAGATCGACTCTGAGGACCAGGCGGAGTTCTGGGCGACCTTTCGGGTTGCGCGTCGCGCCACCCCGCACGACGTGCAATGGGAGGCGACCGATGATGGCTTTCGGCTCAGCGGATGGCACGACGGCTATCAGAGACTGCGGGGCAGTCCGAGGCATTACCGCCAGTTCACCTGGCACGAGCGGGGGGCCCTGTTGGTCGAGGACCGGATTTCCTGCGCCAGACCTGTACGCGCGGATTCGCGCCTGCACCTCCACCCGGATTGTCGGGTCGCGGACTGCGACGAGCGAACGGTGCGAATCGATGCTTCCTGGGGAGAGTTCTATGTGGCCTTCGCAGGACACGGTAGACTGGGGCTGGAATCGTCGGTGTATTGTCCGGAATTCGGGGTCCGTCTCGAGAATCTGGCGCTCGTCTTCTCGTCCACCGGAACCAATGTCGAGATGGGATTCTGCATTAGCGGCGAATCACTAGACGATGCGCGTTCTCTTTCTGACGCACTATTTCTATCCTGAGGGCAACGCACCCGCTACCCGCGTCTACGAATTGTGCCGACGTTGGGCCGAGCAGGGGTGTGACGTCACCGTAATCACCGGCGCTCCGAACGTTCCGGACGGGCAGGTCTATCAGGGTTACGAGAACCGCTGGTTTCGAAGGGAACAAGTGGCGGGCGTCGAAACGCTTCGCGTTTGGACCTATCTGGCCGCCAACAAGGGCACCACGCTTCGGGTCCTGAACTATCTCTCCTTCGCCATCACCGCAACCTGGGCCGCACTGTGGGTTCGAAAGCCCGATCTGGTGGTGGCGACCACTCCCCAATTCTTCTGCGGTTGGGCTGGGGTCTTGGTGAGCCGTCTGCGCCGGCTGCCCCTGGTTCTCGAGGTGCGGGATCTGTGGCCCGCGTCGATCGTCGCACTCGGAGTCCTGCGCAGTGGTCCGCTGCTTCGCCTGCTCTCGTGGTTGGAAAGCCGCATGTACGCGGCTGCTACCCGAATCGTCACGGTGGGAGCGGGATATCGCGATCAGCTCATCGAGCGCGGCGTCGCGGCAGATCGAATGGACATCATCGAGAACGGGGTCGATCGCGAGCTATTCAGCGCAGATTCGGGCGGCTCGGCGATACGCGAGGAATACGGTCTGAACGACGCTTTCGTCTGTTCCTACGTCGGGACGATCGGCATGGGGAGCGGCCTGGATGTCGTGCTGCGAGCCGCGAACCTGCTGCGCGAGGAGGGCCGCACGGACATCACATTCCTGCTCGTCGGCGACGGGGCAGTCCGAATGGAGCTGGAGCAGCGAGCGTCCGACCAGGGTCTGACCCGGGTGGTTTTCACCGGTCGGCAGGAAAAGCGCCGGGTGCCCGACTTCATCGATGCTTCTGATGCTTGCCTGGTTCATCTGCTGCGGAGGGAGCTGTTTCGAACCGTGCTGCCGTCGAAGATCTTCGAGGCCGCGGCCATGAAGAAGCCGATCATCCTCGGCGTCGAGGGCCACGCCGCGGAGATCGTGAGCGAAGCCGGTGCGGGAATCTGCATCGAGCCGGAGAACGAGAAGGATCTGGCCGAGGCCGTCAAGTGCCTATGCGACGATCGCGAGCTGGCCGGACGCATGGGCGGGGAGGGCTTCGATCGAATCGCTCCGCTTTATGATTACGATCGGCTCGCCGAAGAGTACGTCAAGATTCTCGACGTCGCGTCGAAGCCGGAGCACCCCGCTTGAAGATCATCAACGTCGTAGGTGCTCGTCCGAACCTGATGAAGATCGCTCCGATCATGCACGCTTATGCCAAGTGTGACGGGTTCGAGCCCCTGCTGGTGCACACCGGTCAACACTACGACGAGAACATGAGCGACCTCTTCTTCCGTCAGCTCGGGATTCCGGAACCCGATCTCAACCTCGATGTCGGTAGCTCCTCGCACGCGGTGCAGACAGCGAAGATCATGACGGCCTTCGAGGCGGTGGTGTTGAAGCACCAGCCGGACGCCGTGCTCGTCGTCGGCGACGTCAACAGCACGGTGGCTTGCGGCCTGGTGGCAGTCAAGCTCGGCGTCAAGTTGATTCACGTGGAGGCGGGGCTGCGCAGCTTCGACCGAAGCATGCCCGAGGAGATCAATCGGGTCGTCACGGATTCGATCAGCGATCTGCTCTTTTGCACGGAGCAGAGCGGTGTCCAGAACCTCCGCCGGGAAGGAATCGCTGCCGAGAAAGTGCACCTCGTGGGCAACGTCATGATCGACACTCTCCTGCGTCATCGACAGCGGGCCGAGGCTTCGCCGATTCTTGAGGACCTCGGCCTGCCGGAGCGTTACGCCGTGGTTACGCTGCATCGACCGTCCACGGTGGATGATCGCGCAAGGTTCGAGGGTGTGATGGAGGCCCTCGAGCAGATCCAACGCGATATGCCCGTGGTGTTTCCAATCCATCCCAGAACTCGCTCCAAGCTCGAGGCCTTCGGTATGGACGTCTGTTTTCAGGATTTGGATGGACTGCGCCTGCTCGATCCGGTTGGCTATCTGGATTTCCTCAAATTAATGGGCTCGGCGGCGGTTGTGCTCACCGATTCTGGAGGAATTCAAGAAGAAACCACGATCTTGCGAGTGCCCTGCCTCACGCTGCGGGAGAACACGGAGCGTCCCGCGACGGTGGAAGTGGGTAGTAACCAGCTCGTCGGCACTGACCCGAACAAGATCGTCGCCGCCTATCGAGCCTCGCAGGCGGGAGCTGCGACGGAGTTCGGTGTTCCTCCGCTGTGGGACGGAGGCGCGGCGGAGCGCCTCGTCGCAGTTCTCGAGCAAGCGCTCTAGCCCTGATGAACCGCCTAGGTCTCTCCGGCGGGGAGCTCTAGGAGGGGCTCGGTTCGGATTTCGCGAACACGCTCAGCTGCTCCACGACGTGAGCGATCTGCTGTTGTGTGAGCGCTGGATGGATCGGGATGGCGAGCGACTCGGTTGCGGCTCGCTCGGATTCGGGGAAATCGCCCTTCCCGTAACCCAGGGACGCGAAACATTCGTGCTGATGCAGACCCAGGGGGTAGTAGATCTCGCAGCCGATTCCGTTTCGGCGGAGATGCTCTCGACAGGCATCGGCGCGGGGGATCCGAATCACGTACTGATTGAAGATCGATTCGTTGTACTCCCGGACGGTCGGACGAACGATGCTGGGTATTTCGGAGAGCAGCTCGTCGTAACGGGCGGCGTTCGCGCGCCGAGCTTCGTGCCAACCCTCCAGGTGAGGCAGCTTGACGAGCAGCGCCGCGGCTTGCAGCGTGTCGAGCCGGAAGTTTCCACCCACCCACGGGCCCGAGCTCCCGCTCGCCCCATGGCTGCGCCATGCCCGCAGGACGGCGGCCAGCTCTGCGTCCTGGGTGACGATCATGCCGCCATCACCGAGGCCGCCCAGGTTCTTGGAGGGATAGAAGCTGAAGCAGCCCAGCGTTCCCATCGAACCGGCCCTTCGACCCCGATGGCGAGCCCCTAGGGACTGCGCGGCGTCCTCGATGACGAAGAGCTCTCGGCGCTTCGAGATCTCGATGATGGGTTGCAGCTCGGCGACTTGGCCAAAGAGATCGACCGGAATCACGGCCTTCGTGCGCTCGCTGACGGCGGCTTCGATTCGCGAAGGGTCGATGTTGAAGGTGTCCTTCTCGATGTCTACGAAGACCGGTTTTGCGCCCAGGCGCCAGATGCTTCCGGCCGTGGAAAAGAACGTGTACGGCGTCGTGATGACCTCGTCCCCGGGCCCGATCCCCAGGGCCATCAAGCTGAGGAGCAGGGCGTCGGTTCCGCTCGAGACGGCGACAGCCTCGGCACAGGAGCAGTAGGCCGCGATGCGCTCCTCGAGATCTCTTATCTGCGGCCCATCGACGAACCGGTTGCTGTCGATGACGGTCCGAAGCGCTTGGCCCAGCTCATCGCGGATGGCCGCGTGTTGGGTCTCGAGATCGAGGAGGGGAACCTTCAACGCTGCCCGCCTTCGAATGCCCGCTCAGCCGAGCGCGACCTCGCGCCCGCTGCGCGCGGACTCCAGGATCGCGAACGTAGTCTGCGAGACGGCCATTAGCTCGCCCAGCTGAAACGGGGAGGGCTCGCCCGCCAACGCGGCGTCGAGGATCGCCCTTACGGAGAGGGCGTGGCCCTTGTCCTGCCGGGCGGTCTTGAGCCCTCGTCCACCCGACACGACGGTGGAGCGGAAATTGTCGCAGCGAGCCGTGCAGCCGTCGCCCGATACCTCGAATCGCTCCTTCGGCAGCCGCGGGCTGGTGTTCGCGAGGTACTCGATCGTCGCGCTGGAGCCGTCTTCGAAGCCCAGGAGCGCCACGATCGAGTCGTCGACCTCCGGATCGCGTCCCAGCGCGCGAGCGAACACACGCACCGGCGGAGCTCCAGCCAGGTACGCGCACAGGTCGACGAAGTGGCAGACCTCTCCGATCACGCGACCCCCACCCACCGCAGGATCTCCCAGCCAGCTGTTCCTCGGAGCAGGCCCCGGGGCGACCGTGTAGCGCATCGCGAGCGGCCCTTGGCGCTGCGCAAAGGCAGCGCGCACCGCACGGGTGTGCGGAGAGAAACGCCGGTTGTAGCCGACAGCGAGAAACCCGTTCGTCTCGCGGGCAGTGTCGATCAGGGAACTGACCTGGGACTCCGTGATCCCAGCGGGTTTCTCCAGCCACACGGCCTTCCCGGCGTAGAGTGCCTGCTCGGCGAGCGCGGCGTGGGTGTCGTGCCTCGTCGCGATGAAGACGAGGTCGATGTCCTGGTTGCCGAAAACGGAACCGGGGTCTGTTCCGCAGCTCGCGAAGCCGAACTTCTTCGCGGTGTCGCGCGCCGAAGCTCCGGTTTGGGTCACGATCTCGAGCCGACGGACACGGGAGTCCTTGGCGACCGCAGGCAGCAGCGTGCTTCGCGCGAAGCTGCCGGCTCCCACGAAGGCGACACCGAGCGAAGCGGTCGCGGCGCGCGGTGTCGGGGGGGCCAGAGGCAACGTTTGCGCGGCATCCGCAGCGCCGGGATAGCGGAAGACGACGCCCAGCGATCGCCCATCGCCACTGGTGAGCTCCGCATAGGCCTGCTCCGCCTTGGCGAAATCGACGGTTTCGGTGTCGAGACGGGTCGGGTCGATCGAGCGAGAAGCCAAAAGGGCGAGGATCGCCTGGAGATTGCGGTTCTCCGTCCAGCGCACGTAGGAGATCGGATAATCGAGTCCGAGCTCTTCGTAACGGCGGTCGTAACGTCCGGGGCCGTACGACGTGCTCATCCGCAGCTCGAGCTCCTTGGCATAGAAGGTCCGCCGGTCGAGTTTCATCCCCGTGGCCCCCACCACGGTCACACGCCCCTTCAGGCGGCACAGCTTCGCCGCCAACTCGACCGGTGCCGCATTGCTGGAAGCAGCGGTGACCAGTGCGAAGTCGGCTCCATGCCCGTCGGTGGCGTCGAGCAGCCAGGCGTCGTGATCGTCGCTCGGAACGGCCCCCCATTCGGCGCCCTGGTCTCGTGCCTGTTTGACTCGGTTCTCGTCGAGATCGATACCGAGCACCCGACAGCCGTTGGCCACCAGCAGCTGCAGGGCGAGCTGACCGACCAGGCCGAGTCCGATCAGCACTGCGATCTCGCCCAGCGTGGGAGCCGAGACCCGGAGGCCTTGGATCGCGATGGCGCCCAGCGTGGCAAAGGTCGCCTTCTCGAGCGAAACGCCCTCGGGCACCCGTGCGACCAGGTTCCGGGGCACGCAGACGATTTCGGCGTGGTTGGCGAAACCGGCGCCCGCGCAGGCGACTCGATCGCCCACTGCGATGCCCGAGACACCCTCGGCGACGGACTCGACGATCCCCGCGCACGAGTAGCCGAGGGGCTGGGCCGCATCGAGACGCGCAGACACCGCCCGGTAGGTGGGGACCGGGCCCTCCAGGACCAGCTTGCGCGTCACCTGCCTGACGAGATCCGGACGGCTCCGCGCCTTGCCCAGCAGCGAGCTGCGAGCGAAGTCGATGGCCTGCCGTTCGGTGCCGGGTGATACGACGGAGAAGTGGTTGTGGACCAACACGCAGCCGGGAGCGACAGCGGGGGCGGGCACGTCGATCAGCTCGAGCCTTCCCGTACGGGGACTCTGGACGATCTGCTTCATGGCCGGATCCTCTCGGCGTGGCCCACCCAACCCGGGTGGGCAGCGAACTCGCGCGCACAGGCGATGTCCCCGAGCCTTCGCTGGCGCACGTCGTCGCTGCCTATGATTGTTTCGAATACCGTTACGTCGTCTGGATCGCGCACCTCGGTGATTCGGAGTGCAGCGTCATTCATCGGTTCCCAGATCTTTGGAAAATTTCGCTCGTCGAAGCCCATGAGACGCAGCGCGACCAGATCGGCGGCGATCGGATCGGTGGCTGCAATCACGGCGCCCAGCGGCACATCGTGCGGGCAGAGCGGTCCGTTTCCGTCTCCTGCAACCACCCCGTCCATCACGGTCAATACGGGGCGGACCGGTGCCGACGCATCGAAGTGCTCACCCAGGGCGTCGCAGTAGTAGAGACAGCGGTTCAGGTCCACGCACATTCGCCAGGTCGTGCGATTGCCATGCCAGTTGCCACTGCGAACGAAGTCTTCGCCGCGCACGGCCGTCTCCATTCGGCGCGCCCAGCGGATCGTGCGCGTGGGTCCGCCGGTTCGGAGCAGACTGCGCGCCGCGTCAGCAATCCGGCTGCGCGCACCGTCGACCCAGCTCGATCCGGGATACTCGTCGCCACCCTGGCTGGCCGAGCCCGCGCAGTGATGAGGCAGCCAGTTCTTGTCGCCATTGATGCCGACCAGGTTCTTGAGGGCGAGGGTCACACCGGTCTTCTTGTGGGTCTTGAGTTTCGGAAGATTGATCACCAGATCCGCCGAGAGCACGGTCTCCGACAGCAGATACTCGTTGCGACCGTCCATATGATGCCGGGCTGTCGAACGGACGTCGTAATCGGCGCCGCGAAAACGCTCGGGGTTCAGACCCGACCCTTCGAAGCAGCTCCGCTGGCCCAGATCAATCCGCCGGTATCCCCTCGGATCGCCGGCTAGCTCTCGGCGTTGCACGATCACGCCATCGCGATAGGTCACGGCCTCCTGACGCAGGTCGATTACTTCCAGCTCTCGTCCCAGCTGGTCCTCGTAGAACCGAACCAGGCTGTCGAGCCCCGCTAGCTTCCGAATCTGCTGAAAATCGCAATCGTGTTGCGGCGCTTCTGCGATCACGACAGACCCTTCCGCCCCGGCCGCGAGAAAGGCGTAGTCCGCGGCAGCTCTCAGCACCGCGCCGTGCGTGATGACCGATTCGATGGAAGCCACGTCCGGTTGGTCGGCGGCGGACGGGTTCCAATGCCGGATGAAGTTGGGTTTGAGCACGATGCGGCAGCCGCGAGGCGCTAGATCTCCCAATGGATTCCAATCGGCGCTGCCGTAGTGCTCGACGTCGAGACCGAGGCCGCGCAGGGAGGCCCGCACGGCCGCATGGACGTGGTTGGGCGGCCCCTCGGAGCACGCCTCGCCCAGCAGCTGGGCGAGCTCGGGAAGCGCCTTGCCGGGAGCGTACGGGGGTTCGAGCCCCGCGTAGGTGGGCTCGGTTCGAGCCATGCCAACTGCGATCACGTCGTTCTCCCTGCACCGGTGGCGTTCGGAGCGCTGGCCCCTTCGCCGACTCCCTCGTGGCCGCGTGTGCGGGCGAATCTACTCCGGCACATGCGCCGGCATCCGAGCGAGGATCTGCGGGGCGAGATCGCGGAAGCTCTCTTCCGCACCCGCCTCGTCGTCGCGGAGAATGGGAACCGTGAAGCGAATCAGAGAGCCGTCTGTTCGACCTTGGGTGGCCCGGTCGAAACCGACGAAGAGCACCTTCCGCCAATCTTCCGCGACCACCCGCCCCCGAGACTGGTACCAGTAGTAGGTCAGCTGTCGGGCCTCGCCCTTGGCGATCACCAGGCGTTTGACGTTCGCGGGCGCCTGAGGCATGCCGGGCATATCGAGCTGAACCGTCTGGTTGTCGATGATGTCCCAACCGGACCCGGGCAGGCAGTGTGCCGGCGGGTGGATCGAGTTTTCGCCGGAACCTCCCCCTGCTTCTCGCACTTGTGACGCGTGGTATCCGACGTAGACCCCCACAGTGCGGCGCCGTTGTGGATTCTGGAATGTGCAGAGCAGATAGTCGGTAACGCCCAGGTTTGCGATCGACTCGGCATCGACCACTTCGCGTTTGGGACACTCCCAATCGCCCAATTGGCTCGGAAAGTCCTCGAAGCTCGTGCGCTCGGGAAACACGGGATCAGAGGCGAGGTAGTGGTATGTGTAGAAATCGAGCCCCAGGAACGCCAACGCGACGGCGAGTTTCAGCATACTCGGGCACTCATGAGCGTCGTTCGCCAGCGGCTCGGCCAGAACATCGCCAGCAGAGAGGCCTCGATCAGCAGCAGCGCGAAGGCCAAAGCGAAGGTGAAGAACCCCTCGGTCTGATGGATCAGGCCATCAGCCGCTTCGCTTCCGAATCGGTGGGCGAGGTAGCCGGTCACTGCGACGCGGAATGCGTTGACAAAGATGGCGATTGGGATCGCCGAGAGCACGATCAGCAGACGCTCGAGCCAGTTCCGCCGGAAGAAATAAGCAAAGACTACCGCGAGAGTGCCGAGCGCCATCAGTGAGCGCAGTCCCGCGCAAGCTTCGGCGACGAAGAGCTGCGTGCCCACCAGATGGATGATGTTGCCCTCTCGCAGCGCTGGAACCTGTAGGAAGTGAAGCGAGTTCACGGCGAAGTCCGCTGCGATCAGCTGGAGGGGGAACGCGATCACGTTCACCAGCGATTGAGGCAGAGGCACCATCATGAAGAGGAACAGCAGGGGAAAGGCGAGAACGCGGAACACCTTGCGGCCGAGAAGCAGCAGCGGCAGGCCGATGATCGTCAGCACGAAGGCGACCCGCATCGCCATCAACTCCACGCCAAGGCGGCCGACCATGAGTGCGACGGTGCCGAGAGCCAGCGGGAGAACTCCCCACCACGACGGCTGGATGGCCGTGCGCCGCAGAACGGATCGACGCTCCCAGGCGAAATAGATCGCGAGCGGAGCGACCAGGAGGCCGTGCGAGTAGTCGTCCACGGCCCGCCAGTGCAGGACCATGTAGTAGACGATCGGCGAAAATACACCCATCGCCACCACGCAGGCGATCCCCAGGCGGACGAGTGCCGCCTGGTTTTCGTTCTCGCGGCCCGCGGTCTGTGCCGCTCGGGCCATCACCTCAGTCATTCTTCGCTCGAGCCCCCCGCTCGCAGCTTGGAAGTGGCTAGAAGAGCGCGTAGATGAACGGCGCTACCGCCGAGCCCTCCGTGAGAACGATCAGGACCGACAAGAGCAAGATCGTGACGATGATCGGTCCCATCCACCATTTCTTGCGAACTTTCATGAAGGCCCACAGTTCGCCAAAGATGCCGAAACGGCCGAGAAGGCCCCCAGAAGAACGTGCCATCGAGAACTCCT
The DNA here is from genome assembly GCA_964194865.1 of uncultured Opitutales bacterium. Lineage (GTDB taxonomy): Bacteria > Myxococcota_A > UBA9160 > UBA9160 > SMWR01 > CAXMOC01. Next base: position 39,476 of record CAXMOC010000026.1, on the reverse strand, counting down.
TGTATTGCGACGAAATCGCTACTCGCGTGCCGCCGCCTGTCGAATTCAGTCGAGCGCGTAACGCTCGCGCCAATCGAAGTCTTCGCGCAGCTCGGGCTGCTCGGCTTTCAAGAGAATCTGGTTTCCGAGCACGAGAACGTCCATTTCGGTCCGCATGAAGCAGAGATAGGCGTCGTCGGGCGTACAGACGATGGGTTCCCCCCGGACGTTGAAGGAGGTGTTGATGATCACCGGGCAGCCCGTGGCGCGATCGAACGCGGCGAGCAGGTCGTAGAACTCGGGATGGCTGTCGCGCGTGACGGTCTGCAGCCGCGCCGACCCATCGACGTGGGTGACCGCGGGGATCTTCTTCCCCTCGTGGACCTGGCAGACCAACAGCATGTAGGGGCTCGGGCGATCGATGTCGAACCACTCGGACGCCTTTTCGGCGAGCACCGCCGGCGCGAAGGGACGGAAGCTTTCGCGAAACTTGATCTTGAGATTCACGCGCTTCCAGTTCTCTTCGTTACGCGCGTCCGCCAGGATGCTACGACTTCCCAGCGAGCGCGGACCCCACTCGAGCCGGCCCTGGAACCAGCCCACGACGGCCTGATCGTCGCTCAGCCTGCGCGCGGTTTCGGCGATCATCTCGTCTCGGGAGAGGCTCCGATAAGGGGCTCCCTGCGAGTCGAGGTAGCGGCAGATCTCTGCGTCGGAATAGCTCGGTCCCCAGTAGGCGTGATCCATCCGGAAGCTTCGGGGTTTGCCGAGGACACAGTTGTGGATGAAGAGCGCCGCTCCAAGTGCACCGCCAGCGTCACCCGCCGCGGGTTGAACCCACAGCTGCTCGAAGGGCCCTTCGCGAACAATGCGCCCGTTGGCAACACAATTGAGTGCGACCCCACCGGCCATGCACAGATTCGAAAGGCCCGTTCTGTGGTGCAAGTCGCGGACCGCGCGAAGCACCACCTCCTCGGTCACGTGCTGAACAGAGGCTGCGATGTCCCAATGGAACTGCAGCATCTCTGATTCCGGATCCCGACGCGGCATCTCGAACAACTCGTCGAAGCGACGGTTAGTCATCGTCAGACCGTAGTCGTAGGCGAAGTACTTCATGTTGAGCTTGAACGAGCCGTCGTCGCGCAGGTCGACCAGCTCCTCGAAGATCTTGTCGGCGTATTTGGGTTCGCCGTAGGGCGCTGCACCCATCACCTTGTACTCGGCGCTGTTCACCTTGAATCCGAGGTAGTAGGTAAAGGCGCTGTAGAGCAGCCCGAGAGAGTGCGGAAAGCGAATTTCCTTGATCAGCTCGATGCTCTCGCCCCGCCCGACACCCTGCGTCGTGGTCGCCCACTCGCCGACGCCATCGCAGGTGAGAATTGCGGCCTCCTCGAAAGGGGAGGGCAGGAACGCCGACGCAGCGTGGGATTGATGGTGCTCGGCGAACAGAACTTCACCCTCGAAACCCAGCTGCTCCCGAATCGCATTGGGAACCCAGAGCTTCTCCTTCAGCCAGACGGGGATTGCCTTGGTGAAGGACGGGAGCGAGCGCGGAAACGTCGACAGATAGGTGGTCAGGATCCGCTCGAACTTCACGAACGGCTTGTCGTAGAAGGCCACGTAGTCGATGTCTTCGATCCCGAGCCGCGCCTCCTCCAAACAGTATTTCGCCGCCTCGACCGGAAGGTCGGGATCGTGGCGCTTGCGCGTGAAGCGCTCCTCATGCGCGGCGGCGATCAGTCGGCCGTCACATAGCAAGGCCGCGGCCGCGTCGTGATAGAAGCACGAAATTCCCAGGATGTTCACGCTCTCTCCGAATTGCCGCTGAAGCTAAGACGTTAGCTTTGCACGCTCGAGGTCCGGTTCAGCCGAATCCGCGTCACACCAAGCAGTGCCCGCACTCCGCAGTCCGCGTTTCGAAAGCAGGTCGCGACGACCGAGGGTGATCCCGAACGCCACGGGGCCGAGCACCAGGGCATAGATGAACAGAAGGAGCACCATCGTCTGAACCATTCCGAAGCGTCCGGCGATCGCCATCCAACCGTTCAGCAGGCGCCGTCCCAGGGAGGGCGCCTTTTCCTCGATCATTCAATCCTCCCTGGTTCCGAAGCTATCGTTCGGCAAGTTGCGCACCGGAGTGAAATTCTTCCTCATCCGGGCTCTTTGGGCCGCCATTGGCCCGCGGTGAAGAGCGTCGGGCGCTCTCCGTGAAGCCCATTGGCCTTTTGGGCCCGCAATCCCCCATTGGGGGTATTTACACTCATTTTGCCACCAATAGCCACCCATTATCGCCCAGCTCGGCCGATTTCGGAATACGGCGGACGGAAATTCGCGCCGATAAGAGGAAATCTTCTTCTCCTGGGACAAAGATCTTCCCAAGGAAGGAAAAATCTTTCACACTATGGGGCACGATCTGAAGCGGTTATGACTCGGGGCGGAGTTCTTGTGAAACCCCGAGTCTCCCGCCGATGGGCGCCAACGGTGCAGTGGGAGGAAACAGCCTCACCGCTAAGCACCACAGTGTGAGGAAAAGGCAATGGCCGATCAATTCAGAGTTCTAGTGATCGACGACGATCCGGGGGTTCGCGACTACATGGAGGCTCTGGTGTCTCGCCAGGGTTACCAGGTGTTTCCTGCCGCGGACGGGGAAGAAGCACTCGGGATGCTCGAAACCGCCCAACCCGACTTGATCACCCTCGACGTCGTGTTGCCCGGAATGGACGGCCTCGAGACGCTCAAGCAGCTCAAGCAGCGCCTCCCCGATGTGCCGGTCGTCATGCTCTCGGGCCACGGCCAGGCCCGCAACATCGTCGAGGCCATGCGGCGCGGGGCATCCGACTTCCTGCGCAAGCCCTTCGAGGTGGAGGAACTCGAGCTTGCCTTCCAGAAGGCTCTCGAGAAGCGAGCGCTCAAGCAGGAGGTCGAGCGTCTACGCGGCCGGGCGCGATCCGAAACCGAACTCATGCTCTTGACCGGCGACGACCCGAAGATGCGTGAGATTCGCGAAATCATCGAGCAGGTGGCCGACACCGACATCACCGTGTTGGTCCGGGGTGACAGCGGAGTCGGCAAGGAGGTGGTCGCGCGCAGTCTCTTCCAACTGTCTGACCGCCGGACTCAGCCCTTCGTCAAGGTGAACTGCGCCGCTCTGCCCTCGGAGTTGCTCGAGAGCGAGCTGTTCGGATTCGAAAAGGGTGCGTTCACCGGGGCACAGAAGCGGAAGCTGGGAAAGTTCGAATACGCGAATCACGGGACGATCTTCCTCGACGAGATCAGTGAGATGCATCCCTCGCTCCAGGCCAAGCTCCTGCAAGTGCTTCAGGATGGCGAGTTCTCGCGTCTGGGGAGCGAGACCGACGTCCACGTCGATACCCGGATCATCGCGGCAACCAATCGCAACCTCGAGGAAGCCGTGAAAGATGGAAGCTTCCGGGAGGATCTTTATTACCGGCTAAACGTGGTGACCATCCACGTGCCCCCACTGCGTGACCGGAAGGACGCCATTCCGCTGATGGTCGATCAGTTCCTGCAAAAGAACAACGAACAGTACAAGAAGGACGTGAAGCAGCTGTCTCCCGAGACGATGGCCATCTTCATGAAATACCACTGGCCGGGAAATGTCCGAGAACTCGAGAACATGGTCCGGCGCATGGTGGTTCTCGGAAACGAGCTCGCCGTGATCGAGGAAATCCGGGTAAGCGAAAAACGCTACCAGGGGAGCGAAGAAATGAAGGATTCCCCCCACCTGGAGGCTCTGGGTGCGGATTTCTCTAGTGAGCAGGGGATCGACCTAAAGGCAATCTCCCGGCGTGCCGCACAGCTAGCTGAGAAGGGGGTCATCGAGAAGGTCCTGGAGCAGACCCGCTGGAACCGCAAAGAGGCGGCTACGCGACTGCAGATCAGTTACAAGGCCCTGCTCTACAAAATGAAGGAAAACGGACTCAGCGATGCGCGCTGAGGACGGGATGACAATGTTCGGAGGAAGCGATGCGCATGCGGGTCATGGGGCGGGTGAGGGTGATCCCGTTTTTCCTGCCGCTGCTCCTCGTCTCCTGTCAGACGCGAAGTCTCAGCCATCCGCCGGTGGATCCCGACCCCATGGCCCGATCGAACTACGTGATCGGAGTGGAAGACGTGCTTCGCATCAGCGTCTGGAAGAACGAGGAACTCACCGTCGTCGTTCCGGTCCGCCCCGACGGCAAGATCTCGTTTCCGTTGGTGGACGACGTGCAGGCCGAGGGCCTGGAAGTGATGGAGCTCAAGGGGGTCCTGACGAAGGAGCTCACGGAGTTCATCACAGCTCCAGAAGTGACCGTGGTGGTTGTCGAGATGAACAGCCGCTCAGTCAACGTGATCGGCGCCGTCGTGCGAAGCGGCCGCATCCCCATCTTCAAGGACACCCGCGTGCTCGAGGCCATTGCAACGCTGGGAGGGTTCGGGCCCTTCGCGGATAAGAGCGACATTCGGATCGTGCGCCGCCAATCCGATGGCAGCGAGATCGAGTACCGCTTCGACTACAAGGCCTACATCAAAGGCCGGGCACCCGGTACCAATATCGTGCTTCGAGGCGGCGACACGATCATCGTTCCGGAATAGGGATCTCGGGGGGGGTCCAATGTTGCGCGCGAGCGCTTTCTTGACCTGCGTGTGTTTCGTGCTTCCGTCACTGGCGAAGGCCGTCGACCTGAACCTATCGATGGCCAGCTCTGTCGGTTACGACAACAACGTATTTCGAGAAAAGAACGACGAATCAGGCGACGTATCGTTTCGCTTCGGGCCCACTGCTCGGATTCATTCGATCGAGGACAACCTCGTCTACAACCTCTCGTACAATCCGGTCTACGAGAAGTTCGTGGATTTCGGCGACCTCGATGAACTCTCTCATTTCATCTTCGGCGGGATCGAATACCAATTCAACGATCGAACCTCCATCGTGCTCACCAATCGCTTCAGCTTGACCCAATCCCTCAATCGCGGGCCGCTCGTCGCAGAAAAGGATCTGGCCGGCGACGAGATCCAGGAGGTCCCCGACAACGAGGTTCGCCGCGACGACGTCTATCTCAATCGGGCGCTCGTCTCGGTGCAACACAGTTTCACTCCCCACACCGTGGGGCAGTTCGACGTCAGCTACGACTACTTCGATTCCGACCGGCGAAACACAGCGAAAAACAACGCGATTGGTGCGGTCGGAAGCTTGACCCACGCCTTGGGAGCGCGGGATCGCATTGGCGCTGGAGCGAGCTTCGACTGGCATCGATTCGACGCCGTGACCGGGCAGCCCGAGAGCGACAACTTCACCTACTACCTCTTCGGCTCCTGGGCACACGACTTCGGCAAGGATACCGAGCTCAGCGTTCGCGTCGGGCCGGCTTTGATCCACGCCCAGCAGGACGCGCCGGGTTCGGACCTGGTCGATCTCTATTTCCACGAAGACGTCGAAGTCTCGGGCACGCTCGCCGACGCGTACGACGACCTGGGCCTCCAGGTGCCCGAGACGGTCTACGTGAACGGTATGACGACCGATTCGAGCGAGCCCGTGTCGCCGGGCGACGTATTGGTGCCGTTCGTGCCGGCGGCGTCTCCGACGGGTGCCAATTGCTTTCAATCCCAGGTGCAGGGGCAACCCGTGTTTCGCCAGGCGAATTGCACCCTGAACAACCTGATCACCGACCCGGCGACCGCTGGCGCCATCGGCAACGGCCCCAAGGTATTGCTCTCCAGCGACGCGGGAGACGATAGCGACACCCGCATCGCGGTCTTCGCCGAAGTCATGCTGAGCCACAACTGGACGCCGAAACTCAAGACGACCGCGTCCTACACGAGGTCGGACTCGGGAGTTTCGAGCCTGGGTGCGAATACGATCGCCGACCGCGTGACATTGGTGAACTTCTGGACCCCCACGCAGCGTTGGAACCTGAGCGTGCGCGGAGATTGGTTGCAGCGGGAATCCTCGAACGATGTGACCAATACCTTCGGCGCCATCGAGCCCGGCGTCGTCGCCGGCGCAGACGTCGTCCAATTCACCGGCAGTCTACTGGCCGAGTCCTTCGACGATTCGGTGGATACGGAATACTGGAGTGTCTCGGGTCGCGCCGCCTATCGGGTGTCGCGCCGTGGGACCGTCACGCTGCGTGTCACCTATCAGAACCAGGACAGCAAGCGGGCATCCACGTCGACCAACTCCAGCTTCGAGAACGTGCTGGCGTCTCTCGGCTTCCGCTACGACTTCGATCCCTTTCACTTCTAGGAGCTGTGGGAACCACTCATGAACCTGGACGGCGGAATCCAGCTCGGTGATCTCTCGGGGATCGTGCGGCGTCGCGGCACAGCGATGGCTGCGACTGTGCTCGGGGTGATGTTGGTGGTCTATTGGATCGCAATGGGCCTTCCCAATCAGTACGCGAGTTACAGCACTGTCCTCGTGACCCCCCAGAGCGTCGCTCCGGAGCTGGTCGCGGCGGGCGTTCCGGAAAGCGATCTCAACAATCGCCTCAACTTGATGACCGCGCAGATTCTCAGTCGTGGTCGGCTCTCTCGAATCATCGATGATCTGGGCCTCTACGCGGCTCAGTCCCAGTACATGGTGCGCGAGGAGATCATCGATCTCATGCGTCAAAAGGTGGGGGTGGCTCCTGTGCTGGCCGAGCTGACCGCCGGGCAGTCTCGCAGAGCGGACGAGGAGATCAATCAGTTCAGGATTTCCTTCACCGACAGGGACGCCAGGACCGCGATGCAGGTCGCCCAGCACCTCTCGAATGACTTCATCGAGCAGCACATCGATGGCCGGATCACGCTTTCGCAGAAGAGTCTCGAGTTCATCGATGGTGAGCTCTCGCGGCTGGCGGAGCGGATCCGGGAGCTGGAAGCCCGAGTCGCCGAGCTCAAGGCCGGTAATCCCGGCCGTCTGCCCGAGGACATGGCTGCCAGCCAGCGTCGCCTGGAGCGACTGATGACGGATCTGGCGTTCGCCCGGCGCGCACACGCAGAAGCGACGAGCGATGAGGCCTTCTTTCGCAGTCAGCTCAACAACAACCCTACAAGGGCCGGCGTGGTGACGCCTGCGAGTCGCCTGAAGATGCTGGATCTGGTGATCGCCGAACTCAAGGGCAAGGGTTATACCGACAAGCATCCCGACGTCGTCAGGGCGGTGCTCGAGATAGAGCAGCTCAAGCAGACGATTGCCCGCGAACAAGAGCAGAATACGGCGGACAAGAATCGAGTACTCAGCTTCTCCCAGCAGAGCACCGAGGGAGAGCGCCGGCGTGCGGCGCTGCGAAAGGTGTCCGCCGAGGACGAGATCCTTCGGCTCCAGGGGGCGATCGACGATGTGCAAGCTCAGCTCGCGGAAACGCCGGCAGTTGCTGAACTGCTGGACGGTCTGGAGCGCGAGTACCGTCACCTCTTCGATAGCTATCAGGACTTCAGCAATCGACAGCTCGAGGCGACGGTTCAGGCCCAGCTCGAGCGTCGCCAGCTCGGAGAGCAGTTCAGGGTGCTCGAGGCGGCGTTCATTGCACCCGAGCCTGCATCTCCCGATCGGTTCCTGATACTGATCCTGGGCGCGGTCTTTGCGGTCGCGGTCGGGGCGGCGGTGGCTCTTGTGCTGGAGACGCTGGACGACTCGGTGCACAGTGCGCGCCAGCTACAGACCGCGACGGGAATTCCGGTACTCGCGACGATTCCAAACATCGTGCTCGGGGCCGATCGCGCGTCCCTCCGCAGGAGTCGGATCAAGGCAGCTCTTGGCACAGCAGCGCTGGTCGTGTTTGCCGTTGTTGGTGGTGCTGCGAACTACGTGAGGGTCAACGGGATGCCAGTGAATTTCGCGGCGGAAACTGGCGAAACGATCGCCGATGCAGCGGCCGACGCCTCCACGGCAGCGGCGAAACCGGGCGCGGGCGGGTAGAGCAGATGTATCGCCGATTCTACGGTTTGGTCCGCGCGCCCTTCGAGATGACGCCAGACCCGGCCTTTCTCTACCTGGGCGAGACGCACCGCGAGGGGTTGGCGACGCTGATCTACGGCGTTCGCTCTCGGAAGGGGTTCGTCCTGCTGACCGGCGAGGTAGGCACGGGCAAGACGACACTCGTGCACGCACTGCTATCGCAGCTCGACTCCGCGACCGAGTCGGCCTTGATCTTCAATCCCCGATTGGAGCCACTCGACTTCTTCCGAATCCTGTTCGATGAGTTCGGAATCGAGGAGAGCTGTCGGACGAAAGCCGAGTATCTGATGGCGCTGAACGCGTTTCTGATCGATCACCTGAAGCGAGACCAGACGGTGCTTCTGATCATCGACGAAGCGCAGAACCTCCCACCGGAGCTGCTCGAGGAGATCCGCATGCTCTCGAATCTGGAGACTTCGAGTTCGAAGTTGCTTCAGATCATGCTGGTCGGGCAGCCCGAGCTCAGCGAGATGCTGGCTCGCCCAGAGCTGCGTCAGCTGCGTCAGCGCATCGTCTTGCGCCACCACTTGCAACCCTTCGACGCTGGGGAGCTGGACCTCTACATCGCTGAGCGCCTGAAATTGGCGGGCTACACGGGCAAGGGAATCTTCGAGCGGGCCGCCCGCCGCGAAATTTTCGCGGTCACCGGCGGCGTGCCCCGCCTGGTGAACGCGGTGTGTGATGCGGCGCTGCTGACGGGTTATGGACGGGCTCAAGAGACGCTGGGCGCCGAGGTAATTCGCGAGGTTGCGCGCAATCTCGCACTGCTACCCGACCCAGCACTGATGACCCCGCAGCCGCCCCGGCCGGCTCGGCGCGGCTGGCTGGATTGGATTCGATCGAGTGAGACGGAGACCTAGCGAATGGCCAGGGTATACGACGCCCTCAAGCGGGCCGAGGAAGAGCGAAAACAGCTGACTCGCGCCGCGGGCGATCGGGTGGCGCCGGTCGTGCCGGAGCCGGCAGAGGCGGCTCGCGATCGCGATGATCTCCCGGACCGCCCCGCACCCGGCAGGAGCGCTGGCTTCGAGACGGGCCTCGCGCGGCTGTCGGGGCCCACCAGGGGCTCGGAGATCAACAAGCGGCGGATCGCGATGCTCCAACCCGAGTCCTACGTGGCCGAGCAGTTTCGGGCTCTCCGGGGCAGGATCGATGCGATTGCCAGCCAGCGCCCCGTTCGCACCGTTTCCATCACCAGCGCGTTTCCTGATGAGGGAAAGACGACCTGTGCTGTCAATCTGGCCATCGTAACGAGCATGAGTCTCGAGCGTCGGGCGCTGCTGATCGACTGCGATCTGCGGCGTCCCAAGATCCACGAAGCGCTGGGTCTTCGCCCTGAGCTTGGCTTGGCCGAGGTACTCACAGGTGCCGCGACTCTCGACGATGCCCTGATTTCCGCAGACGGAATCGATCTGGACGTTCTGGCGGTACGCGATCGTCCCGCGAATCCTTCGGAGCTGCTCGGTTCACCCGAAATGCGTGCGCTGATCGAGGAAGCCAAGCAGCGCTACGACCGAATCATTCTCGACACGCCCGCAGCACTCGGCCTGCCCGATGCCAAGGCAGTGACCGAGCTCTGCGATGGCACGGTGATGGTCATTCGCGCGGATTCGACGAGCCAGGTCGACATCCAGGCCGTGCTCGAGATTCTGGACGCGCCTCGGATCCTCGGTCTGGTGCTCAACGGCGTCGATGTCGATCAAGGGCGCTACGGTTACGTGGGGTAGAGGTGCGAGTCGGTCCCGGGGCGATCGCCGCCGGGCTTCGCGGGAGTGTGGAGTACCCAGGTACCCTACCCTGTGCCCGCGAACAACGGCCGGTGGGAGTTCGGATTCCTTGGCAACCAACAGCACGAACTGAGTCGACGGGTAGATGGACGCGCAGCAAATCCTGATTCTGCTCGCGGTCGCCTTCGGCGTCTCGCTCGCATTGACTCCTCTGGTCATGCGACTGGCGAAGGGCGTGGGTATCACGGATCTCCCCAGCGAGCGGTCGGTCAACAGCCGCCAGGGAATTCCGTTGATGGGCGGATTGGCGGTTGGCGTGGGCTTTGCCGCGGGCCTGACCGTTGCGGTCCGGGCGTTCGCTGTGGAGATCCCGAGCGGCCACTTGCCGGCACTGGCGGGCGGGGGCGCCCTCGTGCTCGTTTCTGGCATCTACGATGACCGATTCGGGATGAACGCCTGGTCGAAGCTGACCGTACAGATGGCCGCTGCGGCGTTGGCGATCTACAGCGGCTTCCAGATCGACCACCTCACGGAGCCCTTTTTCCGAGCCTCGATCCTCCTCCCAACATGGATGAGCTGGATGCTCACTACGCTGTGGATTGTAACCATCACCAACGCCCTCAACCTGGTCGACGGTCTCGATGGCCTGGCGGCTGGAATCGCAGCGATCATCGCAGCCACCCTCGCCGTGCTCGCGGGGATCGCGGGCCAAGCCTTCGGCGTCTGCGTTGGCGTGGCGCTGATGGGCGCTCTGCTGGGTTTCCTACCCTTCAACTTCGCACCGGCTCGGATCTTCCTGGGAGACACCGGAGCGTTGTTCATCGGTTACGCGCTTTCGCTATTGGCTCTCGAGAGCTACCGACAAGTCTCGCTTCTGACCTTCGTGGTGCCAATCCTTGCCCTCGCGGTACCGATCCTCGACACGCTGCTGTCGGTGTTGCGTCGACTCCGCAGCGGCTCTCCGATCTTCAACGCGGATCGACTGCACATGCATCATCGCATGCTGGAATGGGAGGGTTCGATGCGCAGCGCCGTGCTGCAGTTCTACATCCTCACGGCCGCGTTCTGCGTACTAGCCCTGGCGGTATCGAAGCTCGAGGGCTACTCGGCGATACTCTTTCTTGCGGCCGTGGCGCTACTCACCTATCGGCTGGTGAGCAACCTGGGTGCCCTGTCGGGCGACGCCTCGCCTTCTCGGGAGGTGTCAGTGGCGGCGGGCGACGGTAAACGATGACTTCGAAGCGCGCGCTGATCACTGGAATTACGGGTCAAGACGGCTCGTATCTGGCTGAATTCCTGCTCGCCAAGGGCTACGAGGTGCACGGAGTCGTCAGGCGCTCCAGCACCGAGACCTTCGAGCGAATTGCGCATCTCGGCGATCGGATCCGACTGCATCAGGCCGATCTGCTCGATCAGAGCTCGTTGGTGAATGCCCTACGCGACTCACGGCCGACGGAGGTGTACAACCTCGCGGCCCAGTCCTTCGTGCCGACCAGCTGGGTTCAGCCGTCGCTAACCGGAGAGTTCACAGCGATCGGCGTGACGCGGATGCTCGACGCCGTACGTCTCGTCGACCCCGATATTCGCTTCTATCAGGCGTCGAGTTCGGAAATGTTCGGCAAGTCCCGTGAGATCCCCCAGAACGAGACGACATCTTTCTACCCTCGGAGCCCCTACGCGGTGGCGAAGGTGTATGGCCACTGGATCACCGTCAACTATCGCGAAAGCTACGACCTCTTTGCGGTCTCCGGAATTCTCTTCAATCACGAATCGCCCCGGCGCGGCCGGGAGTTCGTCACCCGCAAGATCACCGAGGCGGCTGCACGCATCAAGCTCGGCCTCGACGACGAGCTGTTGCTCGGCAATCTCGACTCGAAGCGTGACTGGGGCTATGCGCCGGAGTACGTGGACGCCATGTGGCGCATGCTCCAACAATCGGAACCGGTGGACTATGTGATCGGCACGGGCGTACAGCACTCCGTTCGCCAATGTGTCGAGTTCGCGTTCCAGCACGTGGGCCTCGAACCCGACGACTTCGTTCGTGTGAACTCGGACCTGCTTCGACCGGCCGAGGTCGACACCCTGCTCGCGGACGCCACCAAGGCGCGGGAGTCGCTGGGTTGGCGCGCCGAGACCAACTTCGAGCAGCTCGTCCAGATCATGGTCGAGGCGGATCTCGAGCGACAGGAGCGCAGCAGCGGCCGGCGCCGTGATTCCGGGCCGGCCAGGTGACCCCGCCCATGCGGGTTCTCGTCACCGGAGCCGCAGGCTTCGTGGGGTCGACCCTCGTCGACCGACTATTGGCCGACGGACGGCGCGTCGTCGGCCTCGATTCATTCGACCCGTTCTATCCCGAAGACCAGAAAAAGCAGAACCTCTCGTCGGCCATGTGCTCGCTGGACTTCCAGCTCGTGCGAGGCGACATTCGAGATGCGGGACTCCTCGAAAAATTGTTTCAGCAGGAACGATTCGACGGCGTCGTTCACCTCGCCGCGCTGGCTGGGGTCCGGCCCAGTCTCGAGCGCCCGGCGCTCTACAGCGACGTCAACGTCCATGGAACCAGCGTCGTATTGGAGGCCGCTGTGCATCACGGCGGTCCGCAGGTGGTGCTGGCGTCATCGTCCTCCGTTTATGGCGAGCGCCAGGACGGACCGTTTCGAGAAACGGACCCTGTCACCCGCCCCATCTCTCCATATGCAGCAACGAAACGTGCGGCCGAGCTGGTGGCTCATAGCTTTCACCACGGCTTCGGAATGTCGATCACGTGCCCGCGAATCTTCACGGCCTATGGACCCCGTCAGCGGCCCGATCTGGCGATTCGAAAGTTCGCCGAGCGAATGCTCGATGGAAAATCCGTGCCGGTCTTCGGGGACGGACACAGCCTGCGCGACTTCACCTACATCGATGACCTCGTGGATGGGCTGGCCAGGGCGCTCGATCGGGACCTGGGTTTCTCGATCTTGAACCTCGGCGCCGGGCGCAAGGTGTCCGTGCTGGAAGTCATCGAGCTGCTCGAGAAGAACCTGGATGTTTCGGCGCAAATCGAATGGCTGCCGGCCCAGGCAGGGGACGTGCGTCGGACCTGGTCCGACATCTCGGCTGCCCGCGAGGTACTGGGCTTCAAGCCGCGAGTCTCGCTCGAAGAGGGAATAGGGCGATTCACCAAGTGGCTGCGGGGTGCCCGATGAGCGAAACACCCACGGGCCGCCTGGCTCTCGTTACCGGCGGTGCCGGATTCATCGGCGGTCATCTGGTCGACGGATTGTTGACCGCCGGTTGGAGAGTGCGCGCTCTCGACGACCTCTCGACCGGAAACGAAGCGAACCTCGCTGACAGCATTGATCGCATCGAATTTTGCCGCGGCGACATCCGGGACGAAGCGGTGGTGTCTTCGATGATGCGGGGAGTCGACGTGGTCTTCCATCAGGCGGCTGTACCCTCGGTTCCGAAGAGTGTGGAGCAACCGCTGTTGACCAACAGCGTGAATGTCGAGGGAACGCTTCGGGTACTGGAAGCAGCGCGCCAAGCGGGCGTTCGGCGGGTCGTGTTCGCAGCCTCCTCCTCCGCCTACGGAGAGAGCGAAGTGCTGCCGAAGGTAGAAACGCATACGGCGAATCCGTGTTCTCCGTATGCGCTCCAGAAGTACTGCGGTGAGGTCTATTGCCGCCTCTATCACGAGCTGTTCGGACTCGAGACGGTCGCGCTGCGGTACTTCAATATCTTTGGCCCACGCCAGGACCCCCAGAGCCACTATGCCGCCGTGATCCCGAGCTTCGTCTCGGCGGCAATCGAGCGAAGGTGCCCGGTGATCTACGGCGACGGCGAGCAGACGCGAGACTTCACGTACATCGAAAATGTCGTCGAGGCCAATCTGCGCGCCGCGGATGCGGAAGGAGCGTCTGGAAACGTGATCAACATCGCTGCGGGTCGGCGCACTTCGCTCAACGCGCTCTGGTGTGCGATCTGCGAGATTCTCGGCAGTGACATCAGCGCCCAATTCCAGCCCGCGCGTCCGGGCGACGTACGCGACAGCCTCGCGGACCTGTCACTGGCCAGAGATCTCCTGGGATACGAACCCCGAGTCGATCTACAAGAGGGGTTGCGCAGAACCGTTGCGAGCTTCTCCTCGGAGTGCGTCCGATGAACGTCTGCATCATTGGAACCGGCTACGTCGGTCTCGTAACGGGTGCCTGCTTTGCCGAGTTCGGCGCTCAAGTGGTTTGTGCGGACCGTGACGAATCCAAGGTCGCGGCGCTCAAGGCGGGAGAGATCCCCATCTTCGAGCCGGGCTTGGAAGGGCTGGTCGAACGCAACGTTCGCGAGGGTCGACTCTCGTTCACCACCGATACTGTGGAGGCGGTGCGATCGGCACTCATCATATTCATCGCGGTCCCCACACCCGCTCGTCCCGACGGCGCGACGGATCTCGGGTCCGTCGAGGCAGTGGCGCGGGAGATCGGCTCGGCGATGGATGGCTACAAGGTCGTCGTCACCAAGAGTACGGTGCCGGTCGGAACCTCGGCAAAAGTGAAAAGGTGGATCGAAGAGGAGCTCGAGGGATCCGACAAGGTGCGCTTCTCTGTCGCGTCGAACCCCGAGTTCCTTCGCGAGGGGGCAGCAATCGCTGACTTCATGCGACCCGACCGGGTGGTGATCGGTACGGACGACGATGAGGCGAAGGCGATTCTCAAGGATCTATACCGGCCCTTGTATCTCATCGAAACCCCGGTGGTCCTGACGAACATTGCCACCGCCGAACTCACGAAATACGCCGCAAACGCCTTTCTGGCCACCAAGATCTCGTTCATCAACGAGGTAGCGAACCTCTGCGAGAGCGTGGGAGCCGATGTGCATGCCATCGCTCGTGGAATCGGCCTCGATCGCCGCATTGGAACCAAGTTTCTTCACCCCGGGCCAGGTTTCGGCGGTTCTTGCTTTCCGAAGGACACTCGATCGGTCGCCCACTTCGCCCAGCAGCAGGGGCGGGACCTCGAGATCGTCGAGGCCGTAATCAGGGTCAATCGGCGCCAGCGCGATCGCATGATCGAGAAGATCGTCGGAGCTCTCGACGGAAGCGTCGAAGGTAAGACCGTCGCGGTATTGGGCCTTTCCTTCAAGCCCGAGACCGACGACATGCGAGAGGCGCCGTCGGTGGACATCATTCGGGGATTGGAAGAACGGGGCGCTAGCGTTCGAGCCTATGATCCCCAAGCCATGCGGGAAGCGTCCGAGATCCTTCCGAATCTCGTTACATGTGACAACGCCTATGAGGCGTGTCGCGGGGCGGATGTGCTCGTGCTCGTCACCGAGTGGAACCAGTTCCGGATGCTGGACCTGGTGAGAGTCAAATCTCTGCTGCGACGACCGGTCATCGTTGATCTGCGAAATGTCTACGATCCGCAACCCATGCGTGAGGCCGGGTTCGAGTACGTCTGCGTGGGGCGCTGATGGCTCGACGCAAGGTCTCGCTTCATGCGGTGATCCTGGCCGGCGGGGCGGGCGAGCGCTTTTGGCCCGCATCCCGCCAGGCGATACCCAAGCCTTTCCTACGGGTCATGGGTGGAAGGAGCCTGTTGCAATCGACTCTTTCCCGGGCGCAGCGCGTCGCCGCGCCGGAACGGACCTGGGTGGTATGCGGTCGCGAGCACGTGAAGGCGATCCGAGCCGAGTCGGGGCTCCCCTCGCGACAGATCCTGGTGGAGCCGATGCGGCGCGATACCGCAATGGCCGTCGGTTACGCAGCGACGCGAATCGCCACTGTGGATCCGGACGCCGTGTTGGCGGTGCTCCCGGCGGACCATGTGATTCCCGACGAGAGAGCGTTCCGAGCCGCGATCGTGAAGGCGGCGAGAGCCGCGGATGCCGACGAGGTGCTGGTGGCCCTCGGCGTTCGGCCGAAACGGCCCGATCCGGGCCTCGGCTATATCCAACAGGGTCCGGCCGTCGGACCGAATCGGCCTGGTCTGCATCGGGTTCGCCGTTTCGTCGAGAAGCCCGACGCGAAGACGGCGCGGCGCTACCTTCGAAGCCGAGCCTATCTCTGGAATGCCGGAATCTTCGCATGGTCCGCGGCTACGATTTTGGAGGAGCTGGAGGAGCTGGCGCCGGACGTTCATCGGGCGCTGAGCCCGCTCGCTGGGAAGCGGCGGATCACGGCGGAAGTCGTGCGTCGGAGCTACCGACGGGCGCCCACCATCTCCATCGACGTGGCGGTCCTCGAGCGCAGCCGTCGGGTCTGGACACTCCCGGTGGATTTTCACTGGAGTGATGTCGGGACATGGGCATCGCTCGCCGAAGAGCTGGGGGTGGGGCCCGGCCGTTCAGCGACGATCGCGGGAGAGCTGATCGAGTGTGACTCGCATAGCAACCTCGTCTGGAGCCGAGATCGTACGGTCGCCCTGCTTGGTGTGGAGGGGCTCGCGGTGATCGATACCCCCGATGCGCTGCTCGTCACCCGACTCGATCAGAGCTCTGGGATGCGAAAAATCGTGGCCAGGTTGAAGGAGAGCGGCCGAACTGACCTCACGTAGCGGTGTACCGGTATCCAACCAGGAGGATCAGTCCACCAGGAGTCGATATGAGTGGAGCTCAAAGCCCCGAAGCCATTGCGTCGCTGCGCATGATTCCCATGTTCGCGGGCGTCTCTACCGACGCGCTCGCGTCGATCGCCTCCTTGCTGATCGAGCGCCGCTTTCCGAAACACAAGACGATCGTCGAGGAGGGCGCGCCGGGCGACTACATGTACATCATCGTCGAAGGGCGCGTGAAGGTCACCAAGCTCTCGGGAGACGGGCGGGAGAAGATTCTCGAGCTTCTCGACGTCGGAGACTTCTTTGGCGAGATGTCCTTGCTCGACGAGTATCCCCGCTCAGCAAGCGTCAAGGCCCTGTCAGATGTGCGGATCATGGCGCTCGCGCGCAACGACTTCCTCGGTTTGCTGACCAAGAGCCCGGATCTCGCTCTTTCCGTCATCCAGGAGCTCACTCGTCGAATTCGACAGGTGGACGAACAGGCGAGTTCTCTCTCGTTTCAGCGCGTGAAGGAGCGAACCCAGGGGCTGCTCGTCAGGCTCGCGCGCGAGGAGGGAGGGGAGGGTGGCCGTCGTCGCACGCCTGCGCTGACCCATCAACAGATCGCCGACATGATTGGGACCTCGCGGGAAACCGTGACGCGGGCCGTGAAGGGGCTGAAGGCGGAAGGCTGGCTCGAGCAGGAAGGCAAGCGCTACCTGGTGCCCGCAGAGGATTGAGGTCAGGCACGGCTCGAATCCCGCCGATAACGGGATGTGGTGAGCTACCCCGAGACGGCCAACTGGATCCTCGCGTCGCTGAGCTCAGGGATCGTCGCAATCGACGATCTCGGCGTCGTGACCCTGCTCAACCCCGGGGCGCAACGGATCCTTGGCTGTCCACCAGGTGACCACAGCGCTGCCATCGGGCGGCACTGCCGAGAGGTGCTGGACTCTCAGCCCGCATTGGTGCGGCTGCTGTTGGACAGCACGCTCGGCCGAGAGGCGCTGTCTCGGGCCGAGCTCGTTCTTGAGGATGTGCCGGGGCGCGCTGCGAGCACGATCGGTTTTACACTGACACCGGTCCGAGCGCCGTCCGGAGAGATTCGAGGGGCGGCCATCCTCTTTCGCGACCTCACGCCCATCGAGCGCATGGATGAACAAGAAAAGCTCCGCGAGCGCCTGGCAGCGCTGGGCCAGATGGCGGCCGGTCTGGCCCATGAGATTCGCAATCCCCTGGCCACCATGGAGGTGATCGCGGGCCTGTTGAAACGTCGACTCGAAGGGCAGGACGAGGAGCGGAACTGGGTGGAGCAACTCCAGGGGGAGCTGCGGTCGCTCGCCCGAACCGTAAACGACTGTCTGGAGTTCGTGCGCCCGGTTGCTCTGGAGCGGGGGCCGGTCGATGCGGAAGACCTCATGAACGAGTCGCTCGCCATCTCGCTGTTGCGGTTCCCATTCGAGGGTGCAATCGAGCGATCGTTCGACGAGGAACTTCCGAAGCTCCTAGGCGACGAGGACCAGCTTCGTGCGGTGGTGACCAACCTGATCGTCAATGCGATCGAAGCCATGGGTAGTGAAGACAGTAGCGGTGACATGTGTCTGAGGTTGGGCCTCACCCACGGTTCGTCGCCGCTGTCGAACCGATCTGTGCGGGTCGGGCCGGATGGCCGCGCGGCCGCACCGGAAGAGCCGGGCTGTGAGCTCACGATTACGGTGTCTGATACGGGGCCCGGGGTGCCGAGCGAGTTCCGCGAGAAGATCTTTTATCCGTTCTTCACGACGAAGCAGAGCGGCTCTGGCGTTGGCCTGGCAGCTGCTCAGAAGGTCGTGGCCGGTCATGGCGGTTCTCTCGAGCTGGCTCCGAGCTCCGATCGCGGCTGTTGCTTTCGAATTCACCTGCCCACGGAGGCCGAAAAGCCGTGAATTCCGAGGCGGTGCGAATCCTGATCGTCGAGGACAACGACACGTTGCGGCGTGGGATCGCACTCGCGCTACGCGAGCGCTGGGGCGAAGTGTGTGAGGCCCAGACCGGAGACGAAGCGCTCGATCAGATCAGCGATTCCCGAAGTGGTCCGTTCGACGTCGTACTGACCGATCTGCGCCTGCCGGGCTGCGATGGTATTTCGGTGCTACGCGCGGCGAGGGAGCGCGATCCGACGACGAGCGTCGTGGTCATGACCGCCTACGGCTCGATCGAAACCGCTGTTGATGCCATGCGGTCTGGAGCTTTTGATTTCGCCCAGAAGCCTTTGGACCTGGAGCAGCTCGAACTTCGGGTATCGCGGGGCGTGGATCAACACCGGTTGCTCTCGGAGGTGAGCGAGCTGCGAGCGGAGCAAGCTGTTCGCAACGCAGCCGACGAGATCGTTGGCAACAGCCCGGCTCTGCGCGCGGCGCTGGATTTGGCGAAGCGAGTAGCGCCGACCCGCTCGACCGTTTTGATCACCGGTGAGACCGGCACGGGCAAGGAGTTGATCGCGGGACTCGTGCATCGCGCCTCGCCCCGGGTGAACGGTCCTCTGGTGAAGGTGAACTGCGCAGCCCTACCAGAGACACTGTTGGAGTCCGAATTGTTCGGCCACGAACGCGGTGCGTTCACAGGAGCAGAACGCCAGCGGATCGGGCGCTTCGAAGAGGCGAGCGGCGGTACCCTTTTTCTGGATGAAGTGGGAGACACCTCGTCGGCCACCCAGGCCAAGCTGCTGCGCGTGCTACAGGAGCAGCGTTTCAATCGGCTGGGTGGCACGAAGCTGCTACGAACCGATGCGCGAATCATCTCGGCCACCAATCAGGAACTCGAAGATAGAATCGCCGAAGGTCTGTTCCGTGAAGATCTCTTCTTTCGCCTCAACGTGATCCGGATCCATCTGCCACCGCTCCGCGAGCGCCCCGACGACCTGATGGATCTCGCGCATCACTTCCTGCAAGGGTTCAGCAGCGAGTCGCGTCGACCCATTCGGGGCTTCACGGAGTCAGCGCTGTCGCGAATCCGCAGCCATCATTGGCCAGGAAACGTTCGCGAGCTTCACAACACCCTGGAGCGGGCGGTGCTGATGGCCGCGGGGCCCCGAATCGATGCTGAAGATCTATCGATCTTTGCCAGCCGAAGCGCAGCACCCAGTAGGGGTTGGCGGTCCGAAATGCCTGCTGAAGGAATCTCACTCAGGGACGTCGAACGAGAGCTCGTGGTCGAAGCCCTGGAACGAACCGGATATGTCCAGAAGGACGCTGCGGGACTGATCGGAGTGAGCCGGCGCAAGCTCAACTACATGATTCAACGGATGGGCATCACCCACTCCAGCTGGCGACGCAATCGGGGACCGACGACTGCGAACGAGCCTGGGTCGGATGAATCCGAGATCGGAGCCACTGGATCGGAGACCCCTTGATTCCTCGGCCCGTTGACCGAACCTTAAGCTTCGCCGCGGCGTCCGAATGTGCAGGAATGCGCCGAGAAACAACAATCGATTCGAGGTTCTCCAATGTCCAGCAAGTTCGCCCGCCCGCTGATCCGGGTTCTCTTCGTCCTGGTCCTATCAGCGTGCCAGGGCGACTCCGAGAAACTCGCAGAGCATCTGAGCCGGGGTGACGAATATGTCGAAGCGGGCGATCACCCCGCTGCCATCATCGAGTACAAGAACGTGCTCCAGATCGACCCGAATCACATCGATGCCCACTTCGGGCTCGCGAAGTCCTACCTCTTCAACAAGCAGGTTTCCGAAGGTTTCTGGGAGCTGCGCGAAACCGTCCGTCTCGACTCGGAAAGATCCGATGCGCGGACCCAGCTGACCGAGCTGCTGCTGATCGCGGGAGACCCCGAAGAGGCGCTCGTCCAGGCCGACGAACTCGTTTCGCGAGAGGTTTCGGTGGGGTATCTGCTCAGGGCACGGGCGCTCGAGGTGCTCAAGCGGTCCGATGAAGCACTCCAAGCCTACGCGAAGTCCATCGCCGTGGCGCCGGACGAATCCGGGCGCGTTTTCGCCTATGCCCAGGCGTTGGCTCGGGTGGGAGACCGCGAGGCTGCCAGAGCCCAATTCGACGCGCTGGTCGAGATGGATCCCCGCTTCCAATCCTACAGCGCGCTCGCGTTCTTCCTCTCGAGAGATCGGGCCAACGATGCCGAGACCGAGGCGGCCTTTCTGGAAGCTGCCAACAAGGCCGAGAACGTGGAAGACAGCGTTCGGGCCCACGCCAACGTCGCGACCTTCTATTTCCAGCGCGGTCAGTTGGAGGATGCCACCGCCTACCTCGAGAAGGCGATCGACGACGTCGAAAAACCGCTCGAGCTCATCTACCTGCTGGCTCGTCTCCAGCTGGCCGAGGGCAACGAGGAGAAGGCCAACGAGCTGATCGAGCAGGCGACCCTGCAAGACCCTACGGATCCCGGCCCCTTTCTGACCCTGTCTGGCCACCGAAGCCGGCTGGGCGACGTCCAAGGAGCGCTAGACGCCGCTCAGATGGCGCTCGAAATCGATCCCGAGAACAAGACGGCGAGGCTGCGCGTGGCGGAGATCCTCGTCGATCTCGGATATCGGGGAAACGACCCCGAGCAGATCCAGCGTGGACGCGAGATCGTCGACCAGGTCTTGGCCAGCCAGCCCACCGACCCGGAAGCCCTGATGGTCGGTGCCAAGATTGACCTCGCAGACCAGAACATCGATGCGGCGATCGAGGGCCTGCGGGCGGCCTTGGAATCGGATCCGGATAACCCCCGGTCTCACTTTCTGCTCGGCTCGGCCCTCTCGATCAAGGGCGAGAGGCCTGCCGCGCGCACAGAGCTGGCCCGCTCGCTCGAGCTCGATCCCGCCTTTCTCGATGCGCGCCAGGCGCTGGCGCGGGTTCACGCCGCGCTCGGTGAGCACGAGTATGCGGTGGAAGAGGGCCGGCGCTTCCTGCGAGCGCGCCCGGAATCCCCCCAGACTCGAATCCTGGTGGCGCAAAGCCTGGTGATCCTCGGCCGACTCGATGAGGCGCTCGAGTCCCTGAATGAGATCCCCGAGGAGCATCGAGACGTTCAGGTCCTCTATGCGCTGGGGCGGGTTCACTTCAACGCCGGCGACAACAAAGAGGCACGCAAGTTCCTGACGGCGGCGATCAACGAGGTGCCCACCAATGCGGACATCCTGCGCAACTTGATGCGACTCGATCGCCGCGAAGGTCGCTTTGAGGAATCCGTCGAGCGGGTTCGTGTGGCGGTCGAAGCCCAACCGGACAATGCGAAACTGCGCACGCTTTCCGGCGTGGTGGCCCTGATGGATAAACGACCCGACGATGCGGAAGCCGAATTCAAGAAGGCCGTCGAACTCGACGCGAGCGATGCGGCCAGCTACGAGCACCTGGCGCGACTCTACACGAGATCGGGTCGCCTGGATGAGGCGGTGGCGACCTACGAAGAAGCGATCAAGATGCACCCCGATGACGCAAACCTGCATCACTTCCTGGGCGTCCTCTATCAATTCGGGGGCAACATCGAAAAGGCCATCGAACGCTATGAGGCCGCGATCAAATACGCTCCCGATCTGGCAGAGGCGAAGAACAACCTGGCCTACATCTACGCGGAGGCCGAGGAGAATCTCGATCGCGCTCTCGATCTGGCTCAGGATGCCAAGGCGGCGCTGCCGGATAGCGCCAATGCGGCAGATACCCTCGGTTGGGTGTTGTTCAAACGAGGGATTCCATCGGCGGCGATCAGCTACTTGAAAGAGGCCGAGGCCAGCTCTGGTGAGGACGTCGTGACCGCTGGAGCGATCCGCCATCACCTGGCTCAAGCCTATCTGGCAGATGGGGAAAAGGAGCAGGCCAAGGAGACGTTGCAGCGCGCGATCGCCGGCCTCGAGGCACAGAACCAGCAGCGGGAAGCCGCGGGATCCCAGGCCAGTCGCGAGCCAGATTGGGTCGTCGAGGCGCGCGCCATGTTGACCCGCCTGGAGAGCGGCAGCTGAGGGCCACCGGTCCACCACCTTCCAACTCAAGCCCTTTCGGGGCCTGGACGATAGAAGTCCGTCTACGTGTCTTCGTCTTGGGCCCCACTCGAGGAGTCCTCGCGGGGAACTGACCCGCCGTGGTTGCGGCTCTGCGTGGTCGTTTGGAGGGATGCGATGAGATCCGGACTGCTCGCGGTCCTTGGTGCAACGCTTGCCGTGGGCGTCGCTGTCTTGCCCCTGTACGCAAGCGAAACGGCCCCCTCGGGCGCCGGCGACACCCCGAGCGCCGAAGCCCAGGGAGTGGAGGAAATTTCTTCCGAGGTCGAGGTAGAGGGGCCGGTGCTCGAAGCGTCCGCGTCCGCAGAACCGGCCACGGCCGCCGAAGTGGAGGCTGGAATCGCGACCCCCGCGGCCGCGGCGGCACTCGATGATTCCATGGAGCTCGCGGCCGAGGCGGCACCCGATGATTCGATGCAGCCCGCGGTCGAGGCGGTACTCGATGATTCAACGGAGCTGGCCGCCGAGGCAGTCGATGATGATTCGGTGGAGCTCGCCCCGGAGGCAGCGGGCGAGGGCGCTGAAGTCGAGGCCGTAGCGCCTTCGGTGCCAGCGACCGAGGCGGACCCCTCTGAATCAGACAACGGGGCCCCGACGGACGTTGCCCAGGACAGCGTTGATTCCGACCCGGCAGCCTTGGCAGACTTGGCGCCCCAGGATCCCGCGCCGGCCGTACCGATGACGCTTGGCGAGATCGGCTACGACGAACAAGGACGAGCCGGTCGAATCCATCTGGTCGTGCGAGGTGACACGCTCTGGGATATCTCCGATGGGTACCTGGGGACTCCCTGGGTATGGCCCTCGGTCTGGACGGACAATCGCGAAATCGAGAATCCTCACTTGATCGTCCCCGGCGACCGCATCTGGATCAGCGCCCACGAGATGCGCCGTGTCACGTTGGCGGAAGCGGAGCGCCTGCTAGCTGGGGAGCCCGCGGGCGACGAGCCGCCGGCCGCAGCGGGCTCGACTGAAGACGAAGGTGAAGAGTTGGCAACGGCGCCGGCTGATCCCGCCAGCATTCGCGTCAGCTCGAACGAGACCAGCGGCCTGATTACCGCGCAGCAGCTCGAGAGTGCTGCGAGTGTCGTAGACGCAGTTTCGGACCGCGTCATGCTCAGTCAGGGCGACCAGGTGTATATCGGGCTCGGCGAGGCCGACGCCTCGGTGGGCGATCAGTTCACGGTGTTTCGCACCCGAGAGAAGGTCTTCGACCCGGATACCAACCGGCTGCTCGGCTACCACGTCGATTTCCTGGGTTGGGTCGAGGTCGACGAGGCGAAGCCGGAGACGTCCCTGACTTCGATTCGAATGTCAGCCTCGGAAATCGAGATCGGCGATCGGGTGATCCCCCGCGAGCCGCCCCTTCTCGACATCGAAGTCGGGCCGGGTCCCGAGGGCGTCGATGGAAAGATCAGCTTCCTTCCGTCGAGTCGCGTGATGATGGGAACGATCGATTACGTCTATCTCAATCGCGGCGAGCTGCACGGCCTGGAAGTGGGCAGCCCGCTCGAGGTCTATCGCAGCGGCTGGGTCGCAAACGAACCCGCCCGCAGGACCCACGTCGAGGTTCCGGATCGTGCCGTCGCCGATCTACTGGTGGTGCGCACGCAAGACGAGACAGCGGTCGCGGTGGTGACCCACACGGAGACCGAGCTCGAGCTCGGCGACCATTTCCGCGGCGCGATGGAGTAGCGCGCCCCGCACTTGCCAAAGACACCTCGGTCGAGCTATTTCCCCGACTCCCCGGTCCCGGGGAGTCGCGCTTGCCCACATCTTCGGTAGCCGTTCTCGATCCGACCCATTCGTCCGCCGCGACGCGTGATCTGCTAGGTGCCTGGCTCGCGCTGCAGCACGTGCTGGCACTCGAGCCCCAGCGAGCTGCGGAACGCGTGCGCGGCCAGCCCGATCCGCGCGCGCTGCTGGCGTCGCTGAAGCCGGGCTCTCCGTTCGACCGCGCCGCTGCCACTGCGGCCCTTGCACGAGCCGGCGCGGTGGCGCTCCCGGTCGTATCGCAGAGCTACCCGGAGCGCCTGGCGAATCTTTCCGATCCCCCTCTGCTGCTGCTGGTCCGAGGCGACGTTTCTGCGCTGGCCAAGCGCGCCGTGGCAATCGTCGGCGCGCGCGCCGCAACGGTCTATGGCAGAAAGGTGGCGCGAACCCTGGCGGCCGAGCTGGCCCGCGAGGGGATCGTGATCGTTTCTGGTTTGGCGCGCGGTATCGACGCCGAGGCCCACGCGGGCGCACTCGAAGTGGGCGGCCAGACCGTCGCGGTCCAGGCCTGCGGGATCGATCGCGTCTATCCCGCAGAACACCGATCCCTGGCGGCCCGGATCTCTGAAAGTGGTGCGGTGATCGGCGAACTGCCCCTGGGCACCTCGCCCCGGAAGTCATTTTTTCCCCTGCGCAATCGACTGATCAGCGGGCTGGCGCTGGCGGTTGTGGTCGTGGAAGCGCGGGAGCGCAGCGGGTCGCTGATCACGGCGGCCCACGCTGCCAACCAAGGGAGAGAAGTCTTCGCGGTTCCAGGGCCGATCACGGCTCCCACGAGCCTGGGAGCGAACCGGCTGCTGCGCGATGGAGCTCACCCGTGTCTGGGAGCGGAGGAGGTTCTCGACGAGCTGCAGCTGCTCCCTACCTGGACCCCTCCTGCTCTCCCCGATCTGGGGGTGAAGGCGCCCTCCCGAGAGATTCTCGCCTCCCTGGCCGCCGAGCCGGCATCGCGCGACGAGCTGAGCAGGCGGCTGCAGCGGGAGCCCGAGCAGCTCGCCCTGGAGCTGCTCGAGCTCGAACTCGATGGGGTGATCGACGAGGATCGCGACGGGCGCTTTCGCGTCTTGGCGAGCAGGGCCTGACCCGCAATCGAGCCGCAGCGGAATCTCCCGACGCCATGCGACGCGCGCCAACGAACCGGCCGCTGCGGGAGCGCTGGGCGTTTGCTTCCGATGGGCAGCTCGCAGCCCCGAAACAGCATCACACAGATCTCGATCGCCCGCGGGGCAGAATTCGCATCGCGCTTGGGGGGCCGGTTCGAAACTCAGGCAGTCTGAGGATCGTTGTCGTCGGATAGGAGTGGCGGGAGGCGCGCGGGAGCCGCTTCGAGGTATCGTCCCGCTTTTCCCGGGGGGCGCGTGGGAACCGATTCGGATCAGGGGAGCGCGGGCGCTCGAGCCGAGCGGCTCATCGTGGTCGGGGCCGGTCTCGCCGGTTGCGAAGCCGCTTGGCAGGCCGCGCAGCGTGGACTCCAGGTCACTCTCTACGAGATGAAGCCACAGCGCTTTTCACCGGCCCACCGGTCAGCCGGATTTGCGGAGCTGGTGTGCAGCAACTCGTTGCGATCCAACGCGCCGATCAACGCCGTGGGTTTGCTCAAATCAGAAATGCGTCGCTTGGGGTCGCTGGTGATCGCCGCGGCGGACGAGGCCGCAGTTCCGGCGGGGCGCGCTCTTGCGGTAGACCGCGACGCCTTCTCGCAACGTATTACCGAGACGCTCGAATCTCATCCCCGCATCGAGATTCGCCACGAGGTCGTCGAAGAGATTCCCGACGCCCGGCGAGTCATTCTAGCGACGGGACCGTTGACGGCTCCCGAGCTCGCGCTGGAGCTCGAGCAGCTGCTGGGAGACGAGTATCTGTACTTCTACGATGCTTTGTCGCCGATCCTATACGCTGACTCGCTCGACTATCAGGTTGCGTTTCGGGCTTCGCGCTACGAAGAGGGCGAAGGGGACTACCTCAACATTCCGCTCTCGCGGCAGGAATACGGGGATTTCGTGCAGGCACTGCGGGATGCGGAAACGGTGCCGCTCCACCCCTTCGAGGCGAAGCTCTATTTCGAAGGCTGTCTGCCGATCGAGGAGATGGCGCGGCGGGGCGAGAAAACGCTCGCCTTTGGTCCGCTCAAGCCGGTCGGTCTCAGGGATCCGCGAACCGGCCGGAGACCCCATGCAGTTCTCCAGCTGCGCCAGGAGGACAAACAGGGATCGTTGTATAACCTCGTAGGTTGCCAGACCAAGCTGCGGATCTCCGAGCAACAGCGAATCTTCCGGAGCCTGCCGGGGCTCTCGGGGGCCGTCTTCGCTCGCTACGGCTCCGTTCACCGAAACACCTACGTCAACGCCCCCAAGCGCCTGCTTCCCACGCTCGAGGTCCGCGCCCGACCCGGTCTCTACCTCGCCGGCCAGATCGCAGGCGTCGAGGGATATGTCGAGTCGGCGGCCCTCGGGCTGCTCGCCGGCTGCAATGCGGCCTTCGATGTCTGGCGTGGCGAACCAAGGCTCCCAGACCCCGCCACCGCACACGGCGCGCTGCTGCGTTACCTCTCCACCGCAGATCCGCGAAACTTCCAGCCGATGAACATCAGCTTCGGTCTGTTCCCACCGCTCGAGTCGCTGCCGCGCCGGACGCCGAGAAGGGAGAAGCACGAGCAGCTCGCCAGGCGAGCGCTCGATGCGCTGACGCCCTATCAACGCGAAACCGCGGAACTGCTCCGATGAGATTCGAACAGGCGATCGAGAGTTTCAGCATCCATCTGGGCAGCGAACGCAACGTCTCGCCCCACACACGACGTGCGTATCTGGCCGACGTCCGTCAGTTCGCGGACACCGTGGGAGCGGCCGACAACCCCTCGACGGTGAGTCCTGCTGATGTACGCGCGTTCCTGGCAGCGCTGCACCGTGAGGTTCAGCCCTCGACCCTGGGTCGCAAGCTCGCGGCCTTGCGTTGTTTCTTCGGTTATCAGCTGCGCGAAGGGGTCTGCGCGCTCGACCCGACTGCCGGAATACCCACACCCCGGAAACCCCGGAAGCTGCCCAACCCCCTACCGGTGGATGACTGCGCGACTCTGATCGACGCGGCGGACCCGGTTGGCGCGACGGACCGGTCGCAGCGGAGCTCGCTCCGGGATCGTGCTCTGGTCGAGCTTCTCTACGGCGCGGGCCTGCGGGTCGGCGAGCTGTCGGCCCTGGATGTCCGTGATCTGGATCTCCACCGCGGTGACGTTCGGGTGCTGGGCAAGGGCGGCAAGGAGCGGGTCGTGCCGCTTCCCGGCGCGGCCCGTGAGGCGCTGGGCGTCTACCTGGACTCGCGGCGAACCCCGGGTGTGCTCGGAGAACCTCTCTTCCCATCGCTCCGGCGCAAGGCGGGTCGGGTGCGCCGTCTGGATCCGCGTGACGTTCGGCGCATTCTCAAGAAACGGGCCCGACGCGCCGGCATCGCCGACCGCATCCATCCTCACCGGCTGCGACACAGCTACGCGACTCATCTGCTCGATATGGGAGCAGATCTTCGCTCGATCCAGGAGCTCCTGGGCCACGCAAGCTTGTCGACCACGCAGAAGTACACTGCTGTTTCGGCGGAGCGCATGATCGAGGTCTACGATCGCGCCCATCCAAGGGCGGGACCGAGTCGATCGGACCCGAAGCGGGGAAGGCGATGAGTTCCGGGCAGCTCGTTCGATCTACCACCGTGCTCGCGATCGTCCGGAATGGTGCCATCGCCATGGGATCGGACGGGCAAGTCACGGTGGGTGACGCCGTCATCAAGGGGAAGGCTCTCAAGGCCCGAAAATCAGCGAATCACGACGTGCTGATCGGTTTTGCCGGGGGCGCCGCGGACGCGCTGGCTTTGACTGAACGCCTGGAGTCGAAGCTCGACGAGTACTCCGGAAACCTTCGCAGGGCGGCCGTGGAGCTGGCGAAGAGCTGGCGTTCGGATCGGGCGCTGCGCCGGCTCGAGGCACTGCTTCTGATCGGCAACGCGGAGCACGTGCTCGTCGTCTCTGGCAACGGGGACGTCATCGAGCCCGATGACGGCGTCGCGGCGGTGGGCTCCGGTGGTAACTACGCGCTGGCGGCGGCCCGGGCACTAGCTCGACACACGGAACTCACTGCCGTGGAGATTGCCGAAGAAGCGATTCGCCTGGCGGCGCAGATCTGTATCTACACCAACGACGAGATCAATGTGGTGACGCTGCCGTGAACCATTTGCAGTCCTTTACCCCGCGCGAGGTCGTTTCAGAGCTCGATCGATACATCGTCGGGCAGCGCGAAGCCAAACGAGCGGTGGCGATTGCGTTGCGAAACCGCTGGCGCCGTCAACAGGTGCCGGGGGATCTGCGCGACGAAATCGCGCCCAAGAACATCATCATGATCGGCCCCACGGGCGTCGGCAAGACCGAGGTCGCGCGCCGACTCGCTCGCCTGGCCCAGGCGCCCTTCATCAAGGTCGAGGCGTCGAAGTTTACAGAGGTCGGTTACGTCGGCCGAGACGTCGAGTCGATCATCCGCGACCTGGTCGAGACCGCCATGCTCATGGTGCTCGAGGAAGAGAAGCGAACCGTGCGCGCCAAGGCCGAAGAACACGCGGAAGAGCGCTTGCTCGACGCGCTGCTCCCCCCGCCCGCCGGACCCACCGACATGGCCGTCGCCGACCCGGCGGTTCCGAACGTGGAGTCGAGCCCGTCCGGCGAGACCCGCGAGAAGCTCCGACGCATGCTGCGCCAGGGAGCCCTCGACGAACGTGAAGTCGACGTCGAGTTGGACGACGCCAGTGGTGCGAGCCCCACGCTGTCCATTTTCACGCCCCAGGGCGTGGAGGAGATGGGCATGCAGTTCAAGGATCTGCTCGGAGGTCTACTGCCCCAACGGACGCACCGGCGGCGCATGAACGTGGCCGCTGCTCGAGAGGCGTTGACGGCTGAGGCGGCTACCCGCCTGGTCGACATGGAGCACGTGAGGGAGGTTGCGGTCGAGCGCGTCGAACAGACTGCCATCGTCTTCATCGACGAGATCGACAAGGTTGCGGGTGGCGCTTCGGACCGGACCGGTGCCGACATCTCCCGGGAAGGGGTTCAAAGAGATCTGCTCCCCATCGTGGAGGGGTCGACGGTTCAGACCAAGCACGGCCCGGTGTCTACGGATCACATTCTGTTCATCGCAGCGGGAGCTTTCCACGCCGCCAAGCCGTCCGATCTGATCCCGGAGCTCCAGGGTCGCTTTCCGATCCGAGTAGAGCTTGCGAGCCTCACCCGGGCCGACTTCGTCCGCATCCTTGCCGAGCCTCAGAACTCCCTGGTCCTCCAGTACACGGAGCTGTTGAAGACCGAGAATGTGGCGCTCGAGTTCAGGGAGGATGGGATCCAGGCGATCGCAAAGTACGCTGCCCTGGTGAACGAGCGCACGGACAACATCGGAGCTCGGCGCCTCCATACGGTCATGGAGCGGATGCTGGATGAAGTCAGCTTCGACGCGCCGGACCTCGGAGCAACCCGAGTCGTGATCGACGAGAAATTCGTTCGCGAACGGCTGGAAGATCTGGTCGAGGACGAAGACTTGTCGCGGTTCATCCTCTGACCCGGACCGTCGTGCAGAATCGAGCGACGATGAAGGAAGACGCAATGGGCGAAGGGGCGAATCGCGTGCTCGTGGTCGACGACGAGCGCTTCTTCAGGGAAGCGATCTGCGATGCGCTCGGGGCGGAATCCATCGAATGTCTGACGGCTGAGCGGGCGGAAACCGCACTCCAGCTGGCGAAGCGTCAGGAAGTGGGTGTCGTGGTTCTCGACATCGGGTTGCCCGAAGAGGGTGGCCTCGAGCTGCTGCGGCAGCTCGAGGTCGAGCGACCGGAACTGCGCGTGATCGTCATATCGTCCCAGGGCGATGAAGATCGGGTGCTCGAAGCCCTGCGCCTGGGGGCCTGCGACTACCTCGCGAAGCCCCTACACGACGAGGAGCTGGTGCTCGCCGTTCGCCGCGCACTCACGGGCTACGAAGTGCAGAGCAGCTGGGAGTCTCTGCGTTCGCGATTGGTCACCCTGGAGGGCCGCCTGGCGGAGCTGGCGAGTGTGCGTTCGGAGTCGGACGAGCAACTCGCCAATCGCGCAGCCCAGGCGGTTGCGGATGTACTCGGTGCCTCGAAGGCCTCGCTGATGCTGCTCGACAGCGGCGACCGGGAGCTTCGCGTAATCGGTGTGGCAGGTCGCGAGCTCGCGCCGGCGGAAATGGATCCGGTCGCCGTGGGAATGGGAGTGGCCGGGGTCGCTCTTCAGGGCGGAGAGTCGCTGCTGGTATCCGACGTTCGAAGCGACGAGCGATTCTCCGAAGCTGTGGTGGAGGGCCGCTACAGCTCGCCTTCCTTCGCCATCTCGCCCTTCTCCGCTGACGGACGCTTCCTGGGCGTCTTGTGTGCAACCGATCGCTTGCGAAGCGGCCCCTTCCACCAGGAGGATCTCAGCCTGCTGCGCGTCCTCGCACTCCACGTCGGCCCCCTGTTTGGCGAGGCTGCCAGCAGCGCCCAGCGCGAGCCGCTGGCCGGCGAGGCTGCGAACGCCGTCCAGGCGGGGTCCGCTGCCGAGGCCGACCGCGAAGGAAGCGACGACATCGACGACGCGGAGTTGGCCAGGGCGATCTGCGATGTGCTGACGTCCGAAATCGAGCCCGACCGATTGATTCGCGGCGTCTTGAGCACAGTGGCTCAGTCGCTCACGGCAGCACCGGTTTCGCTCTACCTGGTTGGATCGGGCGGCGAGTTGGTGCGAGAAGGCCAGTGCGAGCGGGCGGGGAGCAGTGATCGTGAAATCCTACCCGTCAACGCGGGGTTGACCGGGACCGTCTTGCAGACCGGGAGATTGATTGCGACGGACTCACCCGAGCGAGATCCGCGTTTCCGGGCCGAGGTCGACACTCCCGCAGATGGGGTTGCCGGCCCAATGCTCTGCGTCCCCGTCCGGCTGAAAGCCAAGACGCTGGGTGTCCTGCGCGCCTTTGCGTCCAAAGAGAGGGGCATCTCCGCGCGCACGGGCGAAGTTCTGACGGCCGCCATTTCGGCGGCGGTACGCAACGTGCTCATGTACCGTAGCTTGCTCGAGTCGGTGGACGAGGTGGCCAGGGCCCGCCGGGAGACCAAGCCCCCCTCCCAGGCAGTCGCGCGCTAGACGGTGCGCCTACCGCGTCAAACCGCAGTTTCTGCAGAAGTCCCATGAAGACGTTGATCGACAAAGCGGAAGTGTTGATCGAAGCGCTGCCCTACATGCGGCGGTTCTTCGATCGAATCGTCGTGGTCAAATACGGCGGCAGCGCGATGACCGATGCCGAACTGCGGGCCTCCTTTGCCGTTGACGTGGTCCTGCTCAAGTACATCGGCTTGCGCCCAGTGATCGTTCACGGCGGTGGGCCTCAGATCGGCGCGACGCTTTCCCGCCTGGGCATCGAGTCCAGCTTCGTGGCTGGATTGCGCGTCACCGACGACGAGACGATGGATGTCGTCGAAATGGTTCTCGGAGGAAAGGTCAACCGGGAGATAGTCGCGCTCATCGAACAGGGGGGAGGGCGCGCTGTCGGCCTCACTGGCGTCGATGGCGGAATGATCCAGGTGACTCGACGCCTGATCGACGATCGCGATCTCGGCCGGGTCGGACGCGTGGTGTCCGTTGATTCGGCGCCAATAGCCGCCGTTGCAGAAGCGGGCTTCGTTCCGGTGATCGCGCCGATCGGCGTGGATGCAGACGGCGTGACCCACAACGTGAACGCCGACGAGGCGGCCGGGGCAATCGCTCGCGCGCTAGAGGCCGAGAAGCTGATCCTGCTCACGGACGTCGAAGGTGTGAAGGATTCGGAGGGCCGCGTGATGAATCAGCTCGTGGCGGAGGAGGCACGCAAGCACATCGAGGTGGGAACGATTCGCGAGGGAATGATTCCCAAGGTCGAATGCTGCATCGAGGCGTTGGAAGGTGGCGTCGCGAGCACGACGATCGTCGACGGCCGCGTCCTGCACGCCATCCTGCTCGAGATCTTCACGGATGGCGGCGTGGGAACGCTATTGACCCGGTGACATGCCCAAGGATTTCGTAACGCTGGCGGATTGGCGGGCCGAGGAGCTGCTCCGGTTGCTCGACCGCGCCCGGGAGCTCAAGGAGCTTCGCGCGCAGTCCAGCGAGCATCCGACCCTGGCGGGGCGCGTGCTCGCGATGTTCTTCGAGAAGCCGTCGTTGCGCACTCACGTCACCTTCGAGGCCGGGATGACCCAGCTCGGGGGTCACGCCATCTTGCTTCGGCCGGAGCAGGTCGGAATTGGAACCCGTGAGGCGCCGCGGGACGTGGCGAACAACCTGTCGCGCTGGGTAGACGGCATCGTCGCGCGGACCTTCAGTCACGCGTTGGTGGAAGAGCTCGCCGACGTGGCGGCAATTCCGGTGATCAACGGACTCACCGATCTGCTCCACCCTTGTCAGGTGATGGCGGATTTCCAGACGGTCGCGGAGCACTGCAAGCTTTCCGACGCCGTCATCGCCTACGTGGGCGATGGCAACAACATGGCCAACTCTCTGCTGCTGGGTGCGTCCGTGTTGGGTCTCGAGCTGCGGCTGGCAACGCCGGCGAGCCATCAGCCGGCGTTGCGGGTCCGGCGCCGGGCCGAAGAGCTTGCAACCCAAAGCGGCGCGCGAATCCATTGGTCGACCGACCCCATCGCTGCCGTGCGTGGCGCCAATTTCGTCTATACCGACGCCTGGACGAGTATGGGCCAGGAGGAGGAGAGGGAGCAGAGGAGAGCCCTGTTTCAGCCCTATCAGGTGAACGCAGATCTCCTGGCTCACAGCAACCAGGCCTTCGTGATGCACTGCCTCCCAGCCCACCGCGGCGAGGAAATCACCGACTCTGCGCTGGACGGGGAGCGGAGCCTGGCGCTCGATCAGGCCGAGAATCGTCTTCACGCCCAGAAGGCCATCCTGGAGCACCTGCTTCAGCGATAGACAGCCCACCGTTCCCCGTGGGGATAGCGAGGGCGACGCTTCGTGCAGCCAGCCGGGGCAGGTCGCTGTCGGACCGAACTCTTTTGGGTTCCCAGGTCTCAGCTTTTGGGTTCCGGTCGCCGATGTAGCGCGTACGGGACCCCCGGGTCCCAAGGGGAATCCATGGGTTCAACGGCTCGACTGGATCAGCTCGAACGGCGCGTTCCGCGCCTGGCTCCGAGCTGGGATCCCAGCGGGCAGCAGCTCAGCGCTGCAGAGGGCTTCTTGTTGTCTCGAATCGATGGTCAAACGCCGTGGATACAGCTGCGCCAGATTGGGGGTATCCCTCCCGAGGAGGCGGACGCCTGCCTCGAGCGCTGGATCTCCGACGGCGTCGTGGAGTTCGAGAACGAGCAAGCTTCTCAATCAACCGCTTCGGGCTCCGATGAAGCGCACGCCCCCGATCCGCGCCTCGACCCGAGCCTCGACCTGGATCCGGAATTTCAACAGCGCATCCTCGACTTCGAGGGTTCCCTCAATCGGTCCTACTTCGAGCTGCTCGACGTCGCGCGCGATGCAGATGCCAAGGAAATCAAGCGGGCCTATTTCGAGCTCTCGAAGGTGTATCACCCCGATCGCTATTTCCGCCGCAAGCTGGGAGACTTCGCGGACCGGCTCGAGCGGATCTTCCGCAAGCTGCTCGAGGCCTACGAGATCCTGTCGGATCCGCAGACCCGGGCGGAGATCGAGCGCTCGATGCTAGCGATGCCGCAGCCCGAGCCCCAGGTCGCGGCCGAAGCGCCGCCCGAGGCCAGCTCGGCCGCGCCTCAACCCCCGCCTAGAAAGCTCACCAAGCGCGAGACGCTCGAACGCCTGCGCGGGCACTTCAAGATTCCCCAGAAGCTGATGGCGGAACGGCGAATGAAGGCGGCCGAATTCTTCAAGGCTGCGATGGTGGCAGCCAAGCGGGAGCGCTTTAGCGAGGCGGCTCCCAGCCTGCGGCTCGCGATCGCCTTCGATCCCTGGAACGACGAATATCGCGCGCAGTTCCCCGAGGTGCTGTCGCGCTATCACGAGCAGCGGGCGGAGAAGATCCTCGAGCCGGGTAGTGATCCAATCGATGCGGAAGCCCAGGCCGAGGCCTTGCGCCTGCTGGAAGAGGTGTTGATCCACCGGCCCGCCGACCCCGAGGTCAATCACCGGGCCGCACTGCTCGCGGTGGACCTTCGCGACCTGGATCGCGCCGTCGAATATGCGGAGGCAGCCGCAGAGTTGTGCCCGGACTCGCCCCGTTACCAGGTGACACTGGCAAGAGTGCTGAGGCGTGCCGGACGCCGAGACACAGCCACGCAGGTATTGATCGATGCAGCCAGACGCAATCCTGGAGATCGGGAGCTACAGGCGGAGCTGCATGATGGGCCGCGCTCGCAAGAGCCGACCTAGGGAGGATGCATTCGATGGGACGCGTGATAGGAATCGACCTCGGTACGACCAACGCGTGCGTGGCTGTAGTCGATGACGGCAAGCCGATCATCATTCCCAACACCGGTGGCTACAAGACCACTCCATCGATTTTTGCGATTTCCCAGGATGGAAAGCGCCTGGTGGGGCACCAGGCGAAACGCCAGGCCATCACGAATGCCGCCGATACCTTGTATGCGGTCAAGCGCTTGATCGGGCGCCGCTTCGACTCTCCTGAAGTCCAGAAGGCCATCAATCTCTGCCCCTTCAAGATCGTGCGCGGCGAGAACGACGACTCGCGCATGGAGGTTGCGGGACGCGAATTCACCTGCCCGGAGATCATGGGCGTCATCCTTCGAGAGATGAAGCGTGTGGCAGAGGAGTACCTGGGAGAGCCCGTTACCCAGGCGGTGATCACGGTGCCAGCCTACTTCAACGACACCCAGCGTCAGTCCACCAAGGACGCTGGGAAGATCGCGGGACTCGAGGTGCTGCGAATCATCAACGAGCCGACTGCCGCGGCGCTGGCCTACGGAGCGATCAATGAAGAGGAGGAGAAGATCGCCGTATACGACCTCGGCGGCGGAACCTTCGACATTTCGATTCTGGAGCTGGGAAGTGGCGTTGTCGAGGTGCTGGCCACGGCGGGTGACACCTTCCTGGGCGGCGAAGATCTCGACGGTCGTCTGGTGGAGTACATCCTGAAGAAGTTCCAGGACTCCGAGTCACTCGATCTGAGTGGAGACCTGATGGCGCTCCAGCGACTGAAGGACGCCGCGGAGAAGGCGAAGTGCGATCTCTCGTCGTTGAACGTGACAGAGATCAACCTTCCGTTCATCGCCAACGACGAAGAGGGCGCACGCCACCTCAACCTGGAGATCTCTCGGCAGACCCTCGAGGAACTCGTCGATGAGTTGATCGAGCGCACGATGGAAGCCGTCAAGCGTTGTGTAGCTGACGCGGGGCTCACTCCGGAGGAAATCGACCAGGTGGTTCTCGTCGGCGGGCAGACTCGCATGCCGCTCGTTCAGCACAAGGTCAGCGAGTTCTTCGGCAAGCGACCGCACAAGGGATTGAACCAGGACGAGGTGGTCGCGGCCGGCGCCGCGATCCAGGGTGACATCCTCGTGACCCAGGATGACGACCTCCTGCTGTTGGACGTGACGCCCATGGACCTTGGAATCGCCACTTTCGATGGCCATTTCGCGACTTTGATTCAGCGCAATTCGACGGTGCCGACCCGCAAATCCCATATCTTTACCACTACGCGAGATGACCAACCGGCGGTCAAGATCCGAGTGCTTCAGGGCGAGAGCGATCGGGCCGCGGAAAACCATCTGCTCGGCGAGTTCGTCCTGACCGAGATTCCGAAGGCGAGGAAGGGCGATCCGGAAATCGAGGTCTCGTTCGAAATCGATTCGGACGGCATCGTCAACGTATTCGCGCGCGACATGGCGACGGAGCGAGAGCAGAGTATCACCGTGAACGCGACGGGAACGCTGTCCGATGACGAGATCGAACACATCATCACCGAACACGAACAGTACGAGCTTCCCCAGGGCAGCTGAAGGTTGGCTGTAACCAACGAGAACCAGAGCTTCTCTTCGATCGATTCTGAAAGGGTGACCCCGTAATGGCGAGATCGCTCCTCGACTACCTCGATGCACCGGTTCTCGTTGGAGACCCCGACGGACGCATCGTCCACCTGAACCCCGCCTTTGAATCTCGCTTCGACGTATCCCTGCAATCCGTGCGGGGCGGACTGATGGCCTCGCTCTTCGAGGGCGGTCCTCGCGAAGCCGTGCTCCGCGCGGTTGCAGAGGTTTGCGGTGGTGCGGGGAGTTCGCGCTTCAAGCTGCGCGAGGGAGATCTCGGCTACACGGCAGTGGCGTCGCCGATTTCGTCCGACGAGAATCGCATCGGGGTGGTGATCCTGTTGCGTGAGGAGTCCGCGTCGGGTCGTCGGATCTCCAAGTGTGCCAAGGAGTTGCAGCCCCCCCTCGATGAGCTCACCCGCTGCCTCGGCAAGCTCTCGGGCCAGCTCGAGATCGAGCCATCCGTTGGTCCTCGAGCGATACTCGAGGACGCGAGCGGCCTGGTCGAACAGCTTCGCAAGCTGGTCGGCGAGCTCGAGAGCCTGGCTGCCCGATCCACCTCCGGCGGTTAGCAGACTCACTCCACGCCGCGGCGGCGCGTCCTCGTCGATCCAATGCGGTACGCGTGCTCCGGAGGCCGCAATCGGTAAACTCAGCGGCCGGAGGGGCACCATGTCTGCACGGCAAGATGTGAAGCGGGTCTGTCTGGCCTACAGCGGCGGGCTCGACACCTCCGTCATCCTGCACTGGCTGATCCACACCTATGACTGCGAGGTCGTGGCGTACACCGCCGATGTTGGCCAGGAGGAAGAGCTCACGGGGTTGCCCGAGAAGGCGCGGGAGACCGGTGCCATCGATTGTGTGACCCGCGACCTGCGAGAGGAGTTCACGCGCGATTTCGTCTTTCCCGCGATCCGGGGTGGGGCCGTCTACGAGGGTACCTACCTGTTGGGAACCGCCCTGGCGAGGCCGCTCATCGCTCAACACCACGTGCAGGTGGCATTGGAGACAGGCTGTGACGCTGTAGCCCACGGCGCCACCGGCAAGGGCAACGATCAGATTCGCTTCGAGCTCACCTTTCGAGCCCTCGCGCCACAGCTCGAGATCATCGCTCCCTGGCGCGAATGGGACATCCGTTCCCGCACGGATTGCTTCGCCTACTGCCAGAAGTACGGCATCTCGGTGAACGCCACCCTCGAGAAGCCCTACTCGATCGATCGCAATCTCATGCACATCTCCTTCGAGGGTGGAATTCTCGAAGATCCATGGCGCGCGCCCGACGAAGCCATGTTCATCATGACCAAGTCGCTCGAGCAGGCGCCTGAGGTGCCGGCCGAGATCGTGATCAGCTTCGAACGGGGCACACCGGTGGCGATCGATGGTGAATCGCTGACGCCCGCCCGCCTCCTACGCCGGCTCAACCGGCTCGCCGGCGAACACGGTGTGGGGCGCGTCGACATGGTCGAAAACCGATTTGTCGGGCTCAAGAGCCGAGGCGTCTACGAAACACCGGGGGGTACGGTTCTGCACCATGCGCATCGCGCCATGGAATCGATCACGCTCGATCGCGACGTGATGCACGAACGCGATCGGCTCTCCCCCCGCTTCGCCGAGTTGATCTACAACGGCTTCTGGTTCTCGCCGGAGATGAAGATGATCCGCGCAATGATCGACTCCTCACAGGAGAACGTCACCGGCGAGGTTCGCTTGACCCTCTACAAGGGCAACGTGCGCGTCAGCGGGCGTCGCTCTCCCGTGTCACTCTACGACGCCGCCCAATCCTCCTTCGAAGACGCCGGCCCCGAAGACACCTACAACCCCCGTGACGCCACGGGCTTCATCCGGTTGCAGGGATTGAGGTTGAAGCAGCCCTAGCCAAAGAGCTGGCACTCACGGCTCCCGCTTCGCCAGATACTCCAGCAGATACGGCAGCGTCAGCTTCATCAGGTCCACTTCCGGGGCGAGTTCATCGCCCAGCCTGAAGACGTAGGAGAGTGTCTTGGCGTACAGCAGCAGGTCGTTCGGAAGCTGTAGCCCCTCGGTGTCCTGAAGCAAGAGCTTGGCCTGGTCCTTCAGTCTCAAGACGCGCGAGCCATCGGCAGACAGTGCGCCGCCTGCGACGGAAAGCTCCTCGAACATGCTCGACACCGCCCGGCGGACCGTGGATTCGAAGCCGGGAACGATCATCTCTGTGCGCTGCATGCCTTGAATGAAGCCGTCGAGGTCGCGTTTCAGCAGTGCGTGGATTGCCAGGCGCATCTCGCGCCGCAGCTCGGGATCGAGTCGGCGACTCAGGCCGAAGTCGACGAAGAGAAGCCGGGGCCTGTCACCTGCAGCGGGCTCGTCGACGACGAACAGGTTCCCTGGGTGCGGATCCGCATGAAACAAGCCGTCTCGAAACATCTGCATCGCGTACGCTCGCCCCAGAATCTCGAGCACGGCACTGGGCGCCACGCTGATTGCTGCGAGCCCGTCCCGGTCATCGATGCGAACGGCGGGAAGGTAGGTCATGGTGAGGATGCGCTTCGTCGAGTGCGAGGGGATGATCGCGGGGACCACGATCTGCGGGTCTTCAGCCAGGTTCTCGGCGATTTCGCGAGCGACACCGGCCTCCTGTTCGAAATTCAATTCCTCGCGCAGCCCGCGTGCGAACTCTTCGAAGATCCGGTCCAGGTCCAGACGCGCTGGGGAGGCGCGCCGCGTCCACCAGCGGAGCAGGGCGCGCAGAATCCGTAGGTCAGCCGCTAGCGAACCTTCGAGCCATGGGTACTGGACTTTGACGGCGACGGATTCACCGCTGGTCAGTCTGGCCCGGTGGACCTGGGCGATGGACGCTGCTCCGAGGGGCTCGCGCTCGAACTCATCGAAGAGCGACTCCAGGGGCGCGCGCAGCTCGGCCTCGACGGCCGCGCGTACCTGGGAAAAGGGCAATGGGGGAACGCGATCGCGCAGAGAGGCCAGCCCTGCTGTCATGGAAGTTGGTAGGACGTCGTGTCGGATCGATGCGAATTGGCCCGCCTTCGCGAACGCACCCTTCAGGCTGCCGAGCGTCGCCACCAAGCGCTGTAGCGAGCGCGCCCGCCAAGCCGCAACCTCCTGAGTTCGCCGCCTCAGAACCAGCCCTCGAAGCTCCATTGCGAGCCGTTCGGCGCCGGTGATGGCGGCCCACCGGAGCAGCTGCAGCGTCTGTGCGACTCCCCAGCGGCGCAAGGCGAAACGAAGAGAGCCCCCGAGAGCGGCAGGATCTGGGTCTGCGGAGCCCAGATTCACCCGTTCGGGGGGCACTAGCGGTGATTCCAGGGGCTGCATCGCTCCTCGGTAGCGGTTGGCTTGGAGCCGGTCAGTGCGGCGAGCGAGGGCCATCGCCTTGACAACGCGCGGCTGGGTAGTTTACAGAATCGTTCCCCCCGCCGGGCTCGATCGCTCGGAATCGGGGCGAGCAAGGAGCGCTCTCGTGTCCGACATCATCAAGCTCCGATCGGTGGTCGCAATCCTCGCCTCGATCGCGCTGGGCGCCGGCTGTCACGTCATGGATTACTCGCCCCGCTACGCGG
>CAXMOC010000025.1:0-23386 GCA_964194865.1 uncultured Opitutales bacterium | reverse complement strand
GTGCGCTGGAACGCGGCGCGGCTGTTGGTGGACACCGGCCGCACACAGCCGGAAGTCTTTCCCCTGGTGCTGGGCCTCTCTCGCGGCGGAGAATCGCCGCAGATTCGCCGGATGGCGATCTTCTGCATTCGCGAGCTGGCTCCGGAACGGCCCGAATCCGAGCTCGCACTCCTCGCTGCCTGCCGCGATTCCGCTCGCTTCGTCCGCCATGCCGCACTGACGGCGCTCGCCGCACTGACCGACCCCTCTCCCCAGGTCTTTGCGTCGTTGGTGAATGTCGTAATCGACCCTCAGGATTCGCCGGCTCGACGGGTCGCCGCCCTCGCCCTGGGTGCGCTCGCCATCGAACACCGAACTCTGTTTCGCGAGACCGCCGAGCCCAGCCTTCGACAGATCGCCTCCGGCGACGCCGACAACGAGGTCCGCCGCACCGTCGAGGGGGTACTGGCGCGTCTGGAAAGGCAACCCGAGGGGTCCTCCTAGGCGCCAGAACCAACCCGCGGCGCGTCCACAACGATGCCCGCGTCGCGGTCGGATACGGCGGTTTCGGGGGAATTGACCCGAGCCCGACGGTCCGCCAAGATTCCGCCGGGATCGGTACCGGTTCCGATTGCGTCTGAATCCGAGCGCGACGCTTGTCAGTTGGGGAAAACATCACGCTGGTGTTCGAAGATCGCGAGACGCTGCGTTTTCAAGTCCAGGAAATGATGTGGGTGGAAGGGATCGCAGCTCCCGACAAGATCCAGCACGAGTTGGACACCTGATTCGGCGAGATTGGCCCCAGTGAACGTCATCCTCATCGCGAACTTCCTGGGTTGGCTGCTGGTTGCACTCGCCGTCATCCAGCTGGTTCCCTTTTCGGCCGCTCTCTATTTTGGAGAGCCGTTGCTGCCGTATTCGGCGAGCTCGATGGTGGCGCTCGTTTTCGGCCTGCCGCTGATCCTGAGCCTACGCCCGACCGATCGCCGCCTGCGGACCCGAGATGGATTCCTCGTGGTCAGTGCTGCCTGGTTGATCGCTTCGGCCTTCGGCTCGCTTCCATACGCCTTCACGGGAGTGCTGCCGCTGGTCGATGCGCTCTTCGAGTCGGTCGCCGGCTTTACCACAACCGGCTCCACCGTAATGACCCAGATCGAGGACAGCCCCCGGGCGCTTCTGTTGTGGCGCGCCCTCACCCAATGGCTCGGTGGAATGGGCATCATCCTCTTCGCGGTGGCCGTCATGCCGCTACTTGGCGTGGGCGGCATGCAGCTGTTCAAGGCCGAAGTGTCCGGCCCGATCGCGGACAAGCTGACCCCCCGGGTGGCCGTGACGGCCCGGCGGCTCTGGCTCATCTACGTGGGCTTTACCACCGTCGAGTGGCTCGCGCTGAATGCAGCGGGAATGAGCGGCTTCGACGCGCTCTGTCACGCCCTCACGACGATGGCCACGGGAGGTTTCTCCACGCTCGGCGCTTCGATCGGAGGCTTCGACTCGGCGCTGATCGAATGGATCGTGATCGCTTTCATGGTGATCGCGGGAATGAACTTCGTGCTTCACTACCAGCTGTTGACCGGGCGCTTCGGCGTAGTGCTCCGCGACGCCGAGTTTCGCTACTACCTGCTTTTACTCGCGGCTGCCGCGGCGGTGGTCGCCTGGGCGCTCGGCGACG
This sequence comes from uncultured Opitutales bacterium, assembly GCA_964194865.1. Taxonomy (GTDB): domain Bacteria; phylum Myxococcota_A; class UBA9160; order UBA9160; family SMWR01; genus CAXMOC01. The sequence continues at coordinate 21,735 of CAXMOC010000025.1, read as the reverse complement.
TGCCGGGGGCGGGCCTGCGGGCCGCGATATTTCAAGTGGTTTCCCTCACAACCGGCACCGGCTACGCGACCGCGAACTTCGAGGCCTGGCCGGCGATCGCGCTGGTCGTGCTGCTCCAGCTGATGATCCTGGGCGGCATGGCGGGATCGACGACTGGTGGCGTCAAGAGCTTGCGCGTGCTGATCGGATTTCGCGCTCTGTCCAGTGTGCTCGAGCGGCTCGGGCACCGAAGTGCAGTGGGGCGCCCGGTCCGTTACGCGAACAAGACCGTGCCAGACAACGTGCTCGCAGGGATCTGGGCATTTCTGACCGCCTATTTCGTCCTGGTGGCCTGTGTGAGCGGAGTCGTTGCGGCAGCCGGTTACGACGTGGTCACGGCGGCCAGCGCCGGTCTTACCTCGGTGGGCAATGTCGGGCCCGGCCTGGGCGATATCGGGCCGTTCGACAACTTCGCGCACTTTCCGTCGTTCGTGAAGCTCACCCTGTCGGCAGCGATGATTGCCGGACGTCTCGAGCTGTTCACGATCCTGATTCTCTTTCATCCAGATTTCTGGCGACGCTGATGGAAGAGCTTCGCGTGAGCCGGGGCCTGCTGATCCCGCCGGCTGAGTTGAAAGAATCCGCCAGCCGCTCCGGCGGCCCCGGCGGACAGCACGTCAACAAGGCCAGCACTCGGGTAACCCTGCGCTGGAACATCGAATCGAGCGCGGCACTCTCGGATCGCCAGCGCTCTCGGTTGCGCTCCCGGCTGGGCCGGCGGCTGACACTCCGCGGCGATCTCATCGTGCATGCGGGACACGCGCGCAGCCGTGCGCGCAACCGGGAGCGAGCCCGCGAACGGCTGGCGGAGCTGGTGCGTGAGGGACTCGCCAGGCCGCGTGCACGTGTCGCCACCCGACCCAGCACCGCGGCACGCAAGCGGCGCCTAGAGGGCAAGCGACGCCGCTCGCAGTTGAAGCAGGGCCGCAAGACGCCGGCGACCGACGATTGACGAGCCCACTACTGAATTCGGATTCGCCCGTCGAACCCGGCGTCGCGATCGTGGAAGTACTCGAGCTTCGGTTCCGGCCAGCGCCAGCAGTAGCAGCCAGTGCCACAATCGAAATCGACGAGCCAGAGACCCTTCACCTCCAGCCCGATCGCCTCCATGGCCCTGACCCAGTCTCCTACCGCGCGGCGAATCTCGGACTCGATCTCCTGAGCGGCCGATGGATTCGAAGCCTCGCTGTCGCGCCTGGCGAGGAGCGACTCAACCTCGGAGACCGCCTTCTCGGTTCGCAGACGGACGTCCGGCAACACCTCGCGCGCCCCTTCCAGCGTCCACTGTCTCGGGGACAGCGCGTCGGTCATCGTCTCTCCAGCATCACGCTTCACCCTTGGACAGCATCCCGGCACCCGTGCGAACGGGTGCACGGCTGGCTTTTCGGGCGACCCATCTGCGATTTAGGCTACCGGCCGAATGGACGGATTGCATGGGGGCTGGCTTGACGGCCTGCTCGGGGATCGGTAACCCGCGGGGCGTGCGAGTCGATCGATCTCCCCTCATTCTGGCCAGCGCCTCGCCGCGGCGAAGCGAGCTCTTGAATCGCGCCGGCATCCCTTTCGAAGTCCGCCCGGCGGAGATCTCTGAGCTCGGTTTGCCCGATGAGCTGCCGGTCGCGTTCGCCGAACGGCTCGCGCAAGCGAAGGCGCTGGAAGTCGCGCGCCAGGCTGGGCGCTCGCGTCGGAGATTCGTACTGGGCGCGGATACGGTCGTCGTGGCAGACGGAGAGGCGCTGGGGAAACCCCGAGACGCGGACCACGCCCTGGAGCTACTCACGCGGCTCACGGGCCGCAGCCACATCGTGGTGACCGCGGTGGCCCTCGCGCTGAGCGACACACTTCAGATCCGTCACATTTCGGTGCAGAGCCAAATCGAGATGCGAGCGGTGGACCGGGACGAGCTGGTCGCCTACGTGGCGACCGGAGAGTCGATGGACAAGGCTGGCGCCTATGCGATCCAGGGAGGCGCCCGTTGCTTCGTGACAAGAATCTGCGGCAGCGAGACCAACGTGATCGGGCTGCCGCTGGAAGAAACCCTGGCCCTGCTGAGTGAAGCGGGTTTCCCGGCAACGCGATGAGCGCCGCCGCAGACCTCGTGGCCCGGCTCGACTCGGTCAGAGCGCGCGTGGCCGCCGCGGCGACGCGCGCCGGTCGAGATCCCGCTGCCGTCACTGTCGTGGGTGTCACCAAGCGCAAGGGCGCGGAGCTGATCGTGGCCGCGGTCCGCGCGGGCCTGCGAGACCTCGGTGAGAGCTACGTTCAAGAGGCCGTGTCCAAGGTCCCCGCCGTGAACGGCGCGCTCGAGCGCATCGGAGAGGCCCTGCCTCGCTGGCATTTCGTTGGCCAGCTTCAGCGCAACAAAGCCAGAGACGTCGCGCGTCTGTTCGACTCTGTGAGCAGCGTCGATCGCGAGCGCCTGGGCGCCGAGCTGGAGCGCCGCGCCGAACAGGAGCAGAGAACGCTCGAGCTGCTGATTCAGGTCAACCTCAGCGATGAGCCGCAAAAGGGGGGTATCCTGCCGGACGCCCTGCCCGAGCTATTGGCCGCCAGCAGGGCCTGGTCGCGACTGCGCGTGACCGGTTTGATGACGATTCCGGCCGCGGATGACGACCCCGAGCACAGCCGCCCCGCCTTCGCGCAACTTCGGAAGCTGCGCGACGAGCTGCGCGGGTCGCCGGGCGGAGAGCACCTCGAGGAGCTCTCGATGGGGATGACAGGAGATTTCGAGGTCGCGATCGAGGAGGGAGCCAGCATCGTCCGAGTCGGAACCGCGATCTTCGGGCCCAGGAGCGAGCCGTGACCCTGTCGACCAAGCGGATTGGCTTCCTCGGCGGAGGCGCCATGGCCGAAGCGCTCGCCGGCGGGCTCATCGCGGGCGGAGTTGCAGCCGAGCGCGTCGGCATCGCCGAGCCCCGGGCCGAGCGCCGCCGGCAGTTGGCCGAGCAGCTGGCCGTGGCGACCTTCGACGACAACGCCCAGGCCATCCGAGATCGAGACCTCGTCGTTTTGGCCGTCAAGCCGGACGTCGTTGTCCCGGCTCTGGAACAATTGCGCACCAGCGCGCTCGACTTGACGCGCCCCCTGTGGATCTCGATCGCAGCCGGGATCCGGCTGACCACGATCGAGTCTTGTCTGCCGGCGGGATGCCGCGTCGTGCGGGCGATGCCGAATACCCCGGCCCTCGTGAGGGCCGGCGCCACGGCGCTCTGCGGAAACCCGAATACCGACGCCTCCGATCTCGCCGATGCCCGAAGCCTCTTCGACTCTGTGGGCGTCAGCTGGGAAGCCGAGCGGGAGGCACTACTCGACGCCGTCACCGGCCTCTCGGGCAGCGGCCCCGCCTATGCGTTCTTGTTTCTGGAGGCGCTGATCGACGCGGGCGAGGGCGTCGGCCTCCCCCGCGAGGCGGCCGAGAAGCTCGCCCTTCAGACCGTCTTTGGCGCCGCGAAGCTGGCGCTCGAGAGCGACAAGAGCCCCGCTCAGCTGCGTGAGCAGGTGAGCTCCCCTGGCGGAACCACCCTGGCCGGCCTCGCCCAGCTCGAGGACGGCCGAATGCGCGAGACGATCGCCAGGGCTGTCGCCGCCGCTACCCGACGCTCGGCCGAGCTGGGAGAGACCTGAGGTCGCGGGTCGCCCGGTGGCTAAAGAATTCGGCCAGTTCGGTCGATCTCCTGCCGCACCACGAGGGCACCACGAGGCCGCTCCCGGAGGCGCCGTTGCGGATCACACCGCTGGACATTCGCACTCATACGTTCCCCCGTGCGCTGAGCGGCTACGCGCGCGACGACGTGGACGCCTTCTTGAACATGATCTCGGATGACTACGAGGCGCTGGTTCGAGAATCGGCGTCGCAGCGCGAGCAGCTGGTTCGGCTAGAGGTCCAGGTCGAGCGGTTGTCCGCGAACGAGGCGATCCTGCAGGAGACCCTGACGACCGCACAACGCTTGAGCGAGGATCTGAAGCGAACCGCGATGAAGGAGGCCGAGACCCTGGTGGGAGAGGCCGAAGTGAAGGCCGAGAAGGTGCTCGACGCCGCCCATCGGCGCGCCGCCAAGCTGGCGGGCGATCTCCGCGCCATGAAACAGCTGCGCACCCGCCTCGCGGCGTCGGTCCGCGCCACCATCGAGACCCATCTGGGACTGCTCGACTCGCTCGTGATCGACGCGCCCGATGAGCCGTCACCGGCCCGGCTGTCTCGCAGCAGTGGGAGTACCCCCCAATCCGGGTCGGGTGCGTGAAGACCGCAGACACGCCGCTTCGGGTCACCCGAACCGATGTGTTGTCGCATTCTGGATCCACGTGACACCGCCGCACGACGTTCTGCGGTCGGCGGCGTCCACGGCGAGGCCCTGCGGGTCTCGGTTTCCGAGCCCCCAGTCGACGGCGGGGCCAACCGCGGCTGCGTGCGCGCGCTCGCCAAGGCGCTCGAGGTGAGCCGCGCGGACGTGACCCTGGAGCTGGCTTCCCGCGCGCGGCGCAAGCGGGTCCGCGTGGACGGAGACCCTTTGGCTCTGTCGGCCCGGCTGAGGGGATTGGCGGGCGCGGGTCGCAGCGACTAGCGTTTCGCGCCCGATCCGGGAGCCCAGGCAATCCCGGAAGATCGACCCCCCGGAGCTGGAAGGCAACCAGAGACGCCGATGCCCATCTACGAATACGCGTGTGAGAAGTGTGAGCGGGAATTCGAGGTCGAGCAGCGCATCACCGAGCCGCCCGTCAAGAGTTGCCCGAGCTGCAAGTCGCGGAAGGTCAAGCGCCTGATCTCCAAGACTTCCTTCGTGTTGAAGGGCGGTGGTTGGTACTCGGACCTCTACTCATCTGGAAAGGGCAAGGACGACAAGTCTGCAGAGAAGTCCGACTCCAGCGGCGACAGTGGCGATGCGAAAGCCGACTCCAAGGGAGAATCCAAGGACGGCGACAAAGCCAAGGGTAAGGAAAAGACCAAGAGCAAGGGCGAAGCCAAAAAGAAGACCAAGAAGGCCGTCGCCTGAAGAATCGCCTGCAGCGAATCGAACCAAATCCCGGTTGTTATACTGCCGCCCTTCCAAGGAGGCCTCGTACCCGATGCCGGATGAAGCACGACAGACGATCGTCGTAGACGGTCTCGCGCTCGCCCAGGACATCCGCAAGGACCTCGCCGAGGAGGTGGGCCATCTTCTCGCTTCCGGCAAGCGCCCGCCCTGCCTCGCCGTGGTGCTGGTCGGCGACGACCCCGCCAGCGCGTCCTACGTCATGGGCAAGCAACGCGCCTGCAGCCGGATTGGCATGGAGTCAGTCGAACGTCTGCTTCCCGCCAGTGCGTCCCTGCAGGAGGTGTTGCAGGTCGTCGACGAATTGAATCGCGACGACGCGGTCGACGGAATCCTGGTGCAGGTGCCCTTGCCCGACGCGGTCTCGCCCAACCTGGTCGCCGCCGCGATCGATCCCGCCAAGGACGTCGACGCCCTGCACCCAATCACAGCAGGCCAGCTGCTCCTCGGCATGCCGACTCTGGCCGCCTGCACTCCAATGGGCATCATGAAGATCCTGGAGCACTACGACGTGGAGACCGAGGGCGCGAATGCGGTGGTGATCGGCCGCAGCAATATCGTGGGAAAGCCCATCTCACTCCTGCTGCAGGCCGCGAACGCCACCGTCACGATGTGCCACTCCCGGACACGCGACCTCCGGGGCGTCTGCCAGAAGGCCGACATCCTGGTGGCCGCGGTCGGCGTCCCCCGACTCGTCAAGGCGGATTGGATCAAGCCCGGCGCAGCGGTCATCGATGTGGGTGTGACCAATGTCGACGGGGTGCTGGTCGGCGACGTCGACACCGATGGCGCCATCGGTGTCGCCACCTTGGTGACTCCTCACCGCCGCGGAGTCGGGCCGATGACGATTACCATGCTCCTGCGAAACACACTGACCGCCTACTACGCCCGTACGGGCAATGACAGCGGCTAGCGGCCCGAAGCGCACGCCCCTTTACGAGGTTCACAAGCGCCTCGGGGCGCGCATGGTGGAGTTCGGTGGCTATACGCTTCCCGTCCAATACAGCTCGATTCGCGAGGAGCATGCCGCGGTGCGCGAGTCCGCCGGCCTGTTCGACGTCTCCCACATGGGCCAGCTCGCGCTGACCGGCCCTGGGGCCATCTCGGCGGCCGAGCGAATCTTCAGCCGCAGTGTCGCGGCGATTGCGCCAGGGCGCATCCGCTACGGGATGTTGTGCAACGAAGGCGGCGGCGTCGTCGATGACGTCACCTGCTACCGGACCGCGGAAGACTCGGTCTTCTGGTGCGTGAACGCCGCCAACATCGAAAAGGATCAGCGCTGGATCGAAAGACACTGCCCGGACGGCGGGCAGCTGCGAAACGACAGCGACGCCACGGCGATGTTCGCCCTCCAGGGGCCCGCCAGCGCAGAAGTCCTCGGGAAGGTCTGCCCCGCGGGCGTGGGGGCGTTGCGTCGCTATCGCTTCGAGCGACTGGAGGTTGCCGGCTGTTCGGCGATCGTCTCGCGCACGGGGTACACGGGGGCCGACGGCTTCGAGCTCTATCTGCCCGGCAGCGAGGCCATCGACGTGTTCGAAACCCTGCTTCGCGAAGGGGCGCCGCTCGGGCTGCGTCCGGCTGGGCTCGGCGCCCGAGATACGCTGCGGCTCGAGGCCGCGCTGCCGCTCTACGGCCACGAACTCGACGAAGGCACGTCACCCCTGGAAGCGGGCCTCGATCGCTTCGTCGACCTCGACGCCGGCGGATTCATCGGTGCCGACGCGCTCGTGCGGCAGCGCGAGGCGGGGCTCGAGCGCCGGTTGGTCGGCTTCGAGCTCGAGGAAAGGGGCGTCGCCCGCGAAGGGCACGCCGTGGTGGAAGGTGGTCGTACGGTGGGGAAGGTCACATCGGGCGCGCCTTCCCCCACCCTCGGCAAGTCGATCGGGCTGGCGTACGTTTCTCCTGACCTGGCCCGAGCGGGCTGCCGCTTCGAGGTGGTGATTCGCGAGCGGTGCGTTCGGGCTCGGGTGGTCGATACACCCTTCGTCTAGGGGCGCGGGAGGCTATCCCCGACGCCCGCCGCGAAGACTGGGAGCTGGAGCGACACTTCGGAGCGGGAGGGGCTCTTGGACCACGAGATTCCGGAAGACCTTCACTACAGCGCAGACGACGAGTGGGTTCGAGTCGAAGGGGGCGTCTTTGTCGGTGTGACGGACTTCGCCCAACACCAGCTCGGCGACATCGTGTACGTCGAACTACCCAAGCGCGGAGACTCTGTGGTGCAGGGAGATGCCTTTGGTGTGATCGAATCGGTCAAGGCGGTCATCGACCTGCGCGCCCCGATCTCGGGCGAGGTCATTGCGGTCAACGAATTGCTCGCCGACCAGCCCGAGCTGGTCAATGGAGACTGCTACGGCGACGGCTGGATGATCGAGGTGTCGCCCAGTGACGAAACCGAGGTCGGCAGCTTGATGGATGCGACGGCGTACGCAGCAAGCGTCGCCGAGCGGGACACTTGATGCGATCGTTGTGAGCGTCGCGCTGCGAAAGGCCCGGGTCCTCGCGGGGGTATTGGTTCTCGCCGCTGCGGCCCCCGGCTGTGTTCAGGATGACGGCACCCGCTTCTCGCCCGTGGACCTGGTCATTCCGAGCTACAGCGACGACGACCTGCGTCAGCTCGGGATGGACGCGGACCGCGGAATCCAGAAGCAGGTCGAGATCATCTACGACCCGGTGATCTCCGGCTATCTGAACGAGCTGGGCCAGGAGCTCGCGAGCCAGATCGAGCCCCAGCCCTTCATCTATCGCTTCCGGGTCATCAAGGCGCGTAGCCTCAACGCCTTCGCGCTGCCCGGCGGCTACATCTACATCCACAGCGAGACCCTGCTCCGGGTGGGAAGCGTCGACGAGCTGGCCGGCGTACTGGGCCACGAGATCGCCCACGTCCAGGCGCGCCATTTCTCGCGACGGGAGGCCAAGACCGCGCTACCGGGATTGGCGGCCCGGATCATCGGGATGGGCGCCGCCGTCGCCGCTCAGGAGCCGGGTCTCGCAATCATGGGAGAGGGCGTGAACGTGTCGCTGCAGATCGGCTTCACCCGCGAATTCGAGGCCGAAGCCGATCAGCTCGGAGCCATCTGGACGACGCGCGCCGGCTACGAGCCAGAGGACATGACCCATTTTCTCGACCGGATCATGCAGTCTTCCGACCGCTTCCCGGACAACCTGCCCCCCTACCTCGCCACGCACCCCTTCCCGGAGAACCGCATCCTGGCGATTCGAGATGCCGCCGAGAACCTGCACCCGACGCGAGAACCGGATCCCGTGCTGGCAGAAGAGCTTCCGCGCGTCCAGGCGCGGCTGGCACGTCTGATGGAGACCCGGCGCGCGAGCCTGCCGCAAGAAGTGCTGGGCATCGGCGACCCGGCCGTGGAAGTGGCCCTTGCAGAATCAGAGCGACTCGCGGCCGCGGGAGATCTGGACCGCGCCGTATTGGTGCTGGCACGGTTCGACGGGCTCGAGCTCACAGACCCCCGAGTGCCGCTTCGGATCGGCGAGCTGCTACACGAGCGCGGGCGCTACGAGGAAGCGGCCGACAGCTACCTGCGAGCCATCCAGCTGGACTCTTCGCGCGCGCTGGTTTTCTTCAAGCTCGGCCTCGCATTCAAGGCCGCACACCAACGCCATCGCGCCGTCTTCGCCTTCGAACAGGCCGCCCTGCGCACCACCGGCACCAGCCTGCTCAAGCAAAAGGCGGAGTGGGAGATCTTCAAGTTGACGTTCGCGTCGGTGGAGGAGGCGGGCTTCAGCGACCAGCTGGAAACCGATTCCGGCGAGACGGCGATCGAAGCCAGCGAGACGGAGTTCGCGGTCGGGGCTCCGCAGCTCGTCTGGTGGGCGCGGATCGGGTCGCGCTTCGAGCAGTACGTCGACCATTTCGTGGTGCGCTGGATCGAGCCCGCCGGCGGTATCGTTCAGGAAGACGACCCCGAACAGCGCGGCGGCAACTTGATCGGCTCGGTACTCGAATTCGGAGACAATGGGGTTGCCACAGTTGGACGTTGGACCGTGGAGCTGATGTTGGAAGAGGATGTGATCGACCGGCGCAGCGTGATGGTGCGCCCCGAGGCGACTGACTCCGACCGTTCTCCCTGAACCGCGGCCGGCGCCTCAATCTCGGAGGCGCTGGCTGGCGATCTCGACCCAGCTGCCCGAGGGTTCCAGCTGCAAATAGCGGCGCCAATGGCCCCGAGCCCTGCGCCGCAGGCCGATCTTCTCGTAGAGCAGGGCCAGGCTCACGTGCGTGTCCGCGCACAGGGGGTCGGCATCCAGCGCGATCCGATAGTGTCGCAGCGCCATCTGGTTGCGCCCCTCCTCTTCGAGCAAGGTCGCAAAGTTGAGATTCGCCTCGACGTGATTTGGATCGCAGCGCAACGCGCGTTCGAAGCAGGCGCGCGAGCTCGCCAACCGGTCCTGGTTGAAGTACACGGACCCGAGGTTGCAGTGCGCATCGGCGCACTCCGGATCGCATTGGATGGCCTTCTGATAGGCCTCGATCGCCTCGGCAAACGTGCTGCGGCTCGAGTCGAGCTTACACCCCAGCTCGAACCACTCCGCCGCCTCCTGGGCGGAGAGGGCGTCGCGATGAGGCGGCGTCAGCTCGAGCGGAGTCGTGGTTTCGGCGGGACGGAAGTCCAGCACGAGCTGTCCATCGGGCTCGACCAGATCGCCGTCGTGTCGGATGACGATGCGGCGCGAGCCGTCCAGCCAGGGACGCAGCGCCCGCACCGGACAGTCGACCTGGGGAATTCGCTCGCGAACGGCGTCGACGCTGCGTCGAATGCGGCGCATCGACACTCCGCCCTCGAGCAGCGACAGCACGGACCGCACGCTGACGAGGTCGCGAAACTCGAACTCGGAGCGCGGGTCAACCGGGCTGTCGGCACCTCGCGGCGCCAGCAGCGCTGTGCGCTCCCAGTTCCGCAAGCGCGCGCGAGACACACCGGTGATCCGCGCGACGTCGCCCAACGTGTAGGTCCCCACCGCGCCAGAGACTACACCGGCGCCGCACTGCTGGCACCGCAAATCGGCCGATGCCGCGCTTCGATGCAGCGGACGGGAGCATCGCTTAGACTCGGTCACGGAAGCGATTGCCACGCTGGTGCGGGCCTCGGACTTCAAATCCGATGGAGGATGTGGCGACACGCCCTCGGCGGGTTCGATTCCCGTCCGCTTCCGCCGATTGGGCATCGAGCCTGCGTTCGATCCAAGAACGCGAAGAACCAGCGGGACCAGGTCTGCTCACTGGCGCTGAACCCGTGCGGGGGATCAGCAGACAGAACACTTAGTTGGGAGGCCTACCTTGAGGTCGCACATTAGCTCGTGCTGGCTGCTCGGAGTGTGTACCTCGATCGCCGTGCTGAGTCTGGCGGCGGCAGCCGGCGCAAAATCCAGCGGGCACGCCAAGACCAATCGGCTGGCAGCCGAGGCGAGCCCCTACCTCCAACTGCACGCTGGCAATCCAGTCGACTGGTATCCCTGGGGCGACGAAGCCTTCGAACGAGCGCGCCGCGAAGACAAACCCATCTTCCTGTCGGTGGGTTACAGCACCTGCTTCTGGTGCCACGTGATGGAGCGAGAGGTTTTCTCCAACGAGAAGATCGCGGCGCAGATGAACGAGTCCTTCGTCAGCGTCAAAGTCGATCGCGAGGAGCGCCCGGACATCGACGATATCTACATGACGGCCACGCACCTGTTGACAGGTTCGGGCGGCTGGCCGAATTCGGTCTTCCTCACTCCGGACGGCGAACCCTTCTTCGCCGGGACCTACTTCCCCCCCGAAGACAGCGGGCGCCGACGGGGGTTCCCCAGCGTCCTGCGCCAGCTGAACGATGCCTGGCAGAACCGGCGCACCGAAGTGCTTCGACTGGCCGCTCAGACCCGAGAGAGGATCGAATCCCAGTCGGCCGCGCTTCCACCCGCTACGGTCTCCTTCGAACCTGCGTCGGTGCTGAAGCGAGCAGTCGATCAGATCGAAGCCAGCTACGAGCCGCTTCACGGAGGATTTTCGAAGCGCACGAAGTTTCCGAGCCCTCCCAAGCTCGAGCTGCTGCTGGAAGCCCATCGCGCCGAGGCCCATCCGCGCGCGCACGAGATGCTGACGAAGACGCTCGACGAAATGGCCCTCGGCGGCATCTATGACCATCTCGCCGGTGGGTTCCATCGCTACTCGGTCGAACCCACCTGGTCGATTCCCCACTACGAGAAGATGCTCTACGACAACGGCCAGCTGCTCGGTGTCTACGCCCGGGCCTACGAGGTCACGGGTAAACCCCTCTACCGCCACGTCACACTGGAAATCGCGGGCTACCTCGAACGAGAGATGAAGCATCCGGAGGGCGGTTTCTACTCCGCCCAGGACGCGGAGGTCGATGGCCACGAGGGCTTGTCGTACCTCTGGACCCGCCAGCAGCTCGTCGCGTCTCTCGGAGAAGAGCGCACCTCCAAGCTTCTCGCGGTGTACCGGCTGACGCCCATGCACGACGGCGAAGGTTCCGCCCTGCGCGTGCAAGTGCCGGTAGAGCCGCTGCTGCAGCGCCACGAGGCCAGCGACGCGGCCGCTCTGCTGGGCTCTTTTTCTCCGGATCGTCAGAAACTGCTCGAAGCGCGCAATCGCCGCGAGCAGCCGCTTCGAGACGACAAGGTGCTGGCGGCCTGGAACGGCCTCGTCATCCGCGGGCTGGTAGACGCCGCCCGCGCCGTCCAGCGACCCGACTATCTGCAGCTGGCCGCCTCCGCTGCAGACTTCGTGCTCCAACGTCTGCGCGGCGACGACGGCCAACTCCGCCGCTCCTACATCGCCGGGCAGGCACGCGAGGCGGGTGTGCTCGAGGACTACGCGTATCTCGCGGACGGCTTGCTCGCGCTCCACCGCGCAACGGCCGATCCGCGCTGGCTGGCCGAGGCTCGCGGGCTGGCTGATCGCATGATCCGAGACTTCGAAGACCGCAGCGCTGGCGGCTTCTTCCTGACCTCGGAGGCATCCGCCGGCGATCTACTCGCCCGGCCCCGCCGCATGTACGACGGGGTGGAGCCGGCGGGAGCAGCCGTGGCTTTACGGGTGCTGCTCGCGCTGTCCGCCCGGACAGGCGAATCGCGTTATCGAGACGCGGCCGACCGCACCATCGCCGCGTTCGGTGGCGCCTTCGAGCGCTCGCCGGCCGCAGTCGGCTCCGCGGTGGTTGCCGTGATGAGCGCCGAGTCGACCCCGACAACCGCCAAGGCCGAGGCCTCGCCCCGTCCCAACCCCGGGCTGCCCCGCAGCGAGGACTTCGTCCGCATCACGGCCCATCGGGAGACCGGCGCGCCTCTTGCCATACAGGTGACGGTGGACGACGGCTGGCACATCAACGCAAATCCCGCCTCGCTGAAGTTCCTGATTCCCACGACTGTGGAAGTCGAAGGCATCCGGCAGACCGCCTCGATTGGATATCCGGCGGGCACCCTGTTCGAGCCGACCTTCAGCCCCGAGGCGCTTTTGACCTACCTGGGCGCGATCGAGATCCCGATCGTGCTGCAGCCAGACGATTCCGGCCGCGCGACTGCAGTATCCGTTCGCTACCAGGCATGCGACGAGACACGCTGCCTGCCTCCTTCGACCTCTCGCGTCGAGCTGCCCTGACTCGGCAACTGCCAGTGCTGTGGTAAATTTCTGGAAGCGTGGATGCGCCACCTCGAACGATCCAAACGCGCACGATGCGAGTGGAACCTGCACCCAGGGAGAGCCCTTCACCCATGACGCAAAGCCCTTTGGTGGTCATCCACTTCAAGGAGATCGACGCCGACGAGGAGCTCCGCAGCTCGATCGAGAATCACAGCCAGCGTCTCGCCCAGGAGTTTCATGAGATCGTCCGGGTCGAAATCAGCCTGCAGGCCAACGGTGCAGGCTTCCAAGCCCACGGTCACGTCACCGGCAAGGGGATCGACGTGGCCACCCATGCAGATGCCAGCAAGCTCGGGCCCGCCGCGGACCTCGTCTTCAACAAGCTCGAGCCCCAGCTGCGCAAGATCCACGACAAACGGATCTTTGCCCAGCGGCGCAAAGCCCAACGCGACCCCGTGAAGCGCCAGGGCTCCAGCTAACCACCAGCAGCGCTCTCAGCCCAGAATCAGGTGAAGCTTCAGCGCGAGCAGAAGATCGCCTTCGAGCTTGACGCGCCGGCGCAAAGCCGCCTCCGGGGCCGAGAGATCGCCGCGGTTGAGTCGCCGCCAGGTCTCGACGTCCACGCGAACGACCAGGTCGGGGTTCTCGATCTGGCTGGCTTCGCCCCGCACCTCGCCGCCGCGGATGTGGATCGTGTAGGCGCCGTGCTCGACCTCGGTAAACGCGAACACGATGCTCGCCTCGGTGTTGCCGAGACGCCGGCGGCGGTCGTCGTCCTCCTTCACCATCGCCGGGAGCCAGCGGGTGAAGAATTCCTGGGGCGAGATGTCCTCCGGCGGTGTGATCCTGGCCATCTGGTAGGCAATCCTATCAGCTGACCGCGTCGGCAGTCTGGGCAGCAGCGGCCGGCTGGACTCCCGCAGCGCGCAAAGCCGCGCCGGTGTGGGAACGGCGGCTGCGAGCCACCTCCCGCGGCGAGCCAACCGCGACGACTTCGCCGCCCCCCGGCCCGCCTTCCGGTCCGAGATCGATCACGAAATCGGCCCGGCGGATGACCTCCAGGTTGTGCTCGACCGCGATCACGCTGCCGCCAGCCGCCAACACCTGGTCCAGGCAGCGCATCAACACGTCGATGTCGGCCGGATGTAGCCCGCTGGTGGGTTCGTCGAGCACGAAGAGGGTGCGGTCGCCGCCCTGGGCCAGGGCTTGGGAGAGCCGCAGTCGCTGGATCTCGCCGGAGGAAAGTGCGGAGAGTGGCTGGCCCAGCGCCACGTAGCCGAGACCGACATCGTTCAAGGTCCGCAGTGCGGCGGCGATCTTCGGATCGCCGCCAAAGAGATCGAGCGCGGCGTCCACTGTCAGGTCGAGAACATCGGCGATCGAGAGATCGTGGAGCTTGACCTCGAGCGCTTCTCGCCGATAGCGACGGCCTTCGCAGTGGTCGCACGGCATTCGGATGTCGTCCAGGAAATGCATGTCCACGACCACCTCTCCGGCGCCCTCGCAGGCGTCGCATCGACCCCCTGGCACATTGAACGAGAACCAACCCGGAGTAGCGCCCAGCGCCTTGGCTTCGCGCGTGGACGCGAAACGCTGGCGAATTCCGTCGAAGGCCTTCGAAATGGTCGCCGGGTTCGAACGGTTGCTGCGGGCCGGTGGCTGCGGTTCGACGACGACGACAGCGTCGATCGCCTCGGCGCCCTCGATCCTGTCGCACTCTCCGCGGTCGGGCTCTCGGCGCAGCTGCCCAACCAAAACGGAGCGAATCAGGCTGGACTTCCCGGCTCCGGAAACACCCGTGACCGCTACGAGTTGGCCGAGCGGTATCTCGACACTCACGTCTCGGAGGTTGTTGCTGCGAGCACCCACGATGCGCAGCCGCCCGAGAGCGGGCCGCGGCAAACGCTTCTCAGTGCCAAAAGCGCCAGATTCGCCGCGCAGCGCCCGACCGGTCAACGAGCTCGAATGCGCTCGAATCGCAGCGACATTTCCCTCGGCTACGACTTCTCCCCCGTGGCGGCCGGCCCCGGGGCCCAGATCGATGACGTGGTCTGCCGCCGCCACGATCTCGGGAGCGTGCTCGACCACCACCACCGTATTGCCCTGATCGCGAATGCTCCGCAGCACCTCGACCAGGCGGCCAGCGTCCCTGGCGTGGAGCCCGGCCGAGGGTTCATCGAGCACGTAGAGCGAAGCCGTCAAGGTTCCACCGAGGGCCGTCGCAAGCTGGATGCGCTGGGCTTCACCACCCGCCAGGCTACGCATGGGCCGTTCCAGCGTCACGTAGTCGAGACCCACAGCCACACACGTCTGGACCCGGGCAATCAACTCCGCCAGCAGCCGACCGCCGCGATCCCGCTGCGCCGGTGCCAGCTCCAGGGCGGCGAGCCAGGCTTGCAGCTCGGCCAGGGTCAGCCGGGCGAGCGCAGCGATGTCGCGCCCGCCGATCCGGACACAGCGTGCGTCCGCACAGAGACGCGAGCCAGCGCAGGCCGGGCACGGGTCGTAACGGCGATAGCGCGCGAGCAGTACCCTCGCCTGCACCTTGTAACGCTTGCGTTCCAGACGGTCGAAGAAGCGCTTCACCCCTCGCCAGCTCTCCCCGTCGCCGGTCCACACCCAATCCCGTTGGGCCGGAGAAAGCATCTCGAAGGGGCGATCGACCGGTATTCCCTCTGCCCGACAGGCCGCCAGGAGCCGCAGCTGCATGCGCCTCCCGGACGGCGTGGTAAATGGAACGATGGCACCCCGCTCCAGACTGAGGGTTGGATCCGGAATGACCCGTTCCGGATCCAGGGCCGGCACCCGCCCGAAACCCTGGCAGCTGTCACAGGCACCGAGCGGGCTGTTGAACGAGAAGAGCGCCGGCCGCGGAGAGATGAAGCTCCGGGAGCAGCCATCGCACGCGAAGCCCTCCAGAAACGAGATCGGAGCGCCGCCTTCGACGACGATCCTGCACCGACCCTCTCCGCGCTCGAAGGCCGACGCGAGCGCCTCCGTCAACCGAGCGCGGCCTTGCGCCGGCCGCGGCACCAGTCGGTCGATCAGCAGCAGACCCGAACGGCGCAACTCCTGCAGACGCTTGGCGGAAACCTCCGTGAGATCGACGACACCGCCTTCCGGATCGAGCCAGCGCGTAAAGCCATCGCGCACCAGCCGTTCCCGCAGGGCGCCTGCGCGCTCGCCCTTGCGAACCGCCAGGGGCGCCCCAATCGCCAGACGCTGTCCCTCCCAGCGCACGAGAATTGCGTCTGCCACGCTCTCGGCGCTGTTGTGCTCCACCGGAAGATCGCAATCCGGGCAGGAGGTCTCTCCCACCTTCGCGAAGAGCAGCCGCAGGTGGTCGAGGATCTCCGTCGCCGTACCCACCGTGGAGCGCGCGTTGGTCACCCGGTTGCGCCGTTCGATTGCAATCGCTGGCGGCAGATTCGACAGGTGGTCGACGTCGGGCCGTGGCAGGCGTTCGAGAAACTGGCGAGCGTAGGTCGAGAGCGAGGTGACGAAGCGGCGTTGGCCCTCCGCGTAGAGGGTATCGAAGGCCAGCGTCGACTTGCCCGAGCCGGACACGCCGGTGATCACACTCAGCGCGCGAAGGGGAATATCGCAGCTGGCGTTCTTGAGATTGTGCGAGCGCGCGTTGCGGATCTCGATGTGAGTGGCGCGCGCCCGAGCAGTCACCGATGGCGCTGTGTCTGAAGCTCGGAGGGAGCTTCGTCGATCTCGAGCAACAGCGTCACGCTGATGTGATTGCCGGTCTCGCTCTGCGCCATGTGGACCACGCGGACTTCGTGGTTCGAGAGGAAGTGGTTGATCTCTTCCTCCACCTCCTTCACCAGCCCCCGGAACACTCGGCAACTCTGCTTCATGGCCTAGCTCTCTCCGCGTTCGGATTGACGTTGGGCCTCGACCGCGTAGTGCTGCTTGCCCGCCGCCTGGGCCGCTTCGGCCAGGGCGCGCCACTCTCCGGGCTGCGGCGCCGTGCCAGTGGCGACCGCCAGCGTTCGAAACAGGAAAACATCGCCAGACTCGACGGCGCGCCGGCGCATGGCATCGAGCTGCTCGCTGGCCTCGGCCTTGACCAAAAACTCGATGGCATCCTGGTCCCGGCCCGCTTCCAGGTAAGCGTCCGCATAGCGCAACGCCTGGGCGGGACTCAGCTCGCGCTCCACCAGGTGCCGGCGCTCGATCGGTCCAGGTAGCTTCGATTTCGCCACACTCCCCCCATCGGGCCTAATCAGTCGCGCCGCCCGCTCAGTAGCGCGAAACGTCGCCGTCGACCGTGAGCGACCACGCCTCGATCCCGCCGGCGAGATTCGTCACATCCGAAAAACCCTTGGCGCGGAGGAGCGCGCACGCCTGGGCGCTGCGACCGCCCTTGTGGCAGTGGACCACGATCGGGCCGCTCTTCCACTCCTGGAGCTCGGCCAGCCGCGTCTCGACCTCACCCAAGGGCAGCAGCCGCGAGCCCTCGATGTGGGCAGTTTCGAACTCGTCGGGCTCGCGCACGTCGAGCAGCAGGAAGTCGTCTCCCCGGTCCAGCATCGCGTGGACCTCGGCGGCGGACACTTCGGGAGCCGCCACTTCTTCCTCGGAGACCCCGCAGAAGCCGGCGTAGTCGATCAGCGCGTCGATGCTCGGATGCTCGCCGCAGACCGGACACTCCGGATCCTTGTGCAGCCGGAACTCGCTGAACTCCATCCGGAGCGCATCGTATTGGAGCAAGCGGCCGTAGAGTGGCTCGCCAATACCGCTCGCGAGCTTGACCGTCTCGGTCGCCTGAATCAGGGCGATCAGGCCGGGCAGTACGCCGAGCACTCCGCCCTCGGCGCAGGACGGCACGCTCCCCGGCGGAGGCGGCTCGGGGAAAAGGCAGCGGTAGCACGGGCCATGGCGGGCGTCGAAGACGGTGGCCTGGCCATCGAAGCGGAAGATCGAGCCGTGAACGTTCGGCTTGCCGAGCAACACGCAGGCATCGTTGGACAGATAGCGGGTCGGAAAATTGTCGGTGCCGTCCACGATGACGTCGTATGACTCGAACAGCTCCAGGGCGTTGTCCGAAGTCAGCCGAAGCGCGTGGGTTTCGACCGTGACGTCCGGGTTCATCGCGTTGATCCGCTCACGGGCCGCGTCGACCTTGAGCCGACCGATATCGGCCGTACCGTAGAGCACCTGCCGTTGCAGGTTCGAGGCGTCGACCCGATCGAAGTCGACGATTCCGATCCTTCCCACCCCGGCCGCCGCCAGATACTGGGCCAAGGGGCACCCGAGGCCTCCGGCGCCAATCAGGAGCACGGCCGAGTCGAGCAGCCGCTTCTGACCCTCGACGCCCACCTCTGGCAGACTGAGGTGACGCCGGTAGCGGTCGAACTGCTCGGGCCGCAGGAGCGGCTGCATCGACGCCATCGCCGAAACGCTATCCGAGGAGAGGCCAACCGCGCAATGCGCCGCCAGCGCGCCGTGGGCGTCGCCGCCACGCGGGCCCCGTAGGGACCCGCGTGCGCTAGCGCTACTCGCCCGCCTCTTCCTTGGGCGGCATCACCACCACCTTATAGGCGACCCGCGGCTTGTCCATCATCTTCCAGGACACGCTCACCCAGTCGTCCTTCTTGATCGCCTTCCACTCGGTCTTCTCGCCCTCGACGGCAGTATCCTCCGTCTTGACGAACGACACCTTGTCGCCCTTGCGGTTGTCGACCAGCAGCTTCTTGTTCGAGACCTTGTCCACCTTGCCAGCGAACTCGCGATACTGGGCCGAGGCGTCGCTCGACATGAAGAGAGGTAGCGCCAGCGCAACGAGCGCAATCAGTGCGATCCGGCAAACGATCTTTCGCATTCCCATTCTCCCTAACTCCCCTAACATCCATCGATAACGAGGCGCCGTGCACGCCGCGGTGTGCTCGGCCGGGCCGCCCCATCTGGCCCTCGGCTCAGACGCCTCGACCCGCCGACAAATTCAGCTCGCCGGCCCGTCTTTGGTGCCGGAGGCGGGATTCGAACCCGCACGGCCGTGAAGCCGGGGGATTTTGAGTCCCCTGCGTATACCAGTTTCGCCACTCCGGCCAAGCCAAAGGCGGGCAGGATAACACGCCGGCCCGAGCCGTCGAAAGCCGTCCCGACCCACTCCAGGGGCGGTTTTGACAGCCCCCCGACCCGGCGGTAGGTTGAATCGCTCGTGGGGCTGTAGCTCAGCTGGGAGAGCATCAGGCTGGCAGTCTGAGGGTCGGGGGTTCGATCCCCCCCAGCTCCACCACTTTTTTCGTTCCTCGACGCTTGTTTGCAGCGGGCGCGCGTTGGACCGAACGTTCCACCTTCCCTTGGTGTCGCGGGGGGGGCCGTCTGGTGCCGCCAAAGTCGAGGAAGCTGAGATCGTTCCCGAGGTCGGACTCGGTTGAGCACGCTTGTGCCGGTCTTCGCCTGTGTCCTCCTGGAGACGCGGAACATCACCCAGAAACGTTCGCTCCATTGATTCCACGGGATCGGTCCCCTCGGCACAAAAGGTAGTATGGGACCGCCGCGCGGGGCGCCCTGCCTCCGGCGAAACCCGAGGGACCCGATGAAGAGAGTCTTGCTGGCCGTCCTCGCTCTCGTCGTCGTCGCGGGGCTGTGGCTGCTCGCGGCGGCGAGCGGCTGGCTGGGCAGCCCCGAGGCGCCCGGCGAGATCCATGCGGAGGCCCGCCCCGCCGCGAC
Organism: uncultured Opitutales bacterium; assembly: GCA_964194865.1. Taxonomy (GTDB): domain Bacteria; phylum Myxococcota_A; class UBA9160; order UBA9160; family SMWR01; genus CAXMOC01. The sequence goes on along the minus strand of CAXMOC010000025.1, from coordinate 2,376 downwards.
GACGGAGGAGCGCGCGGCGGTGCAGGCGGAGACCGCGCGGCTCCTCGGCGCGCCGCCGGCGATGCAGATCCTGTTCGGCGACTTCCACGTCCACACGACCTTCAGCTTCGACTCATTCATGATCAACCTGCCGATCGCCGGCGGACCGGGCACCCACCCGCCGGCCGACGCGTGCGACTTCGCTCGCTTCTGCTCGGCACTCGACTTCTGGTCGATCAACGATCACGCCGAGAACCTGACCGCGGAGCTCTGGCGCAAGACGGTAGACTCCGTGCGCGACTGCAATGCCGTGGCCGGCGATCCGACCAACCCCGACCTCGTGACCTACCTCGGCTGGGAGTGGAGCCACATCGGCAGCACCCCGGACAACCACTACGGACACAAGAATGTGGTACTCCGCGGTTTGGACGACGACGAGATCCCCACGCGGCCGATCGCCTCGCGCGGCCCCGCGACGAGAAGCGGGTTCGGCGCCCCCTTCGTAGCTCGTGCAGCCCTCGCCACGGCAGGCGGAGAGCGCGGCCGCAGCTTCGTGCGGCTGATGAGCGAGGTGGCCACGGCCGACCAGTGCCCGGACGGCGTCCCGGTCCGGGACCTTCCCGCCGACTGTCTCGAGTCCGCCCCAACGCCAGAGGTGCTGTTCGAGAAGCTCGACGACTGGGGACACGAAGCGATCGTAATCCCACACGGCACAACGTGGGGCTTGTACAGACCGGCCGGCTCCGACTGGCGCAAGCAGCTCCCGGGCCATGATCCGGCGCGCCAGACGCTCGTCGAGATGTACTCGGGGCACGGGAACTCGGAGCAACTGCCGACCTGGCGATCCGTCGACGTCGCCGCGGACGGCTCGCTCACTTGCCCGGCGCCCAAGGACGGTTACCTCCCGAGCTGCTGGCACGCGGGCACACTTGTTGAGGCGCGCTGCAAGGAGATCGGCGAGGGCTCTGCTGAGTGTGCACGCCGGGCGGAGGAGGCGCGGGCGAATTATGTTGCGGCGTTCCAGGCCGGCTGGAAGACGCTGCCCGGCTACGAGGCGGCGGACTGGGTGAACGCGGGCCAGGCGCCGGACATGTTCCAGCCCTCCTTCAACTACCGGCCGCGCGGCTCCGCCCAGTACATGCTCGCGATCCGCGACTTCAGCGACCCATCGCGGCCGAAGCGCTTCGACTTCGGCTTCATCGGCTCGAGCGACAATCACACTGCGCGGCCGGGGACGGGCTACAAGGAGGTAGCGCGCGGCGAGATGACCGAGGGCCGCGGCCGGCGGGGGGAGTCGAGTGTCGGTGGCGGGGGACTATTCGGCTCGAGCAACGAGGCCGACGCGCCCGCCGCCGAATCCGTCCCCTGGGTGAGCAGCGGGGAGAGCCCGCTCAGGCTCTTCGAGATCGAGCGCGCGGCGGCGTACTTCGTGACGGGCGGCCTCGTCGCCGTCCACTCCGCGGGCCGCGACCGCGATGCGATCTGGGACGCACTAAAGCGGAAGGAGGTCTATGCGACGAGCGGCCGGCGCACGCTCCTTTGGTTCGACCTGGTCGACGGCGCCGAGTCAGTTCCGATGGGCGCAACGACGACGCGCAGCGATGCCCCACGCTTCCGGGTGCGCGCCATCGGCTCCTTCGAACAGAAGCCCGGCTGCCCTGAGCACGTGGTCGATGCGCTGGGCGAGACGCGGGTCGACCGCATCTGCCGCAGCGAGTGCTACTACCCGGGAGAGCAGCGCCGCGCGATCACGCGCATCGAGGTCGTGCGCGTCCGCCCGCAAATCGCGGCGGACGAGCCGCTCGACAGCCTGGTCGAAGACCCGTGGCGGGTGCTCCCCTGCCCGGCCGACGGCTCGGGCTGCGTGGTCGAGTTCGCCGACGCCGAGTTCGCGGTCTCCGGCCGCGATGCGGTCTACTACGCCCGAGCGATCGAGGCCCCCGATCTCCACATTCACGGCGCAAACCCCCTCGGCTGTCGGTTCGACGAGCTGGGTCGCTGCGTCGAGATCACTCCCTGCGGCGGGGACACACCGTACGAGGACGACTGCCTCGGGGAGGCCGAGGCACGCGCGTGGTCGTCACCGATCTACGTGAACCACGCCGGCTCCTGACAATGCGGCTCGACTCGGAGCAGCTGGGTCCCCCATCTCGTCCGACGCGTTCAGCCCGCGAGCTCTGGACGCCTCGCAGACCTACGGCACGTGTGGCGCATTTCGCTACTCCGAAAGGGGACTGCTGGAGAAAGCATCATCGGTCCCAAGCCTCCGTCTTGGGTCAGGCTCCTAGAGGTCGGCGATGGGCTGGGTCGCGAGCAGGCGCGTGCGAGCCAGACCCGCGGCTCGATGTACGTGGGCAGCCCGATACTTCGGCAGGGCCAGCATCGTCATCATCGCTG
>CAXMOC010000024.1:0-7378 GCA_964194865.1 uncultured Opitutales bacterium | reverse complement strand
GCACAGCGTGTCGCCGATCCGAAAGATTCCCGGGTCGAAGAGCCCGACGACGTCGCCGGGAAACGCCTCGTCGACGCTCTCTCGTCCGCGTGCCTGCACGAGGGATGACTTCGCCAGCCCGACCTTGCGACCGGTTCGCGCGTGGACGGCGCTGCCCTCCTTGACGAAGCGGCCCGAGCAGACGCGGAGAAAAGCAACCCGGTCGCGGTGGTCGGGATCCATGTTCGCCTGGATCTTGAACACGAAGCCGGAGAAGCCGGGCTCGGCCGGTTCGACCGGCCCCCGACTCGACGGCCGGGGCCCCGGACAGGGCGCAATCGCGAGATAGCGCTCCAGAAATGACGGCACACCGAAATTGGTGAGCGCGCTGCCGAAGAACATCGGCGTCTGGGAGCCCGCTCGAACCCGGGCGAGATCGAAGGGCGTCGCCGCACCGTCGAGCAGCGCGAGAGCCTCCCAGACCTCGTCGGCCGCAGAGCCCATTGCGTCGCGCACTTCCGGGGCGTCGAGCGCACCCGCGACGACCGTCTGCTCGACGAGCCGCGTCCCGTGATGCCCGCCGCTGAAGAGCAGCAGGCGCTCGCCCAGTCGATCGTAGACCCCGCGAAACTCACTGCCGGACCCCACAGGCCAATTGAGCGGGATCGCATCGATCCCCAACACCTCCTCGATCTCCGCCATCAACTCGAGTGGATCGCGTCCGAGCCGGTCCATCTTGTTGACGAACGTGAAGATGGGGATCCCGCTCGATCGGCAGACCTCGACGAGCTTTCGAGTCTGGGCTTCTACCCCCTTGGCGGCGTCGATCAACATCACCGCGCTGTCCGCGGCCGTCAGGGTTTGATACGTGTCCTCGCTGAAATCCTTGTGACCGGGTGTGTCGAGAATGTTGACCCGATGTCCCTGGTACTCGAAGTGCATCACCGAGCTGCTGACCGAGATCCCGCGCTGCTTTTCCAGCTCGAGCCAGTCGCTGGTGGCGTACCGCGACGCCTTCTGAGCGCGCACAGCGCCGGCTTCGCGAATCGCACCGCCGAAGAGCAGCAGCTTCTCGGTCAGCGTCGTCTTACCGGCATCCGGATGCGAGATGATCGCGAAGGTGCGGCGGCGCTGGACTTCGTGCGCGAGCGCCTGCGGTTCCTGTTCGATTGCCATCCGATTCCCATGCCCATGTGCGGCTCTGGATCCGCCCGCCGCGCGCCCAGTCGCCGAAAACCCGTCCAGTCATCATCAGCTGGACCGCCCAGTCGTCATCGGCTGGACGGCCCGGTCGTCATCGGCCGGATCGCCCGTCACCGGCCGGGCGGTGTTTCATTGAGACCGATTCTCGGAATCTCACCCCCCGGGGAGGTTCCGCCGGACGGGAGCGTGTTGTAACACACAGGTTGGCCGTCGTCTCGGGCAGGTCGACCCTCTCCAGGATTGACCCGCGGCGGCGCAACGAGCCCTGACGAACCCTTGAGCGAGAGGCCATTTGGCAGGCCAGGTATCGAGACTCACTCCCGAGGAGGTGCGCGCTCGGCGAAGTGGCGGCCAGGTGGTGGTTCCGCTGGACGTCCGCACGCGCGACGCCCGCGAAGCCCGCCCCCGCGAGATCCCGGGTGCCCGCTGGCTCCCGCTACCCGACGTCGTGCAGCGCGGGGGTAACCTGCCCCGGGATGCCACGATCGTCACCTATTGCACCTGACCGGAAGATGCCAGCAGCGCCCGGGCGGCGCTGTGGCTCGGCAGCGAGGGCTTCGAGTCGGTGCACGTCCTCGCGGGCGGTCTGGAAGCCTGGACGCAGGCGGGCCTTCCGACGACCGCGGTCGATCTCACCGCGAGCGCCGGTGCGCGCATCACGCGTCCGCGCGTATCCGAACCGACGACCGGGGAGGCCGCCGAAACCCGGGGCCGAGAGGCCACCCACACCCACGCGTTTCTTCCCGGCCTGGTCGAGAACTACGCCAACCAGCAGACCCTTCCCATCCGGCGCGACCTGAGCGTGCTCTTCGTGGACATCGCGGATTCGACTTCCGCCGTCCTGGGCCAATCCCCCGAACAGGCGTTGGCATTCGTCCAACGCTTCATGAGCGTGGTGACGGATGCAGCGCTGGCTTATTGCGGCGACGTGAAAGACTACGAGGGTGATGGCGCGCTGCTGTACTTCGAGTCGGTCAGCGAAGCCACCCGCGCGGCGCTCTCGATTCGTGAAACCCTCGCAAGCCAAGAGGCCGGCGATGGCCTCACCCTGCGCGCCAGGCTGAGCCTCGATGTCGGCGCGGTGGTGATCGGTGTCATCGGGACGCCGATGCGCCGATCGGTTGCGCTGATCGGACCGACCATCAACCTGGCCGCGCGCCTGCTGAAACAGATCGCGCCGGGCGGCATCATCGCCACCGCGGCCGTGGTCGAGCACCTGCGCGAAGAGGCTCCCGAGCTGGCGAATCGCTTCGCCCTGTTCGACGAGAACCTGGAGCTGAAGGGCTTCGAGCGGGAATTCGTGATCGCGTACGCGATCACCTAGACCCGGGCGTTCGCGATCGCCCCGCGCTGGCCCCACGCTTTGCGAAAAGGTGGCGAGCCGAAGCGGGAAGCCCGCTACGCGGGTCGCTGGTTCGCGCGCTCTACTGGTCGGCCCCGGGACGGCTCGCGTACGCATCCACCGAACGACGGGCCCGGGCGACCGCGCGGTCCGCTCCATCTACGTAGCCGTCCGGGCTCAAGCGGAGGATCTTGGGCAAGCCACCCTCGATCTGCCAAGTGGGGACGTTCGAATTAGAGGTCCAGACGCGGCCCTCAGGGTCGAAGTCCAGCTCTCGCGTATAGGTCACTCGGGTGGGCAAGGGGTACACGGTGAAGCGTTCTTCGGCGGGTTCGAAGCGGATCAAGCTATCGCTGTTGGTTCCGCAGACCCAGACCTCATCGGTGCGTCGATCCACGTGCAGTGCGTAGGGGGTTTCGCTTCCCAGCGGTTCGATCGGGAGCTCCCAGGTATCGAACCGACGGGTCGCCGGGTCAAAACGGGCGATCAGGCTGCCGGAGAAGCTCGGGATCCAGAGCCGACCGCGCGAATCGAAGCGCAGACGCCGGGGCGCGGGAAATGGGGTGTCGATCATCTCGAGCTCGAAGTCATCGGGATCGACGCGACCGATGCGATGTTCGTTGAGTTGACTGAACCAGACTGCGCCATCCGCGGCGATGTCGACGCCGTAGGGCACCGGCATGTTCATGCCTTCCCCCTCGGCCGCGGCGCCGCGCAGGTCGACGTGGCGCCCGAGCCACAACAGCATCGGCATCAACCGCGACACGACCGCTTGCCCGAACGAGCCCGCCGGCAAGCGCAGCTCCCGCTGTTCGCCGGTTGCCGGGTCGAACATCCCGAGGTGATTGGAGGCGGCCAAGCTGAACCAGACCCGCCCGCGCTGATCGAAGCGCAGTGTGTGGGGGTAGAACCCGCTCTCCACCTCGTGAATCGCCCAGGTCTCCGCTTCGATGTCGAATCGCGCGAGCTGATTGCCCAGCGCCAACGTGATCCAGATCGAGCCATCCGGGGCCGCTTGAAGCGAATGCGGCCCCACACGAGCGTTCGAGTTCGGCGTCGTGGGCGTACCGGCACTGGCAAAGACTCCGCCGATGGGCAGATCTCCCGGCGGAATCGCCCAAGACCGCCGTTCACCGCCCGGCACCGAGGGGTCGAGCCGGTAGAGCCGGTCCTGGGTCATGTCGACCGAATAGATCCGCCCGTCGGGGTGAACCATCATGTCGTGCTGCATCGAGGCCCTACCGCCGAGCTCCCACTCCTCGATGATGGCGCGCCGGATCTCGGGGGACGGCGGCGCCATGAAGCCGGGCCGGTTCATGGTCGCCATCAAGGCGGGTACCGCGGTGGCTGGATCGTAGGCGGCGTTGAACAAGTCGGGCAGGCGCTCGCGCAGGTCCGGCGAGAGCATCCCGCCCATACGACTCATCAGCGCGAGCAGCTTGCGCCATTCCTCTTCGTCGCGGATCAGCCGGGTCCCTCGACTTCCCTGCTGGTGGCAGTAGGTGCACTGGCGCTTGAGCTCCTCGCGCTGATCGGGCTCTTCGATCCGCTGCAGCACGAGGTCATACCAGTGATTGGCTGGAAGCTGAGCGGCCAACAGCGCGGGATCGGTCTCGCGCTCGAGCACGAGGGGGTGCTCGGTGGAGACCTCCGACCCGTCGTCGAGTCTCAAATCCTTCCAGCCGAGTCGTCGTACCCGAATGCGGGGAGGCCCAGCCGCGGCGATCGGCGGGGTGACGAAACCGCCAGCGTCGCCCGTGAAGACGGTGGTCACGTGGGCGGGCTTTCCAATCGCGATGGTGACCATGGCGCCCACCAGCCCCGTACCGTCGGGCTCTGTCACCCGCCCGGAAAAGGTCCGTGTCTCCCCCGCCACCGCTCCCCCGGCAGCGATCGCGGAGAGGGCTAGAATGGCGAGCCCCCGTCCGCGCAGCGTTCGCATCGTGACCCTGAAATCCATGAGACCTCCGCCTCTCGCGCTCAACCGGAATCGTACCGTTGCAGCGCTCCTCTGTCCGATGCTGCTCCTCGTGGGCCTCGGCCTGGGCTGCGCTCCGGGTCATCCCGGTGTAGCGCCCGTCGACCCGCCCAGCGGGGGCCTGTTGCGGGTGCGTCTGGTCTTTGGCGAGGCCGCGGATCTCGATCTCTACGTCACCGATCCCAACCAGGAGACCGTCTACTTTGCCAACACACCATCGGTATCGGGCGGCGCGCTGGAGGAGGATCTGCGTTGCGACGCCGCTTCGCCGCGGGTAGAGACCGTGCGATTCCCCCGTCCCCTGCCCGGCCGATACCGCATCGGCATCGACTACCCGAAACGCTGCGGAGTGGTGCGAGCGGCGGTTCCGTTCTCGGTAGTCGTCGAGCGGGGGCCACTGCACAAGGAGAGCAGCGGTGAAATCACGTTGGGGCACTTCCGTGCGAATGTGCTCGAGATAGAGCTTCCACCGTAGCAGTTGGGGGATCTCTCCCCCGCTTTGCTCGGCCAAGCCGCGAGCCCTCTGACCGCAGAGCAAGTAATCTGACGGTTGGGATCTCAAACTACACCGCAGGGATTCGCGTATGCTGGATCAGCCGTGAGGAACCCATGAGCGACGAACTCAATCACGCCGACCGGCTGCGCCTGGTGAAGTTCGTCTGCTCGTTCGCCTGGGCGGACCTCACGGTGCGCCCGGAGGAACGCGACTTCGTCGCGCGGATCGTGCGCTCGTTGGGGCTCGAGGGCGAGGATCTGACAAAGGTCGAGGATTGGCTGTCCGCGCCCCCGAGCGCGGAATCCGTCGATCCGATGTTGATCCCGGCCGCCCATCGCAAGATCTTCCTCGATACCATCGAAGGGGTGATCGTGGCCGATGGCGAGATCGCACCCGAAGAGAGCGAGAGCTTCGCGCTGCTGAAGGAGCTGCTCGGCTAGGAGCTCTCCCCCACCGCGTCGGATAGCCGCTCGACCAGGGTCTCGAGCAGGCCGCGGCATGCGGCCTCGCAGCTGTCGAACACCGCGTCGAAGCCGCGCTCACCGCCAGAGTAGGGATCGGGCACGGAAGAACCTGGGGGCGCGCTCGAGTCGAAGTCGCGCAGCAGAGCAACCCTGGCCTTGGCTTCCGGTTGATCGGCCAGTGCGAGCAGCTCGCTGCGGTTCCGGCCGTCCACCGCGACGATGTACTCGAAGCGCGCAAAGTCTTCGGGCAGGAAGCGGCGCGTGCTTCCTCGCAGGGGAGCGCCGCGGCGCTCGGCCGTTGCTGCGCTGCGCGGATCTCGAGAGCCGCCTTCGCGAGCCACCGCCGTGCCGGCGCTCTCGACCTCGACCCGATCCGACAAACCCGCGCGCCGAACGAGGTGGCTCATGATCCCCTCGGCGGTGGGAGAGCGGCAGATATTGGCCGTGCAGACGAAGCAGACGCGAATCGGCGCGTCCGTCACGGCGAGCCCGAGACCGCGAGGTAGCGCCCCTCCTCGACCTCACGCACCCGCCCGTTGCGCTGCAACCGATCGAGGTGCTGCCCCATGCTTCGAGTCTCGACGCTCTTCGCGGAAGCGACGGCGTCACCGGGCCGGTAGACGAACCGGTGCTCTGCGATCTCCTCCAGAGTGTGGGGCGAGTCCAGATAGGCCAGCAGCCGCCGCTCCCTGGATCGGATCACCTCGGCGAACCGATCGAGGCGCTCGAGGAATGCCTCGCGCCCATCGAGCACTCCGATGTGGTGAAACGTCACGTAGTAGCGGGCTTCGATCTCGCGTACCTGTTTCAGTGTATGCTCGAAGTCTTCCAGCGACGACCACGCGTCACCGTAGTAGGGGCCGAAGCTCGACAGATCGATGTCGCCCAGAATCAGGACTTCGTCCGGCTCGACGTACAGTACGCAGTGGCCGCGTGTGTGGCCCGGCGCGTGAATCGCCCGTACCCGCGTTCCACCGAGGTCGAATACGCTGCCCCCGTAATAGGGAGTTGGATCGGGGCGTGCGCGGTAGTGAAAGCGTTCGACGACGAGCTGTCGCAAGCGCGCTTCCATCGGCTCCGGAAGGCCATAGATCTCCATCAACTGGTCGAGCGAGAGAATGCCGGGAAGATCAGCTTCGTGGAGCAGCCACGGAACATCGGGGAAGAGGTGATTGCCGGCGATGTGATCCTCGTGGCAGTGAGTGTTCAGCACCCAATCCACGGACGGCAGACGGTCGCGGCGCGCAACGACACCCAGCGCGGGGTCGATCAGGGCAGCCTCCTCACGGCCGCGGACCAGGACGCTGTTGCCGTCCGGATACTTCCCTCCCTTCGCTCCGAACAGCACCGTGACCGCCCCCAATGCGCGCTCGGGCAGATCCAGCTCAGATCCCATCGCTGCTCCCTCTCCGTCTCCGGTTTCGACCGGCGACACTATACTCGGGCTCGGAGGACGCCCACATCGCCATCGATCCGATCTGCGACATGGAAGTGGAGGAGACGACCGCGCCCAGCGCAGAGCGCGCGGGGGACACCTTCTATTTCTGCAGTGACCACTGCCGTCGCGCGTTTCTGGGCCAGCCACAGCCCGCCGCTCCCGCAAGTGTCCGAGCGGCCTATTTCTGTCCGATGTGCGACGGAGTCGAGAGCGACGAGCCGGGCAGCTGCCCCCGCTGCGGCATGGCGCTGGTGGCGACGGCGCCCGACGGGGACCCGGGCGACGAGCTGAGAGACATGCAGCGCCGGTTATTGGTGGCTGCGTCGTTGTCGGCTCCGCTGTTCGCGATCTCCATGGGTCCGATGATCGGCATTCCGGTTCGAGGTTGGATCGGCGCTCCCAGCGCTTGGATCGAATTCGCAATGGCCACTCCCGTCGTCTGCTGGGCAGGGCTTCCGTTCTTCCAGCGCGGGGCGCG
>CAXMOC010000023.1:0-73434 GCA_964194865.1 uncultured Opitutales bacterium | reverse complement strand
GGCGACGACCGCGTCTTCCTCGAGCGCTACCTGCTGCGCGCGCGCCACATCGAGATCCAGATCCTGGGAGATTCCCACGGCGAGGTTGTGCATCTGGGTGAGCGCGAGTGTTCGATCCAGCGGCGCCACCAGAAAATTCTCGAGGAGTCGCCGTCGCCGCGCGTCGACGCGGCGCTGCGCGACGCTATGGGCGACGCCGCGCTGCGCTTGGCCCGCGCGCTCTCGTACCAGTCGGCCGGCACCGTCGAGTTCTTGTTGGATGACGACACCGGAGAGTTCTTCTTTCTGGAGGTCAACACGCGGTTGCAGGTCGAGCACCCGGTCACCGAGGCCGTGACCGGCATCGACCTGGTTCGCGAGCAGCTGCGCATCGCGCGGGGCGAGCCCCTGGGCTACGGCCAGGATGAGATCGCCTTTACCGGCTCGGCCATCGAGGCGCGCCTCTACGCCGAAGATCCCGCCAACGATTTTCTGCCCGCCACCGGCACGCTATCCGCCTTCGAGCCCGCCGCTTCGCCCGAGGTGCGCTGGGACTCGGGCGTGATCGCCGGATCGCGGATCGGCACGGAATTCGATCCGATGCTCGCGAAGGTGATCGCGCACGCAACCACCCGGCGCGACGCCGCGGGGCGACTGGCGCTGGCGCTCGAGCGAACCCACCTCGGGGGTGTGGTCACCAACCGAGACTTCCTGGTGGCGACGCTTCGCAGCCCCGAGTTCCTGGCCGCCGACACCACGACCGACTTCATCGACAGGGTCGATCCGGCGCGCGCGCTCGAGCTGTCCGACGAGGAGTGGGTGCGGTTCGCCCAGCTGGCTGCGCTCTGGCTCCAGGGCGTAAACCGGTCGGAGGCGGGCACGTTGGCGGATGCTCCGAGCGGTTGGCGCAACGCTCGGATGCCCGACCAGATGGTTTCGCTCGCCCACCGAGCTGGCGAGATCAGCGTCCGCTACCGCGCGCTTCGCGACGGCCGCTTTCGCTTTGCCGATGGAACCCACGCCCGGATTCACTCCTGGAGCGCCGAAGCCATCGATGTCGAGATCGACGGGCGCCGGACTCGGGCGCGAATCACGCGGGCTGCCGACCGCGTCATCGTCCACGGGCCGCGAGGAAACCTGGAGCTCGCGGTGCTGCCGCGCTTCGAGCTACCGGGCGCAGAACAGAGGTCGGGTGGCTTCGTCGCTCGCATGCCGGGCAAGGTGATCGAGCTTCGCGTCCAGGTAGGAGACGCCGTGACGGCGGGACAGACGCTGCTGGTACTCGAGGCGATGAAGATGGAGCACCCGATGCGCGCGACCGAGGACGGTGTCGTCGCCGAGGTGCGGGTCGTGCTGGGAGAGCAGGTGGAGAGCGGCGCGCTGCTGCTCGTTGTCGAGCCCGCGAGTGCGGAGCCCGACGGCGACAAGGAGAAGGCTTCAAACGGAGAGTCGCAATGACCAACCCGATTCGGATCGCAAACTGCTCAGGCTTCTTCGGAGATCGTCTCTCGGCGGCCAAGGAGATGGTGGAAGGTGGGCCGATCGACGTGCTCACCGGTGACTGGCTGGCCGAACTCACCATGCTGATCCTGGCGCGCACTCGGGTCAAACGACCGAACGGTGGCTACGCGCGCACCTTCGTCACCCAGCTCGAGCAGGTGATGGGCGGCTGCCTCGACCGCGGGATCAAGTTCGTCTCCAACGCGGGCGGTCTCGACCCCGGTGGCTGCGCGGAGGCCGTGGCCGAGGTCGCCGGGAAGCTGGGGCTGAATCCGAAGATCGCCTACGTGCGCGGCGATGATCTGATGCCGCGCATCGGAGAGCTGATCGCCTCCGATCAGCTCCGCCACTTCGAGACTGGCGAGCCGCTCAAGGAAGCGTCGTTCCTGACCGCCAACGCCTATCTCGGCTGCTGGGGGATCGTCGACGCGTTGGAGCGGGGCGCAGATATCGTGATCACCGGCCGCGTCACCGACGCTGCCGTGGTGTGCGGCCCAGCCGCATGGCATCACGGCTGGTCGCGCAGCGACTGGAACGCGCTGGCGGGTGGCGTGGCCGCGGGCCACGTGATCGAATGCGGCACCCAGGCCACCGGCGGCAACTACTCGTTCTTCACGGAAGTCCCCGGCATGAGTCGGACAGGATTTCCCTGGGCCGAGGTGGCGGAAGACGGTTCTTCGGTGATCGGCAAGCACGACGGCACCGGTGGCGAGGTCTCGGTCGGCACGGTCACCTCGCAGCTCCTCTACGAGATCGGTGGGCCCGAGTACCTCGGACCCGACGTGACCACCCGCTTCGACACCATCGAGCTCGAGCAGCTCGGGCCAGATCGCGTGCGAATGTTTGGCATCCAGGGCGAGCCGCCTCCGCCGACCCTCAAGGTGTGCATCAATCGCGCCGGCGGCTTCCGCAACGACATGAGCGTCTGCCTCACTGGCCTGGACGTCGAGGCCAAAGCGGCACTGATCGAGGAGGCCTTCTGGAAGGCCTGTCCACATGCGCCCGAGGACTTCGCCCAGGTGACGACGCGGCTGATGCGCAACGACCAGCCCGACCCCGAGACCAACGAGCAGGCGGTGGCGATCCTACGCATCAGCGTGAAGGACCCCGACGACAAGAAGGTCGGCCGCACCTTTTCGAACGCGGTGACCGAGCTGGGGCTGGCAACGATCCCTGGCTTCTTCGGAGTGGGCGGCGGCCCGGCGGGCGGGCGACCCTACGGTGTGTACGAGCCGGCCTGCATCCCAGCGGAAATCGTTCCCCAAGAGGTTGTCCTGTTGGGAGCGGACACGACGGAGGTGTCGTCTGTGATCCCGGCCGCTGAGGTCAGCGTCGCGCCGACGGCCGGGCCCACGGCTAGCGCGCCGGGCGGCGCTACAACCCGCGCCCCACTGGGGAAGGTTTTCGGTGCTCGCTCGGGCGACAAGGGTGGGAACGCCAACCTCGGCATCTTCGCCCGCAGTGACGAGGCCTGGGCCTGGCTCGACGATTTCCTGAGCGTCGAGCGACTGCGCGGGTTGCTTCCCGAGGTGGCCGAGCTGAGCGTCGACCGCCACCGCTTGCCCGCCATCCGCTCGCTCAACTTCGTGATCCACGGGCTGCTGGAAGAAGGCGTTGCCGCCTCGACCCGCCAAGACCCTCAGGCGAAGAGCCTGGGAGAATGGCTGCGCGCCAGGGTGGTGGATTTGCCGGAGGCGCTGCTGCCTTGAGTGCGTTGGAGCCGATCGGCCGTTTCCCGGGGGTGCGCGCGCCGAAGCCGCTGCTTTCCGCCGCGGAGGAGCGTCGCCTCAGCGTGAGACAGCGGCAGCTGCTCGATGAGCTGGAGAAGTTGGTCGCCGCCGAGGGGCTGTCCGAGCTCACCATGGCGGAGATTGCGGCCCAGGTAAACTGCTCGCTGCGCACCCTCTACGGCATCGCGCCCAGTAAGGAAGAGCTGGTGCTGACGGTCGTCGACCGTCGCCTGCACCGCATCGGTCGCACTGCGATCAGTTCCCTCGACGCTTCCCTGCCACCCCTGTCGGCTCTGCGCGCCTACCTGCGAGCGGCCAATGAGGCAGTCCAGCCGGAGGCCGACTCCTTCTCGCGCGAGTTCTCGGATCTGCCCGGTGCCAAGCGCCTGCTGGACGCCCACGAGGGATATGTGATGGCCGTGACCCAGAGCCTGCTCGACCGCGCCGTGGCCGAGGGGCAGATCTTCTCGGTCGACACGGCGGCGTTCGCCCACGTGCTGGGCGGCCTTGGACGCGAGTTCTCGCGACCGGAGGTCTCCGAATTGGTGGCCGCTCCACCCAAAGCCACTGCCGACGCCATCGCCGAGGTCCTTCTGCGCGGCCTCGAACGGGGACGTTCTTGACCGGACTCGAGGGGCTGCGGGTCGTCGAGTTGGGAGAAGGCGTCTCCGCGGCCTGGGCGACCAAGTGGCTGGCGGATCTCGGCGCAGACGTGATCAAGGTCGAGGGTCCGGACGGTGATGCACTTCGTCGCCGCGGCCCCTTCGCTGGGAAACCAGACCCCGAGCGCGCTGGCTTCTTCCACTACCTGAACGCCAACAAGCGCGGGGTCGTCCTCGATCTGACAACGGTGGAGGGCCGCCGCGAGCTCGACGCGTTGGTGTCGACCTCGGATGCGCTGATCCACAACCTGCCGGCGCGGCGCGTCGATGCCTGGGAGCTGCACTGGGAACGGCTTCGGGCCCTGCGGCCTTCGCTGGTCCTATGCTCGATCACTCCCTTCGGGCTCACCGGCCCGCGCCGGGGCTGGCGAGGCGAGGAACTGACGGTTGCCCATGCGGGCGGCTGGGGCGGGCTCAGCCCCGGCGCCTCGACGGAAAGCGATCGACCGCCGCTGAAAGCCTTCGGTCATCAAGCAGACTTACAGGGCGGGACGACGGCGGCTGCGGCCGCGCTGGCTGCAATCCACCGCGCCCGTCGGACCGGGGCTGGCGAGCACGTCGATCTTTCCGTCCAGGCCGTCGTGGCCTCGATTCTCGAGGCGGCCCTCGTCTACTACACCTATCCGGGCGTGGTCGCGACGCGCTTGGGACGACGGGGCCTCAATCCGTGGGGCATCTACGAATGTAGTGACGGTCGCATCTTCCTGTGCACGGTCGAGGATGATCAATGGCAGCGCCTGGTCGAGTTCATGGGCCGCCCCGAGTGGGCCGAGCTCCCGGTCTTCGCCAACTTTCCGGAGCGCTTCCGCAACGCCGACGCGCTCGACATCTTCGTGCAGGAGTGGATCGCCCCGTGGAAGGTTCGCGATCTCTTCCACGAGGGCCAGAAGCGCCGGATCTGCTTCGCACCGGTCCACGAAATCTCCGAGCTGCGTGAGCAGGAGCACCTGCGCGAGCGCGGCTTCCTGGCAGAGTTACCGATCGGCGAGCGCCGCGAGCTCGTTCCCGGCGCGCCGTATCGGCTGGCCGATCCCTGGTGGGAGCTGCGACGCCCGGCACCCCGGCTGGGCGAGCACCAGTCGGAGATCCAAACCGAGCTGGGCAAACCGACATCGCCCACCCCTGCGACATCGCCCACCCCTGCGAAGCGCGAGGACGCGGTTGCTGAATTACCGCTCGAGGGCATCCGCGTCGCAGATTTCAGCTGGGTGTGGGCGGGTCCTTACTGCGCGCTGCAGCTCGCACATCTGGGCGCCGACGTGATCAAGATCGAGTCGCAAGGGCGGCCCGATCTCGGGCGCCGGCTGGGGGTGTTCCCGCCGGACGTCGAGCCGGGACTCAATCGCTCCGGCTACTTCAACCAATGGAACCAAGGCAAGCGGAGCTTTGGACTGGATCTTTCCCAGCCCGAGGCGATCGATCTCGCCAAGCGGCTGGTTGCCGAGTGCGACGTCGTGGTCGAGAACTTCGCGACGGGTGTGATGGATCGCATCGGTCTTGGCTGGGAGGTACTGCGCGAGATCAATCCGCGCCTGGTCATGGCGTCGATCTCGGGCTACGGCCAGAGTGGTCCGTGGCGTGACTACATGGCGTACGGACCCGCGACGCCGCCACTTGCGGGTCTTTCTGCACTGACGGGCTATGTGGAGGGCCCACCGCGCGAGGTCGGCATCGCGATCGGAGACCCCGCTGCAGGAATCACGGCCGCCGCCGGGATCTGCGCCGCACTCATCGCCCGCGAACAAACTGGGCG
Organism: uncultured Opitutales bacterium; assembly: GCA_964194865.1. Taxonomy (GTDB): domain Bacteria; phylum Myxococcota_A; class UBA9160; order UBA9160; family SMWR01; genus CAXMOC01. Next base: position 67,810 of record CAXMOC010000023.1, on the reverse strand, counting down.
CGGTCAGCACATCGACGTCTCGCTCTGGGAGGCCACGTCGGTTCTCACGGGCGAAGGCTGGCTGACGCACGCGCTCACCGGTGAGGCCCCGCCGCGGATGGGTAACCGCGACCCGTGGATGGCGCCACACGGCTGCTACCGCTGTGAGGGAGAGGACGCCTGGGTGTCGATCGCCTGCGCGGGCGAAGTGCAGTGGCAAGCGCTCTGCGCCGTGATCGACCCCGCACTCGGCCGCGACGAGCGTTTCGCCTCGCGAGCGGGAAGAAAGGGCCACGAAGACGAGCTCGACGCCGCGATTTCGGCGTGGACGGTTGCGCGCGACCGCTGGCAGGTGACCGAGGCGCTGCAGGCGGTGGGCGTCGCGGCCTTTCCGTCTGTCACCACCGAGGATTTGTGTCGCGACCCGCAGCTGGCGGCGCGCGAATTCTTCGCGCGTCTGGAGCACCCCGAGGTTGGCGTTCGCGAGCACGCGGGAATTCCATGGCGCCTCAGCGAAGCGGGAAACGGCGTGCGCATGCCCGCGCCGCTGCTCGGCGCGGATACCGACGCGGTTCTCCGCGACCTGCTCGGGTGCAGCGAGATCGAGATTGCAAGGCTTCGCGAATCGCAGGTGGTGTGCTGACCGGATCTGGAACCGCGCGCGTCGCCCAGCGGACCCCCGCGCGCGATGCGAATCACGCCGCCGGAGTCACGCCTTCGCGCTCGGCCGACTGGACACCGCGTCGTGCCAGCGGGCGAGGTGGGTCTGCTCGGCGGTGGGCCTCAACTCGTTGAGCTGTGAGCCGAAGTCGAGGGTGCACAAGGCGACGATGTCGGCGATCGAGAACGCGTCGCCCGCGATGAATGGGCGCTGCGCGAGCTGCCCGTCCAGGAACTCGAAGTAATGCTCGACGACGCCTCGGTATTGCTCGGCCGCTTCGGGGAGCTGGTGCTTCATCACCGACTTCGTGAGCGGGGAGCCGTGGATCCAGACCATGCCCACCGGCACCATGAAGTTCAGCTCCATTCGGCGGGTCCACATCTCGACCACAGCCTGCTCATAAGGGGTGCGTCCGAAGAGCGGCGGGTCGGGTTGCACGGCCTCGAAATAGCGGCAGATCGCAACGGATTCCGCGATGTGCGAGCCGTCGCCGAGCTCGAGCACGGGAAGGCCCCCCATCACGTTCACATCGCGTTGGAATTCCGGCGTGCGGTTCTCGCGCTTCATGATGTCGACGCGCTCGAAGGGAACCTCGATGCCCTTCTCGGCCAGGTAGATGTGGACGCGGCGCGGGTTCGGCGCGCCCGAAAAGGTGTAGAGCTTCATGGGGCGGATGATACCAAACGGCGCCCCAGCTCAGCCCGAGATATCGCGCTGTTCGATCGCGATCGGTGAGAACCCGATGTGCGGGCCGCTCTCACAGGAGCTGTGAATCGTGCTCCTTCCAGAAAGGTTCGCGCAGCACGCGCTTGAGGATCTTCCCCGTGCCGGTCTTGGGAATTTCGTCGGTGAACGAGATCGAACGCGGAGCCTTGTATCCGGCCAGATGCTCGCGCGAGAACGCCTGCAGGGCCGCGTCATCGAGATCCGAGCCTTCTCGCTTGACCACCACCGCGTGAACGCTCTCCCCCCACTCCTCACTCGGAATGCCGAATACGGCGACATCCATCACATCCGGATGGTGCTCGAGTGCCGCCTCGATCTCGGCGGGGTAGATGTTCATCCCGCCCGAGATGATCATGTCCTTCTTGCGATCGCAAATGAAGTAGAAGCCTTCCTCGTCGAAGTACGCGATGTCTCCGACGGTCTGCCAGCCCTCGCGCTGCTCTTCGAGAAACTTGTCATGCGCCTTGTGGTAGGTGTTGAATACGCTCGCGGATCTTACGAAGAGCTCGCCCGGTGTGTGCGGCTCCTCGACGGTCGCGCCATCTTCAGCGAACAGCCGGATCTCCACGCCCGGTGCCGGCTGGCCGCAGGAGCCGCGCTTCGAGCGCTGATGCTGCGGCAGCAGGATCGTATTGACGCCGAGTTCCGTGGAGCCATAGACCTCGAATAGCGACTCCTCCGGGAACTTGTCGAGATACTCGAGCTTGAGCGCGTAGGACCACGGCGCGGCGTTGGCGATCATGACGCGCATGCTGGCTCGGCTGAACCTGGCCAGCACCTCCACGGGCAGCTGGCAGACCCGGCGAATCGGCGTCGGTGCCGAGAAGGATGTGGTGACCCGGTAGCGATCGACGAGCCGACACCAATCCTCGGCATCGAAGCTCCGCTGGATCACCGACGTGTTGCCAATCGCCGTCGCCACGGAGAGGAAGCCGCTCGGGCCAGAGTGGTAGAGCGGCCCGGTAGTGATGTAGACGTCCTCGGGGACATAACCGATCAGCCCGAGCATCTTCGCCGTCTGTTCCGGGTCGCCCACGTTGCTGCGGACCGCGCCCTTGGGTTTTCCGGTGGTTCCCGACGTGTAGATCATGGTTCCGGCGCCGTCGGATTCCACCTCCACCGGCGCATCGCTGGCCGCATCGATCAATGGCGCTGCTGCCGTCATGCCGCTGCCGGCCTCCCCGTCGAACACCAATATATGATTCACCTTCGGCAGCTCGGCGCGAATCTCTTCGAAGAGCGCAACGTATTCGGCATCCACGAACACGATCTTGGCATCCGAATTGTCCGAGACGTAGGTGGCTTCCTCGGCCGTCAACCGATAGTTGAGCGGCACCGACACCGCGCCGACCTTGCGCGCTGCGTGTCCACAGGTGACAACCCAATTGGAGTTGTGCCCGCACCAAAGCACCTTGTCCCGCGGCTGGACGTCGTGGTCGAGAAAGACTCTCGCCAGACGGTTGGCGTTGGCTTCTAGCTGGTTGAAGCTCCATTGAATCAACGTTCCATCGCTGCGGTCGTCGATCAGCGCGGGCTTGTCGACCAGCCGCTCCGCGAGGCCAGTCAGTAGATCTGCCACGGTTTCCCCCATTTGCGCGCCGGAATCAGCTGGAGAAGCTCGCCGGCGGGCGCTGCCGGGGGAGCCCCTGGACACGACGGTCTCCGCCTTAGTGCTCCTCGATCGCCGCTCGGAAGCCCGAGTACTTCGGTTGGTCGATGGCGACCTGGTTTACGGCGGTCTCGCGCAAGTGCGCGGCCAGTCCCGGTCGATCGAGCGGCATCTGGCCGTCGCGAAGGGCCTCGACCAGCTGCCAGCGCAGCGCCTCCAACTCGTCCACGCTGCCAAGCAGAGCGCGCAAGCGCTCCAGCTCTCGGCGCCGATGCTCCGGGCCGATCTGGAGCTCGCGCAAGACCACGTCGAGGGAGTTGGCGGCGACGCGCGCCATGAAATTCAGGCGGCCCTGGCTCGCGGCCATGACGTCGCCGCGCAAGTGGTCCCGGACACTTTCCACGAGCTCGTCGATTCGGGGCATGTCGAGGGTCGAGGTTTCGGCAGCCGGCTCGATCAGCGCGATCGGCCCGGGAATCAGCAGGTTCACGCAGTCGACCTGACATTCGGATGTCCGCCGTCCGATGGCTGCGCGCTCGACGCTTCGATCGGGTCCCGTGCGAAAATGGTGTGCCATGCCCAGACAGCCGACCGCCCACCAGAACGAGCCGAACACCTCCCAGAAGTGGACGTGGTCCGGATCGATCTTTGCCCCCGCGACGGCCTCGTATCCGCAAAAGAGATCTTCCTTCTCACCGAAGCCGCCCACAGGAAGATCGCGCCGTCCGAAGCGCCAGGAGTTGGTGCAGATCCAGCCGAGGTCGCGCATCGGGTCGCCGATGTGCGCGATCTCCCAGTCGAGAACGGCAATCACACCGTCGGGCGTCACCATCAAGTTGCCGTTGCGAAAGTCGTTGTGCACGAGGGTGCGCCGCGAGTCCCCCGGGAGATGCTCGAGAAGCCAGCGCGCCGCGAAGTCGATCATCGGTTGTGGCGTTCCCAGCAGGCGATAGGCCCCCCAGGTCTGCTCGATGAAGGTGCCTGGTTCGGTGTGATCGAGCTGACCGGCGAGCCCCGTCGCCTCCAGGTCGATGGCGTGAATGCGTGCCAGGATCTCGCCGCACTGGTATGCCAGCTTGGGTCGTATTTCGCCCAGCGCCTCGGAGCGCACGATGCGCGCGCCGAGCGTCTCGCCGTCGAGCCACTCCATCAAGAAGCCGTCGCCGAGCCCGTCTTCCGGCTCGAGAACCCCGAGCACCTGGGGCTCGGGCACACCGGCCTCGTGGGCGCACTGCATCAGCCGCGCCTCGGTACGGACTCCGGCCCTCCCCACCACCCCCTCGGTCGAGACACCACCGGGTGTCCGCCGCAGCGCCAGCTCGTGTTCGCCGGACGCCGTAGCCGCGACGATTCGATAGGTCTCCTGACTGGCACCTCCCGAGAGCCGATCGCACGAGATCAACTCCCTGAAGCCCTGAAGGTTCTTCGCCAGAATCCTGCCCAGGGCGTCTTCGAATGCGGTGCGATCCTCGGCCATGACCGGCTAGGCCCGCGTTTCCCTCACGCCCTTGGGCGCCCGTTGGGTCATGAAGCCGAACATGTAGCCCGCCACCCGGCGCATCTGGATTTCCTCGGCGCCCTCGGTGATTCGGTAGCGACGATGGTGGCGGTAGATGTGCTCGAAGGGCTTGTGGCGGGAATAGCCCAGGCCGCCGTGCACCTGCATGGCGCGGTCGGCCGCCTCACAGCAGAGCCGATTCGACCAGTAGTTACACATCGACACCTTGTCCGAGACCGAGAAGGCCCCATAGGTGTCCATCATCCAGGCGGTCTTGTGAACCATCGCCCGCAGCATCTCGCACTGGGTCTGAAGCTCGACCAGCGGAAACTGGATGGCTTGGTTGGTCGAGAGTGGCTTGCCGAAGGGCTTTCGCACCTTCGCGTACGCGACTGACTCGCTCACACAGAATTGCGCAGCGCCCAGGCTCGATGCAGCCTGGCGGATGCGGTTCTCGTTGAAGAAGTGTTGAACGATCCCAAGACCGCGGCCCTCCTCTCCGAAGATCGCCGCGTCGGAAACCCGGACGTCCTTGAGCGAGACCCGACCGTGATCCGTCGGCATGTTGAAGGTCCAGAGCATTTCCTCGACCTTGAAGCCTTTCGAATCGGTGGGTACGAGAAACGCAGTGATCCCTTCGCCGTCACCCGCCTTGCCGGCCGTGCGCGCCATGATCATGTCGTAGGGCGCCTTGTGGATGCCGGTGTTCCAGGTCTTCTCGCCGTTGATGCGCCAGCCGTCGCCGTCGCGCACCGCGGTGGTCTCCATGTGGGTGGCATCGGAGCCGTGTTCGGGCTCCGTGATGCCGAACGCGAAGCCGCGCGTTCCAACGGCCAGGTGCTCGACCCACTCCTTCTGCTGCTCTTCGCTGCCGTACTCGAGCATCAAGAGCAGGCCGACGTTGTTGCCAACAATCGAGTGCTCGGTTTGCAGATCGTTGTGCAGCCCCAGGCCCTTGACGGCCAGGTGCTCGCGGATGACCGCCATGTCCAGGTTGGTTCCGTCCTGTCCGCCGTGTTCCCTTGGGAGGGGGTAACGGTAGTGACCGGCGGCATCAGCCCGGTGGCGCGCCTGCAGCAGCAGCGCCTCCCACCCTTCGTTGGGCAGCCCCCCGCGCTCCCAGTCCGTGCGGGCGTCCTCTCGCCGGTGATCGAAGAATCGGATGTTGTCGTCCTGCTGTTCCAAGGGCCGGATCTCGCGCTCGATGAACGCGTCGAGCTCGAGCAGGTAGTCCGCGAGCGGCTTCGGGATGTCGAAATCCATGGATCCTCCGGGGCTATCCTCGCACAGCGCGCGGTTGAAAGGGCGCCGCGTTCGGGGCCCCGCGTCCGGGGCTCCTGCGGGCGAGCCGGCTGCCCTGGGGCGTTCTGGCCGGCGCCGGGAAGCCTCCGGAGCGGGCTCTGGCCGCGTGTAATTGGGCCGATCTGGCGCTCCAGTTGGATCTCAACTGCCGCTGCCGTCCTGACGATGCACGCTGGCAGAGGCCGCGTGCCTCTGCGCCGGGCGCGTAGCATCGGGGGCCTCATGTCCGAAAAGAAATTGAACGTGTTACTCGTCGACGACAGCCGCGTCATGCTCACACAGCTCGAGCGGATCGTCGCGCAGAGCGACGCTGCCGAAGTTGTTGGAACAGCGCGAACCGGCGCCGAGGCGGTCCAGCTGGCGAGTCAGCTCCAGCCGGATCTGGTGATCATGGACATCGTGATGCCCGAGATGGATGGCTTGACGGCGCTGCGCCTGCTGGCGGCCAAGCATCCCGACCTGCGGGTTGCCATGCTGTCTTCGGTGGGCGGGATGGCCTCACGGGCCGAAGAGGCGTTTCGTCTGGGAGCAGTCCAGGTGCTGGACAAACCCATTGACGAAGCTGTTCTGGAAGCGCTGCTCGGTCAGGAATGTGAGCGGATGCAGTCGTAATCGGGGGCCGAGATGGGCGTCAAGTTCTTCGGGCAGTATCTGATCGAAAAGGGCGAGATCGGCGCCGAGCACCTGCGAGCCGCGCTGGATCTGATGGACCAGCACAACCGGACCCTCGGCGAGCTAGCGGTCGTCGGTGGAATTCTCAGCGTTGCGGACACCGAAAAAGTGAACTCGGAACAGCGGCGTCGCGACCTGCCCTTCGGACAGCTGGCGGTCGAGATGGGACTGCTCGGCGAAGAGCAGCTGGATCACCTGATCCACATCCAGGACCGAGAGCGCCTGCGAATCGGAGATGCGCTCGTACGCGTGGGGGCCTTGGACAACCAGCGGCTCGGAGAGCTGCTGGCGCATCACGAAGCCGAGCAGGCTCCGTATCGAACGGGAGACGTCGCGCTACCCGATGGCTTGCGGAGCCACGCTCTGGCCGCACCGGTACTCGACCTGCTCCCGAAGCTGATGATGCGGATGGGGCGGATTTTCGCGCGGGTGGGCCGCGGCGAGGTGGCAATCGCTGCTCCGAAGCTCTCGATTCAGCGGGCCGTGCGGATCCTGGGTGATGCTCCACTGTTGATCTGTCTGTTTGGCGACGATGCTCTCGCGCGGAAGCTCAGCGGATCGGAGCGCGATGCCGACCGGGAGCTGCTCGAGGACGGCATGGGCGAATTCCTGAACGTGCTGGCCGGCAACGCCATGGGGCTCGTGGAGCAACGCGGACTCGCCACCGAGCTGGCACCCCCCGAGAGTGGGATCGAGCTCGGCTCGGGCTTCCTCTTTCCGCTCGCAGTCAACGTGGGATCCGCAGCGCTCTATCTAGAGCCGCTCTGAACTGATCACGAGCCCCGACGGCCCGGAGCTCGTTTCGTCCTGCTCTCGGACCAGAAACATTTCCTGGGCGACCCGGGAACCTCCGGAACCGCGTCCAACTCCCGATTCAGGGCGGTTCCCCCCGACTCACCACAGTCGGCTGGCGTAACATTCCCCACCCGAATCGTTCGGGTCGCACCGTCGCACCGTCGTTGTCGAGGCCCTACATGTATCGCCTGTTCTCCTGGGAGCACAGCTACTTCTCCGGCAAGGCGCGCTCCTACCTTCGGTACAAACAGCGCTGCGGAGCTCTCGGGCCGGGCTTCGAAGATGTGCTGGCCACACCGGAGTTGATTCAGGGCTTGCTGATTCCCCGCTCCGGCAGCAATGCCGTACCGCAGCTCGAGACACCCCAAGGCGATTGGGTGCAGGATTCGAGCGAGATCATCGACTACTGCGAGGCCGCACACCCCGAGTCGGCCGTCGTCCCCGCGGCGGCTGGAGCACCGCGGCAGCGGCTGGTCGCTTACCTCATCGAGCTGCTCGCGGACGAGTGGATGGTGGTGCCGGGCTTCTGGGAGCGTTGGTATTTCAGCGAGGCCGGCCGGGCGCTGAGCCATCGCGGCTTCAACGAACAGCAGTGGGGTGCTGTGCTGGCTGCCGGCGCACCTGGCGAAGCGCGGCGCGCGGCCGGTGCGGGATTTTTCGAAGCGGCGTTTGGCATCTCGAACTCGCGAACCCAACCGCGCGGCGTCTACGCGGGGCTCGTCCAGCTCGGCGCAACCGAGCGCACCGAGCTGGCCTGGCAGGCGAGTCAGCACAGACTGCTCGGCCTGCTCGAGGGGCACTTCGGGGTGCACGACTTCGCGCTGGGCGGTCGCCCCTCCCTTGGGGATTTCGGCCTGATGGGGCCGCTATACGCGCACCTGTATCGCGACGCGGTTTCGGGCTTCGCGTTGCGAACGCACTTCCCGCTGGTGTGCGAGTGGGTCGAGCGCACCAATGGCGAAGGTGCCCTCAACGCCCGCAGCTACGGTCAGCGGCTTTACTCGGTCGGGCCCGACGGCGCGCTGATCGGCCGCCCTGCCAACAGTGACGCTGGCGAGTGGCTTCCGGACGATCGCGTCGCCGACACGTTGCTGCCGGTCATCGGAGTATTCTTCGAGGAGATGTGGCCGGTTCTCCGCAGTACCCTCGAAGTGCTGAGCGCCTTCGTCGCGAGCGCTGCGCACGGCTCCGGAGGGGAGCTGCCGGGCAAGACCTTCACCGCTACGCCCGGCTTCGAGAGCCATCAGACCGGCGAAGGGGCGCTCACCCACGAATTCGAGATCGGCGGGGTCCGAGAGCGGCGAATGGTCGTGCCTTACCAGGTGTGGATGCTCCAAAGGCTGGCAGACGTGCTGCGGGAGTGCACCGAAGGCTTGGGTCGCCAATCGATCGATCGCTTCTTGAAGCCCTTCGATCGCGGGTCGGAGCTACTCGAGCTCGATGCGCTTCTCAAAGGCTGTCGGGTCCGGAAAGAAGGTGGCCGGCTGTACTCTGTGGCCGAGTGATCGACAGACGCCGCGCCGCTCGCGCTCGGATCCGGCATTTGGAGCCAGCGACAGCCTCACGAGGGTGGTGATAGACTCCCGCTCCGATGGCGGACTCGGAGCGCCGGCTGCTCGCGATTCTCTTCACCGACATCGTCGGCTATACGGCAATGGTCGGGGCCGACGAGGGCCGGGGCATCGAGGCGCGCGACGAGCACCGTCGCCTGATCCAGACCCTTTCCGGCCAATTCCACGGCGACTTCGTCGACGAGAGCGGCGACGCATCTCTCTCGATCTTCCCGAGTGCGGTCGACGCGGTGCGTTGCGCGATGGCGATCCAGGCGGTGCTGGCCGCCGATCCCAAGTTCCAGATCCGGATCGGTATCCACGTCGGCGACGTGGTCGAGCGCGATGGCCGCCTGATCGGCGACGGTATCAACGTCGCGTCGCGTCTTCCTGCGCTGGCCGACCCCGGCGGAATCGTGGCCACGGATCAGGTCGTCGAGCACCTGCGCAACCAGAACATCGACACCGCATCCCTCGGCGAGCGCAGCCTCAAGAACGTCGCGCAGCCGGTGGCGATCTTCTCGATTGCGGGAACCGCGGCCGACTCGTCGAAGCGGGGGGTGTCCAGGGCTCGGATGTTGCTCGCGGCGGGAGCTGCAGCGCTGGCGCTTTTGGCGGGCTGGCTCTTCCTCGGCGGAGGAAGGGACGATCTCATCGTTGCTGCCGTCTCGCGGGGATATCTCCGCGGTGCTGCCAACTACGAGCAGGAGATCGCCTTCGCGACGACCAGCGACGGCATTCGCATCGCCTACGCGACCGCGGGAAACCCCAACGGATCTCCCATCGTGATCGTGCTGGGCTGGATCACGCACCTCGAGCGCGGCGCCAACAGCCCCGGGATGAACCCGTGGATTCAGGGTCTGCTGGAAGACCACAACGTCGTGATCTACGACGGGCGAGGCACGGGCCTTTCCGATCGCGACATCGAAGACTTCTCACTCGACGCCAAGGTTCGCGACCTCGAAGCCGTAGTGGACAGCGCCGGCCTCGACCGCTTCGGCATCTACGCAATATCCGCCGGAGGCCCCACCTCGGTCACCTACGCGGTGCGTCACCCGGAGCGCGTCAGCCGGATCGCTTTCTATGGCTCGTTTCTCTGGATGGGGAGCGTCCCCGGGCATCTCGAGCGCTGGCGGTCCTTCCCGCCATTGGTCCTGGCGATGTGGGGCGAGGACAATCCGGCGTTTCGCCAGATGTTCACGAGCCTCTTCATTCCGGAGGCCGACGAGATCGCGATGCGGATCTTCAACGAATTCCAGCGCCTCTCGGCGACGCCCGAAGACGCGGCGGGCTTCATCGCATCGATCGGAGAGACTGACGTTCGGGCTGCCGCGCCGGGCATCCGAGCGCCGGTACTCGTGCTTCACCGACGGGGAGACCAGATCGTGCCCTACCCGCTCGGACGCGAGATCGCGGCGCTCGTACCCGGCGCGCGACTCGTTGGCGTCGACGGCAACAACCACGCTCCCGGGCCCCGCGAGAGCGCCGCCATCGAGGAAATCAACCGCGAAGCCTCGGCGTTCTTCGCCGATGACCTACCCGCTGTAGCTGGCCCTTAGCTCCGGTTCGTCCACCACCCGCGCTTCGAAGCGCCAGAGGTCGCCGCTCCTTTCTACTTGACCGCACGTGTGCGGATCTTGGATGATTCAGACAGGCACCGGGCGGATGTTCGCTCTGGGGCATCAGGGCCATCGATGAGTCGAAGACTCGTGGAGTGGCCCCTTGTTGGGGAGATGAGATGGCGCAGAGGCCCGCGGATTCTGGAGCTTCTAGGCCCCGCAGGGGGGGTGGGCGTGCTGCGCGCCTCGCGCAGCGGGCCGCAGGGCCCAAGAAGGGAGCCGTGGGCCCGGGTCTTCCCGGTGGCGCCTACCAGCCCCTCAGCAGCCACGACGTAAAGCGCATCCACCAACGGGCGTTGGACGTGCTGGAGAACATCGGCATGGACGGTGCCTTCCCGGAGTTTCGCGAGCTCGCGCTCGCCAAGGGGTGCCGGCTGAACGAGCACGGCCGACTCTGTTTTCCGCGAAGCATGATCGAGGACATCGTCGCTGGTGCGGCCCGCAATTTCACGCTGTGCGGGCGTGATCCCGTACACGATCTGCACATCTCCGATTCGCGGACCCACTTTGGCACGGCCGGCATGGCGGTGAAGGTTCTCGAGAGCGAAAAGCGCTCGTTCCGGTCGACGACCCTGGTCGATCTCTACGACTTTGCCCGGCTCGTCGATCAGCTGGAGAACATCCACTGGTTCAGCCGAACCGTGGTCGCCACGGAGATCACCGACCTCTACGAGTTCGACATGAGCGTCGCGTACGCCTGTGCGGCGGCTACTCGAAAGCACATCTACTCCGGCTTTAACAAATGGGAGCATGTGAAGGACGGCGTGGCGATGTTCGACGCCATTCTCGGCGGCGAGGGCCGCTTCCGCGAGCGCCCCTTCTGCTCGGCCAATACCTGCTCCATCGTTCCACCGCTGCGTTACGGCGAAGACAACGGCATGGTGTCGATGGAGGCGGCGCGCCAGGGCATGCCGGTGAACATGATCATCGCCGGGCAGGCGGGAGCCACTGCGCCCGCCGCGTTGGCCGGGACGCTGGTGCAGACGGTGGCGGAGACGCTGGCCGGTCTGGCCCTCGTCAACCTGACCGTTCCCGGCCATCCGATGATCTTCAGCAACTGGCCCTTCGTATCGGATCTGCGCACCGGCGCGTTCTCGGGTGGAGGCGGCGAAGAGGCGGTGCTGAACGCGGCATCCGCCCAGCTCACCAACTTCTACGATCTACCCAGCGGTGTGGCAGCCGGGATGTCAGACTCGAAGCTGCCCGACAACCAGGCCGGATACGAAAAGGGCATCACGACGGTGCTCGCCGGGCTGGCGGGAGCGAACATGGTGTTCGAGTCCGCTGGCATGTTGGCGAGCCTGATCGGTTGCTCGTTCGAGGCGGTGGTGATCGACAATGACATGCTCGGGTCCGTCCAGCGCGTGGTGCGCGGCATCGAGGTCAACGACGAGACCATGTCCTACGAGGTGCTCCAACAGGTCTGCTGCGAGGGGCCGGGTCACTTCCTGGGCCACGATCAGACACTGAGGATCATGGAGACCGAATACCTCTACCCCGAGGTGGCCGACCGCTCGACGCCCGACGAGTGGGAGGAAAAGGGCGCGATGGACATTCGCGAGCGGGCCGCGCAGAGGGTCAGCGCGCTGCTGTCGTCCCACTATCCCGAGTACATCGACCCCAAGGTCGATGAAGCACTCCGCAAGCGCTATCCGATCTTGCTGCCTCGCGACGCGATGGCACCGGATTGCGGTCGCTGGTAGGGCCGAAACAGACGGCGCTCGGCTCGACGGTCTCCCGGTACTCGGGCGCCGCGCCAACGGCTGGCGAGATCGCGGCGAGAACGGCAGTGTCGCTGTGTGAGTGTCGTCGTGTGAGTAGGGAGCCCTGCTCGATGAGGTGGCTCGGTGCCGCGCTCTGCGCACTATTGGTGGAGTCCACCGCTAGCGCCTCAGAGCTTTTTCGCATCGGCGAGGTCGAGGGTGTCTTCAACTTCTCGGTCGCGTACGGAATCCTTGCCCGCGTGGAGGAGCGCGACTCGGACCTCATCGGTGTCGGCAACGGCGGAAACGCACCGTCGGTGAACTTCGACGACGGAAACCTGAACTACGATGAGGGCATCGTCGCCAATCAGGTGCGAGGAAGCGCCGAGGTCGCGCTGCGCTGGCGGAATTTCGGCGCCTTCGTTCGGGGCTACGGCTTCTACGACTTCGAGAACGAGCTGGGCGGCGGGAGACGCACGGGCCTGAGCGACGATGGCAAATGGGCCGTCAGCAGCGGCGCGGATCTCCAGGACGCCTACCTGACGGCGAACTTCAGCGTGGCCGACGTACCGATGCAGCTGCGGGTTGGAAACCAGGTGGTCAACTGGGGCGAGAGCAGCTTCCTTCGCTTCGGCATCGATACGGTCAACCCCATCGACCTCGTGGCCCTGGCACAGCCCACGACGACGGCCCGCGACCTCTTCGTGCGCCAGGGGATGATCTGGGGGGTGGCGAACCCCACGGAGCACATCGCCGTGGAGGCGTTCTATCAATACGACTGGGAGCCCGTGGCCCTCCCGCCGGTGGGGTGGTTCCTCTCTGCCGACGACCTCATCGGGGTCGATACGAACCTGGCCCTGGATGGATTCGGTGCATTCTCCGACCGGGGCACCGACCTGGACGCCGCGTTTGACCCAACGGGTCAGCCCCTTGGATTCGACCCCGACTTCATGAAGATCTTCTCGGCCGGACGCGACAAGCCCGATGACCAGGGCCAGTTCGGCTTCGCGGTGCAGAGCTTCCTGCCCTTCTTGAACGCCTCGAAGCTCGCGCTCTACTTCATGAACTACCACAGCCGCCTCCCACTGGTGAACGCCTTCACGGCGGATCCGGTGACCGTCGCGAGCACCAGCGATGCAGCCGTGGACGCGCGAGAGGCGAAGTTCGGCGTGAGCGAGGCCGACGCCCAGTTCCTCGCCGTCAGCGACCTCGCCAACGCGACGCGCTACGGGGTGACTTATCCCGAGAATATCAAGATGCTCGGGTTCGCATTCAGCACCGCCACGATCACCACGGGCACCCTGATCGCCCTCGAGCTGTCACACCACTTCGACTGGCCCCTCCAGGTTCCCAAGGAGGAGGTGCTCGCTGCGTCGCTCTCGCCGGTCGAATTCACGAGCCCGCTCGCGGAGGTGTTCAAGGGCACGTCACTGGGAGTCTTCGGTGCCGACGAGACTGTGAAGGGTTGGTACGACGCCGGGAAGACGCAGCTCTCGCTGAACGTCGCACAGCTACTCGGGCCGCGCCTGGGAGCGGCCCAGTCGTTCCTCAGCTTCGACATCGGCTGGGTGCACATCGACGGCCTGTCAGGCTCGAGCCCCTTCGACGACGACTCCTGGGGCTATCGCCTCGTCGGTGAGCTCACCTACGAGGGCGTTTTCGGAGGCTTCACGCTGCGGCCCCTGCTCCGCTGGACGCACGACGTCGACGGCGTTACGCCGGGTCCCGGCGTCGCCTTCGTCGAGGACCGGAAAACCTTTACCGCGGCACTCGACGTTCAGTACACACAGCGCTGGACGACGAGCTTGGGCTACGTCCGCAACTTCGGAGGCATCCGCATCGGCGGCGCCCCCGTCAATCTGACAGAGGATCGCGACTTCGTGCGCTTCAACGTGATCTTCCACTACTGAGAGAGCATGTCGATTTCGCTTTACCACAGCTGGCCTCCCGCGTTCCTGGTCGTGCTGCTCGGGTTGGTCTCGAGCGCCGGGGCCGGTGTCTCGGACGAGCAGGCAGCCCGGCTGGGCGCCGATCTCACACCCATGGGGGCGGAGCGTGCGGGAAACGCCGAGGGGACGATTCCGGCCTGGACCGGTGGAATCACGCAGCCGCCTCCGAGCTACGAAGAGGGGGGCTGGCACGAGGATCCCTACCAGGAAGACGCCCCTCTCTTTACGATCAGCGCGGCGAACTTGGAGGAGCACGCAGCGCAACTTTCCGAGGGCCAGAAGGCCCTGCTGCTCGCCTACCCCGACACCTGGCGCATGCGCATCTATCCGACGCGGCGCTCCGCCTCGTACCCGGAATGGGTCTACGAGGCCTCGAGATCGAATGCCACGAACGCGCAGCTCGTGCTGGAGGGCAAGGGGAGCGTCGCCGACGCCAAGGTCTCCTCTCCGTTTCCGATTCCGCAGAGCGGAGTCGAGGTCGTCTGGAACCACACGCTTCGTTTCCGCGGCGTGCGCGTGTCGCGAGGCGTCGGGTCGGCGGCCGTGACTCGACGCGGAAACTACAGCGTGGTCGTATCGCAGCAGGAGATCGGCGTCCCCTACGCCGCGCCGAGCGACACCGCGTTCAAGCGCGCGCATCCCAATGTGATGTTGGCGTTCAAGACCAAGATCATCGCGCCGTCTCTGCGCTCCGGGGACGGGCTCCTCGTGATCGAGCCGATCGACCAGACGCGAGACCCGCGCAAGGTATGGAACTACAGTCGTGCGCTGCGCCGCGTGCTGCGCAACCCCTATTTCGCCTACGACCACCCGGCGCCCGACAGCGGCGGTCTGCGGACGGTGGACGAGCTGGATATCTTCAACGGCCCGCCCGACCGCTTCGAGTGGCAGCTCGTCGGAAAACGCGAGCTCTACGTTCCCTACAACGCCTACCGGTTGCACGGCGACGACGTGGAACCCGACGAGATCTTGCGCGTTGGGCACATCGAGCCGGAGCTCGCCCGCTACGAGCTACACCGGGTGTGGGTTGTCGAAGGTCGGCTCAAGGAGGGACAGCGGCACGTCTATTCCCGCCGCGTGTTCTATGTCGACGAGGACAGCTGGCAGATCCTCGCGGCCGACAGCTACGACTCGGAAGGGCGGCTGTGGCGGGTCGCCGAGGCGCATGCCCTCAACTACTACGAAGTGCCCGTCCTGTGGGATACGCTCCAGGTCTACCACGATCTTCGCGAACGACGCTACTTCGTGTTCGGCATCGACGTCGGACTCACGGCGCCCCGCTTCCAGGAGGGCGGTGACCCCCGCGAGTTCAGCCCCAACGCGCTGTTGTACTACGTCCGCTGAGCAGCCGGCCGGCCCTAGCGCGGTCGTAAGCGGCGACGCCAGGCGGAACTGAGCATCGCCGTAGCGGGGAGTAGTGCGGCCAGCAATCCCAAACTCCAGCCACTGAGACTGGGGATTACCGCTCCGTTGATCATCCGATCGGTAATCGTACCGTTCGTGATGACGGTGCCACCGATAGCGAAAGCAAAGATGCCCGCCTGCGAGAGCGTGGGGTCGTCATTGATGGCATCAGCGACGTTCGAAGCCACCTCCTCGACCGACTCGCCCTCGAGCGTCGGCACCTGGAAGGCGACACCGTCCACGCTGAAGCTCACATTGCCCGTCGTGGGGCTTCCGAAGAACTGCCACGAGTCCTCGACTTCGATTTGGCAGAGCTCGCTGCAGCCATCACCGGCTTGCAGGTTTCCATCGTCGCATTGCTCTCCCGGGTCCAGGATCCCATCGCTACAGGCTTCCGAGGCAGTACTCGGTGCAGCGCACTCCGGGTCGGCTGGGTAGTCGGTCAGCCCGTCGTCGTCGTTGTCCACACCATCGTCGCACGGGAATCTGGCATCTTTCTCGCCAGGATCGAGTGCGCTTCGGCAGCCTACGTCATTCAGGTCGGTGTCACCGTCTTGGTCGTTGTCGATTCCGTCGGCACACGGAGCAGGATTCGGAATCACGCGGTAGAGCTCTCCATCTAGGACGTTCAGGATCACGAGTTCATTGTGCCCGTCTGCTGAGATCGCTGAGATGCTGTGGATGACGCCCCCTCCGAGCTCCGCCGTATGCTCGACCAGGTCGCTGATGCTCTCCTCTCCATCCCAGACGAGGCTGAAGATCCTTGGAGCGCACCAGTCCCCGAACCAGAAGCGCCCCCTGAGTTCGGGCACCTCACCTCGATAGAGCTCGCCGCCAATGATCGAGCATCCGTTCGCTCCCTCGTGCGTGTACGCATAGATGGGAGGTGCATAGGCGGTGCTTGCACACTCTTGCGCAGTGCCATCGAAGCAGCTGGTTCCCTCGAGAATCGGCCAACCGAAGTTCATCCCACTCTCGCCGGACGGCGCCACGCTCACTTCCTCCATGAGGGCTTGGCCCACATCGGCAACGTAGATATTCCCCGTCTCGTCCAGGTCGAAGCGGTACGGATTGCGGAATCCCGTCGCCCAGATTTCATCGAGCGGCAGACCGGGGCCCACGAACGGGTTGTCGTCCGGAACGCTGTACCCACTTCCCAATCCGCCGCTCACGTCGAGCCGGATCATCTTCGAACGGAAGCTGGAGGGATCCTGCGCCAGGCTCCTGATGCCGCCATCGCCGAACGCAGCGTACAAGTATCCATCCGGCCCAAACTCGAGGTGTGAACCCCTGTGGAAGTCGTTCAGCGGTCCCGAATTGAAAACTTCTTCGAGGGATGAATCATCGGCCCGATCCGGGTCGGCACTGGTGGCGACCCGGGCGATCACCGTGTCGTTGCCGAGATTGCTGTACAGCACGTAGAAGAGTCCCGTCTCGGCGTAATCAGGAGGGAACGCGAGCCCGCGCAGCCCATGCTCCGGAGGGGTTTCGTTGATCGGACCCACCGTGAAGAACGGCGTCGCCAGCAGCGCTCCGTCTTCCAGGATGTAGATCGCGCCTTTGGTGGGATCGCTGTCCATTGTCTGCTTGACGATGAAGAGGCGATCGTCGAAGCGCGGTGCGGTGGCGTAGACTGCGTTTACCAGCAGCGGGTCGGCGATCTCGAGAATCTCCTGAAGGGAAGGTGGCTCGAGCAGCACCTGTACGACGACCGTCTCGTCGTCCGTGTGCCCGTCGTCATCGGTGACCGTCAGAGTGACCGTGTAGTTGCCTACCTCCGAATACGCGTGAGACGGCGAAACGCCGCTGCCCGCCGAGGTCGCGTCGCCCCAATCCCACTCGTAGCTATCGAGGTTGCCATCGAGATCGAACGAGTTGCTCCCGTCGAACGCGATCGAGTTGCCAACTGAGCCGACGTACGGTCCGCCGGGATCCGCGGTTGGAGGAATCGTTCCCGGCGGCGCGGCCTGGACGGTGACGGTGAGCGAGCTCGTCGCGTAGTCGTCCCCCGCCGTGGTCTGGCTGAGATCCACGGAGTTGCCGGCTGCGTAGAGGGTAACGGTGCCGCCTTCCCACGGCGCGATCCAATCGAAGGCATAACGGCACTCATCGAATTGGTCCACGAGCCGGGGCTCGGAGTGGGTGACCTCATCGTTGAAGATGCGCGTATCGGGCTCTACGAGAACGATTTCTCCCGCGGTCGCCGAAGCGTTGAAACCGCAGGCGGTAGCCTGGCCGCCGGAGATCGTGAGCTCATAAGAGAGCTGGTCGCCGCCGTCAGCGGTGGTGGGGCCCGTCAGCTGAAGCGAGGGCGTCACTCCTCCGGTATGACACAGCCCGCAGGTGTTCCCGCCCTGGGTGGCAGGGTTTCCGCTGAAGCCCATGACGCCGCCGTCGTTCGCTGACGCAAGTTCAGCTGCAACTAGCCATGCCACGGTCCAGATTAGCCCCAGACCTGATTTCAGCTTGGGGGCTCGCTGATCAACTGAATCTGAACTCTGGCCCGAGCGGTTCTTGATCACGAACGTCGTTGGGCTGAGCACCCGTGATCCTCTCATCATCGAGCGCTGGCCGTCAACTGCAAATTGGACGTGATTTCAGCTACTCGAATTCGCGACGGGTAGGGCCATGATCCGGTTCCGTGTCGCGTGGCGGGTACTCTGTCCGATTTTTGTGTCGCGACAAGTCCGCGCCGCCAACTGCCCCTCCCTGGCCCTCGCGTTCGACGCGTCAGAGGCTAGGATCGAATCGTGAAGGCTCGTTGGCTTGCGATTCTCGTGTCCTCGCTGGCGTTGGCGGCATCCATTTTCGCGGTGGGCTGCCCGAACGCAGCGCCCGAGAGCCTGTCGAGCACGTTTCTGCTGAAGACCTTCACGGTCGATCGCATCTATCGATCGATGGAAGGCCCTGGCCGGAAGAAGACGGTTCGCCTGCTCGATGCGGAGGATCCCGAGCTGCTGTGGATCACCGGCTTCGAGGCCGTGATGGTCGGAGCCGATGGCCACACCCCAAGGTCCCAGCAGTACATGTGTCACAGCAACTGGAACCTCGTTCCCGGCCAAGCAGGCCAGGACGCGTTCTTCGACGATCGGCTGATCCACGGCCGTATGTTCACACTCTCGCAGGGGCAGACCCGGATCTCGCTCCCGGCGGGCTTCGGAATTCCGATGCTGTCCACCTCCAGGTACCACCTGTACGCTCAGGTGCTGAACCTCCACCAAAAGAGCGGCTCGGAGCAGGTGCGGCACAAGGTCACGGTGAGCTACAAGCGAGATCGCGAGCTGCCACAGCCATACGAAGCGCTCAGCGTCATCGGCCTGGTCGTCATGGTCTCGCTTGACGGGCCAGCGGTCTTCGGGAGAAGTGATCCCAGCGAACTCGAGAAAGCGGCTACTTGCCTGCCCGGTGAGAAAGCCACGCCGGGTAACGCGGGACACGTTGACCGACACGGACAGGAGTTCACCGGCCACTTCCGGGTTCCACCCGGACGCCACGTCTACCGAACGCTCGTCAGCGACCGGATGAGACTGAAATACGACACGACGATTCACTACATCGCCGTTCACCTGCATCCGTTCGCGGAATCGATGTGGCTGCGGGACCTCACGACCGACGAGATTGTCTACACCGCCAACGCAGTCAACTTCGAGGAGAGCACCGGGCTCGAACACGTCGACTTCTACAGCAGTGAAAAGGGCATCCCGGTCTTCAAGGATCACCAGTACGAGCTGGGCGTGATCTACGACAACACGAGCGCGGAAGACCAGGACGCAATGGCAGTCTTCAACCTCTACACGCACGACAAGGAGTTCGACGCGGCGGCTTTCGCTCCGATCCTCGAGGCGTCAAAGTCGGCTACCGCACGATAGACCTGCAACTCAGCGCAGATTGCTTGCTCTCACGGAGCGCCGCAACACGACAAGGCACGTACTGACGGCGATGGCCCAGCCTTCGGGTCGCAGCGGTGGAGTGAAGCCCTTCCAGACGCCATCCATGGTGTACTTGGACATCCCGCCGCCGCCACGAGGCTGAAGTGATTTATCCCAGCTCCTTATCGGCCTACCACTGGTACGGGGATGCCGATCGGAGACTCGAGGCGGGAGACGACCTTCTGGATCACCGCATCCTTGCTCTTCGTTCCGTCTTTGAGGGCGGCCGGGCGTGGCATCCGCTCCCCCGGGAACTGTGAGGCTCGCACGCGACCTCAAAGCCCGGACCCCAGGGATGTTATAAGCTCGCTGCCCGCGCCTGAAATCATTGCCGAGGAGTAAGCCATGACCCGTTTCCTATCCATCGTATTCAGTCTGCTGATCGTTCTATCATCGACGGCGTCCGTCGTCTACGCAGCGGAAGAAAAGAGCAAAAAGGAACTCGAGAAAATTCAAAAGGAGAAAGAGGGCATCCGCGATATGAGAAGTGAAGTACTCAGAGATCTCTACAAGGAAAAACCATCCGTGGAGGACGAGGTGAAGAAGTCAGAAGCGGTTGCCGCCTTTTCTTCGGTAGGGATCAACTTGTTGCTCTTGTCAACTGCGAGGGGTGGCGGCATCGTTCGTGAAACCGGATCGGGTAAGGAAACATTTATGCGAATGTTTTCGGTTGGTGGTGGTTTTGGGCTTGGCGTAAAGGACTTTCGGGTTGTTTTTGTCTTCCACTCGAAAGAAGCCTATAACAACTTTGTCAACAGTGGTTGGGACTTCTCCGCGCAGGCAGACGTCGCAGCAAAATCGGGCGAAAAGGGTGGTTCGGGTGAAGCGGCGGCAACAGTGGTTCCCGGCGTTTCCATATATCAACTCACGGAAAACGGTCTGGCGTTGCAGGCCACGTTGCAAGGAACCAAATACTACAAAGACGATGACCTGAACAACTAGTAGAACCTATCTGTCAGACCGCGGACCACTGTCTGCGAGCCGTCAGCCAAATTGGGACACGTTGGACCGATAAGTTGGGGAAGACACCACCCCGAGATCCCCGATCATGCACCTCGGTCGAGGACGTAAGAAAGACGTGTAGTTACGTCTGCTGCGTTGCAAGCGCCTGCAAGTAGCGGCACACGACTGCACCCGCGACGGCAGACGGCCCCTATACGGCCCCAAATTTCTGGGGGGGGCACGTGGGCGCACCCCCCACCCCGATGGGGGTTGGAGTCCCTCCCCACCCACACCGAAGAAACAAACGGCAGCTAGATTCGTCCATCATTGTCGGAAGCGCCCCGAACGCGCGAACCGGCGTGCTGCGGAGCTGGTGCACGTGCCGTTCGACCGTTCGACCAAGCCCGCAGACCGAAGGCTGGTTGACACCCCGGGGGCACCCCCTAAATCGTGCGGCGCGGGGTCCCACGGCCGATGCGCCCACGATCCACACAACACATTCGCATAGGCACTAAATAGTGTCTATTCTGCTCCAGTCGCGGCTTCGAGAGATTTCAAGGGCTGAAATTCTGCGAGGCGCGCTGAAGCTTCTCCACGAAGCTCACCAGTCGAGCTAGACTAGCCTGTCCCGCGCGGTGCAATTCGCGCCCAGGATCAGGCGGAGGCGAGCTCGCGCTCGAGGCGCTCGAGGTGGCCGGTGGCCCCGAGCGCAGTAGCGACGTCGCGCGCCCTACCGAGCTCCGCCCGGAACCCCGCTTCGTCGCCGTGGAGCTTCGCGAGCTGGGCGCGCTCCTCGTGGATGGCTCGGGCCACGCTGCGCAGCCCGTGCTCCTCGACGAGGGCGGCGACGGCAGCTAGGTCGGCTTCGATCTCGGGCGCCGAGGCGAGACCATCGCGCAGTCTCAACGCACGCATCCGGCTGACGTGCGCCAGCGCCATCATCATCACGATCTGACCGTTCTCGATGGCCTCGTTCGCCAGCGGCACCGCCTCCTTGGCGCGCCCGAGCCCAGAGAGGGCGTCGGCCAGCGAGCCCTGAATTGCCGATCGGAGCAGCCTCACTCCACCTTCGTCGGCGTAGTCCAGCCCGCGCTCCAGGACCCGCTGCGCCTCGTCAAAACGCTCGTCCACGATTAGGGCCTGCCCGTACACCAAGTAGGCCAGCACGATGCTAGTCCCCCTTCCCATCCTCTCGGCCAAGTCGACCGCCTGCCTTCCGTAGTCGGCCGCCCTCGCCGCGTTCCCTCGCTGGGACTCGCTCTGCGTGAGGAAGCAGGTGACCCCGGTCAGCATCAACTCGTCGCCCGCCGCCTGCTGCCGAACGCGCTCCAAGACCTCGCCGGCCTCGTCGAGGCGACCCACCTGGATGAGGGCCAGACCGCGAACCTGTTCCAGCAGCAAGACCACCGGCCCGGGAACCTCGATGCCAGTCGACCGCGCCTCCGCCAGCAAGGACTCGCTGACCTCGGCCGTCTCGAGTGCGAGCCGCGGCGAGGCGCTTGCCAGGAACGGGCTAATCCGGCCGCGAACCTCCAGCCTGAAGATCACGTCGCCCGTGGCGTCTGCATCGGCCAGGGCCTCCAGCGCGAGGGGGATGGCGTCGGCCAGCTCTTGCGAGCCGCCGACGGCCGTCGTTGCGCCCAGCAGGAAGTTCGCCTTTGCTCGCGGGTCGTTGAGCCGCGTCACCAGCTCCCGCCCCTCTCGAATCAGCGTGGCGACCTCCTCGGCACCCATCGCCCGGTCCAGCACGACTTGAATAGCCAGGCTGAGACAGCCTCCGATACTCAACAGCCGCAGCCGCAGGGCCTCCTCCGAATCGGGCAGCTCGCCGCCCAGCTCGCGCACGCGCTGCCAATGGCGGAACGACTCGCGGAAGGCGCTGGTGGTCCAGGAGCCCGCGGCGCGCGCGTGCCAGCGGGCAGCTGCGAGGGTGTCCGCGGCCTCCTCGTAGTGGTGGGCCAACAGCGAAGCCACCTCGTCCAGGCGCTCGCCCTCGAATTCCTCAATGGCGCGCGCGACAGCCGCGTGGCTGGCCCGGCGGCGCTCGCCCAGCAGCGAGTGGTACGCCACCTCCTGAGTAAGGGGATGCTTGAAGGCGTACTCGAGCTCGGGGTAGATCTGGCGCTCGTGCACGAACTCGGCGGCGGTCAGCCCTCGCAGGGCCTCGTTGAGATCTTCGTCGTCGAACTCGCCCACCTTCTTCAGAACGGCGCGCGAGAACTCTCCGCCGATCACTGACGCCGTCTGGAGTACACGCTTCTCGCGCTCGCCTATGCGGTCGATCCGGGCGGCCAAGAGCGTCTCCACCCGCTCGGGCAGGGCGATCTCGTGCACGGGCACGACGAGCCGGTAGGCACCGCGCTCGCCCTCGAGGCTGCCCGCGTCGACCAGCGACTGCACAATCTCCTCGATGAAGAAGGGATTGCCCGAGGCGCGCTGCTCGACCCGCTCGGCGAGGTCGCCAAGCGACGGGTCGGAGCCCAGCAGGTGCACCAGCAGCTCGCGCATGGCGTCAGCCCCGAGCGGAAGCAGTGGGAGCTGCCGGTAGTACGACTTCCCACCCCACGGCACCTCGTACTCCGGCCGGAAGTTCACGAGCACCAGGCTCCGGCTGCCCGGGATGGCTTCGACCATCCGCTCCACGAAGTCCTCGCTGGCCTCGTCGATCCAGTGGAGGTCCTCCACCAGGTAGACCGCGGCCTCCTCGCGGCTGCGCGCCTGGAGGAGCTGACGCAGCAGGCCCCCGAGCCGCCGCTGGCGCTCGTCGGGCTCGAGCGGCGGCGCCGGCCGCTTCGGATCGGGCACACCCATGTACTCGAAGAGCAGCGGAAGATCGCGCTGGAGACTCTCGTCGCGCAGCACCACGGCGCCGGCGATCTTCTGGCGCGCCTCGGCGTCGGCGTCGCGCGCGTCGATGCCGAAGACATCGCGCAGGAGCTGGAGCACCGGGAGCAGCGGGACGTTCCGACCGTGCGAGACGGCCTGCGCCTCGCGCACCGTGATCCCGCGCGAGCGGCAGCGGTCTGTGAATTCGAGACACAGACGGCTCTTGCCGACGCCAGCGTCGGCCACGATACCCACCACCTGACCCTGTCCTTCCATCGCTTGCTCGAGCGCCGCCTCGAGCGTGGCGAGATCGTCCTCGCGGCCCACCAAGCGCGAGAAGCCCCGGGCGCGCGACAGGTCGAGGCGTGTGCGAATGCTCCCCACACCGTCCAGACCGAAGACATGCACCGGCAGGGGCGCGCCCTTCACCTTGAACTCGCCGAGATCGGCCAGCTCGAACCAGCCTTCGGCCAGCGCGGCCGTCGCCTGGGTGAGGTACGGCCGACCAGTCTCGGCCAACGCTTCCATCCGCTGCGCGAGACCCACCGTCTCGCCCTGCGCGGTGTAGTCCATGCGCAGGTCGTCGCCGATCTTTCCGACCACGACGTCGCCCGAGTTGAGGCCGATGCGCATCTGGAAGTCGAGGCCGTGCTCGCGACGCAGCTCCTGAGCCAGCTCTCCGACGGACTCGCTCAGGTGGAGCGCGGCATAGCAGGCCCGCTGGGCGTGGTCCTCGTGGGCGATCGGCGCTCCGAACAGCGCCATGATCCCGTCACCAGTGTACTGGTTGACCGTGCCCTCGAAGCGGTGCACGCCGTCAGCCAGGAGCTGGAAGAAACGCTCGAGGATGGCGTGCCAGTCCTCCGCGCCGACCTGCACCGCCAGCTCCATGGATCCCCGCACGTCGGCGAAGAGCACCGTCACCTGCTTGCGCTCACCCCCGATGGCGGACTTCGACTGGAGGATCTTGTCCGCGAGGTGCTTCGGCGTGTAATCGCGCGGGGCGCGTTCCACACTGGAAAGCTCTATGATCGCTGGCTCTGAACGCGCTGGCCCAACCCGAATGAGAACCCGCCCCTCGCGAGCCGCGATTTGTTGAACGTCCACAAGCTCTTCGATCAGGGACTCAAGCAGGGCGTCGTCGAGATCAAACTCGAGCTTCAGTGCGCTTAGCGAGACGCGGCCCTGCTCCTCTAGGTGGGAGCGAGCGCGGCGGACGGTCTCCAGGAAGCTCACGGGCATCCTCCAATCTGTCACGCCCTGGGGGACCGGCAGGTCAATCCGATCGGGGGAGGGTTGACTTCAGCTCTCATTCGAGTCATTGCAGCGAAAGACCGCCTTGCGCGCGAAACGTCAGGTTCTCATCGTGCGCGGGCCACGGATTCCGAGCAGACGGCGCGTGATGTTCAGAACGTCTCGCTTGTGCGCCGCGAGCTGCTCTGGCGAAAGCGGGTCGTAGGGAAGATCGCCCACGAAGGTGGGAAGGGCTGAGATGTAGAACAGAGTCGAGCCTGCGACGATGCTGATGAAGTGCAGCGGATCCGAACGGATTGGTTGGAGGACCCCAGAACGCTCGCCTTCGTCGAAGATCATCGTGAGGAGACTGAGATAAGGGGCTGCTTGGACGCGCATCGCTTGGACAATCGCCGGATCGGAGTGAACCGACTCGCGCATTGCGATCCGCGCCGCAGCGGGCCGCCGCCCCATGTAGTCCACGAAGCTGGAGACCGCGGACTCGATACGCTCCGGAAGGGTGCCCGGTGCGATCAGAGCCGATCTCAGCTCATCGAGCAGGGGGTCAAAGAGGTCGTCGAGCACGGCCTTGTACAGCTGCGCCTTATCCTCGAAGTGATAGAGGACGGCCGAGCGAACGATTCCCACGTCCTCGCCGACGTCTTCAAGCCGGGTCTGGGCATAGCCGTGCGCCGAGAACCGGTGTTTGGCCGCGGCGAGGATCTGGGCCCGCGTTCGCTCGGCCTTGGCCTGCCGCTCTTCCACCGCCGCCATGAATTGGTGCTCCCAGCGAAATAGAGCCGGGACGAATCATCCCATAGACCTGAAAGTCAGAAAACCTATACCGCAAGCACTACAAAAACGCGACCGGCCCGGTCCCAAATCTATCGCTAAAGCAGGCCGTTCCGTATATTTCGAGCTCTTCCCGATCATAGACAGCGGGGCGTGCTCTCTTGCTGAAGACGTCTTGAAAGGCTAGAAAGCCGCTGACTCGCGAGGCAGAAAAGCCCTCCAGCGGGCTCTGTCGGGAGAGCCGATGGCCGTTGTGAACTACGACCCCTTCTCGCTCGAAAACCGGGCGGATCCCTATTCGCGGTACGCCGAGCTTCGCGAACACGCACCCGTGTATCGCGTCGAAGGCTCGGGCTTTTACCTCGTCACGAGATACGACGATGTTCAGTTCGTTCTCAAGCACCCGGAACTCTTTTCGTCGAGCGCGATGATGATGATGATGCTCGCCGGTATGGGGCTGGGGATTCAGCAGATGGGTGGGCAGAGTCTCGACCCAGTCGCGATGCAGACTCTCATGGAAATGGCGAAGGGCCTTCCCTTCGATCCCCAGGAGATGATGACCAAGCCGTCGTTGATCGCGGCCGACCCACCCCAGCACGAACGGCTTCGCCGAATCGTGAATCGCGGCTTCACACCGCGGCGAATCGCCGCACTCGAAACGCGTATCCGCGAGATCGCAAGCGACGCTCTCGACCGGATGCTGGAGAAGCCCGAGTTCGATCTCGTCGCCGACTTCACCGTTCCGCTTCCCGTGACGGTGATCGCCGAGCTCATTGGCGTGGAATCCGAGCGCTTCGAGGACTTCAAACGCTGGTCCGACACGCTCATCACCAGTACGACGGGTTCGGCATCGGGATCCCAGCCGGAGGTGGTTCTCGGGGTATTCCGCGAATTCAACGAGTACTTCCTCGATGCAATCGAGCGGCGTCGGCGCGAGCCCAAGGACGACCTGATCAGCACCCTGATCGCTGCGGAAGGCGGTGAGGTCGCGCTGAGTCCGATGGAGACCTTGATGTTCACCATCCTGATTCTGGTCGCGGGAAACGAGACCACGACGAACCTGATCGGCAATGGAATGGTCGCGCTGTCGAACCATCCCGAGCAGCTGAACAAGGTTCAAGAGAATCCGGATCTCATACCGGCAATGGTGGAAGAAGTCCTCCGCTACGACTCCCCGGTTCAGATGCTCTTCCGTCAGGCCAAGGCAGATGTCGAGCTCTCGGATACTCAGATCCCGAAAGGCTCGATCGTGCTGCCGGTATTCGCGTCGGCCAACCGCGACAGCCGACAGTTTGCCGACGGCGATCGCTTTGACATCACGCGTAACCCACAGGGCCATCTGGCCTTCGGGTTCGGAATCCACTTCTGTCTGGGCGCGTCGCTGGCCCGGCTCGAGGCGCGCGTCGGCTTCGAAGAGTTGTTTCGACGAGCCGGTCGGCTCCGGCGCCTGCAAGACGAGACAGAGTATCTCGACTCCTTCCTGCTGCGTGGACCGAGAAGCCTGCCCCTGGCTCGCGAGGCGAGCTGAGCCGAACCTCACCCCGCCCCTTTTACGAGGAGAGTCGATGGCCACCGCGACGACGCCGCAAGCCGAGCTAGAGATCTCGGCCGCCGACTACAATCCCCTGCTCCCGCACGTTCGGGCGAACCCGTACCCCTACTACGCCGCAATGCGTCGCGAAGGCGGGGTCAAGCGCATGCTGCCCGGCTTGCCCATCTTCGCGGTGAGTCGATACGACGACGTACAGCGCGTGATTCACGATCCCGAAGTCTTCTCGTCGACGGCGCTCGACGCCCTGGCTCAGGGCAGTATCGGAATCGGCCCAAACTCCGGATCCCTGGCAGGCCATCGAATCCTTTCCTCATCGATGATGATTGCGGTCGATCCGCCGAAGCACACGAGACTGCGCGGACTCGTGAACCGCGGCTTCACCCCTCGCCGCATGGCTGCCCTCGAGCCCCGGCTTCGCGAGATCGCAGAGGATTTCGTCGACCGCGTCGCAGCCACCGGCCACATGGAGCTGGTTCGGGACCTGGCCACCCCGTTCCCTGTGACGGTGATCGCCGAGCTCCTGGGAGTCGAGCCCGAACGGCGGGAACAGTTCAAGCACTGGTCCGACACCGTCGTGATCGGGCTGTCGGGTCTGTCGGGCGAGTTCAGCCGCGAGGACGTCGTCCGGGGAGCAGACGAAATGGCGGAGTACTTCGAGCAGATCGCCAACGAAAGGCGCGCCCACCCACAAGACGATCTGATCAGCGTCCTGGTCGATGCAGAACAGGGTGATGCACTCACGGACGGCGAGGTGCTCGCCTTCATCCTGCTGCTGCTCATCGCAGGCAACGAGACAACGACCAATCTGATCGGAAACGCGATGATGGCGCTCTTGAACCACCCCGATCAGCTCGAGGCTGTGAGCTCGGACTTCTCGCTGATCCCCGGAATGATCGAAGAAGCCCTGCGCTACGACACGCCGGTCCAGGGGATCCCCCGGCAGGCGACGCGGAATGTGGAGCTGGGGGGAGCCGAGATCGAAAAGGACGCGTTCCTCATGGTGCTCTTCGCCTCAGCGAACCGCGACGAGCGGCAGTTTCCGTATCCCGATCGTTTCGACATCCACCGCGACACACAGGGCCACCTGGCATTCGGCCACGGAATCCACTTCTGCCTGGGAGCGGCGTTGGCGCGTCTCGAGGCTCGAATCGCCTTCGAGACGCTGTTCTCGAAGTGTGCATGCCTTCGCCGGGAGGGCGACGAGATTGCGATGATCGATTCGATGCTCTTGCGCGGTCCCAAGTCGCTTCCGCTCGCGTTCGAACGCCGATGAAGCCGCATTCCCGCCGGAGATTCGCATGATCACCTGGAGCCAGGTCGGATCCGGAGCCGACGGACTCCGGATCTATCGCATCGATGCCGAATCGGGAAACGTCTCGTTTGGCGGCGATGGATCCAGAGTGAAGAGCCCACTCGACCTCGTCCTCAGCAAGTTTCGTACACCGACCACGCGCTATCTGCTGGAGAAGTTCAATGCACCTGGCTCTCCGGTCGGAGCGAGTTCCTTTTCGGTGGCCTGCCATGTGATTTCGCTACCGGACCTTCTCCTCGTGACCGACTCGACTTATCGCACGACGGCAGGCGAGGTCTTCCCAGGTACTCTCGAAGAGATCGTCGCGAGCGAGGGACGCAGCCTCGGCGAGCGCCCGATCCAGGTGCTCTACACGCACGCGCACTTCGATCACGCGGGTGGCCACAAGGCCGTCGAGGCGCTCGAAGACTCCGTCGAAATCCTCACCCACCCTTTCACCGAGGCGTTGTTTCCGGTCGTGAGCCGGCGTGAATCGTTCTTCCAGGTCAAGGGCGGCTTCTTCCGGGACTGTGAAATCGACGTCCCGATCGACTCGATCACCGATGCGATCCACCAGCACTACGTCGACATGCTCGGGAACGCGAGCATCGACATGAACAGCTCGCCCTGGGGCTCGAGCGAAGATGGAGCGATGCGCGTGGATCGTGAGATTGATCCGGCGGAGCAGCGGGTCACACTCGCTGGGGGACGGATCGAAGTGTTGCGCTTCGACGGCCACCTTCCCGGCCATCTGTGTGTGCTGATCGATGGCGAGCACTTCATCTCGGGCGACATGTGGCTTCCCGCAACGACCTCTCTCGTTACGCCGCGCTCCATCGCGCGCCACGCCGGAGTCCCCGAAGACCGCTGTGGAATCCTGCGCTACCTGGAGTCGAACCTACGGCTACTCGGACTTCCCGTCGATTCGTGCACCACCTACCCGAGCCACGAGATCGTGTACCCCAATCCCAAGCGGATGGCGATGCGCGATCTCGAGTTGACCGCGGCTCGGCTACGAGCACTCTACAGGGTTCTCGCAGACCACCGCACGCAACCGATGCGGGTACTCGATCTAGCCTGGGGCGGTGTTGAGCATCAGCCGCTGTGGAAGGTCGATCAGAATATTTTTCGACTGGTCGTGGCCCACGACGAAGCCAGCGCGTACGTCGATGATCTCGTGGAAATGCGCGACCTGGAGGAAGTGGAACCGAGTCGATATATCTGGACCGGCAGACAGCGGCTACGCGAGCATCTCGGTTCGATGCTGGACACCCATCGCGGTGAGTACGGGCACCTGGACTACGAGAGTCGCGGGGCCGCAGCGTGAGAAGATCGTGTCCCCCACCACACCGCTTCCCGCAGTGACCGTCATTTTGCTTCGGGACGGCCCGTCGGCACCGGAGGTGCTCCTGGTCGAGCGGAGCGTCAAGAGCGAGTTCCTGCCCCGCCTCTATGTCTTTCCCGGCGGCCGCGTAGACGAGAGTGATCACAGCCTTGCTGACTGCCTCGGTGGCATCGATGAGCAAGGCGCTCGAGCGCTGGCGCCGACCGTCGCACCGGACCTCGCGCTGGCGTTCATCGTGGCTGCGATTCGCGAGGCGTACGAGGAAACCGGCATCGTGCTCGCGCGGCGCGCCGGCGAGAAGGAGATCGTTGGCACCGACGTCGCCAAGGACCTCGCTCCTCATCGTCTCGACGTCCAGGATCACAAGCGGTCGTTTCGTGAGATCGTCGAGGCCGAGAACCTGGTTCTTGCTGGCGACCAGCTCGCCGTACACGGACACTGGATCACGCCGGAGCTGGCCCCGCGCCGCTTCGATACGCTCTTTTTCACGGCTCGCACACCGCCAGGTCAGGAAGCAGCACACGACGGGATCGAATCGACCGACCACGTCTGGTTGCGACCCGAAGAGGCGGTCTCCCAATCCAGGCGTGGGGAGCGAAGCATCATCTTCCCCGCGCGGTGCAATCTCGAGACACTGTGCGGGTTCGGCAGCGCGGACGAGGCCATCGCGGCGTCGCGAGCGCGCCCAGTGGTGCCCGTCCTGCCGCGCATCGTCGATCGCAATGGTGCCAAGTGCATCGAGATTCGCGATGACGAGGGCTATGAGACGACCTTCGAGGAAGTTCAGCCCCCCCCGGACACCTGAGCTACCGGCACGCCCGGGTGAGGCCCGAACGGTACTGCCTCATTCGATCCCGATGGCCGAGGCTTCCCTCTCCTTCAAGAGTTGGAAACTCACTATTTTCATTCAAAAAATATTGAGTATGATATTGATATGATGAATTTTACCATGGGGATCCGCCAATATTCTGGGTCGAAAACGCTCCTTCGGCCGGATCTGTCGCCTCGGCTAACGGCGCGCCGGAGCCGTGGAACACGGAGGAAATTGGTCGTTATTCGAGCATCGGCTGTTCTCCCGATGGAGAGGGTCGCGTCGTGATAGGCAAGGCTGAGGGGACCCGCTCGCAGATGGCGAACTCCCAATCGAGGTCGCCTCGCGCCGAGCGCCGCGAGCGTGAGACCGCGATGCGCCGGGCCGATGTTATCACTGCCGCTTCTGCGATTTTCGCGGCGAAGGGTTTCCCGGGAGCACAGGTCGCGGAGATTTCGGCGGCCGCCGAACTCTCGACCAAGTCGCTCTACGAGCTCTTCCCCAGCAAGGAGGAGCTCTATCAGCAAGTCATCCGCAGCGCGGCCGAAGCCGTGCGTGACAAGGTTCAAGTCCAGGTCGACGCCATCGAGGATCCCCGAGAGCAGCTTCTTTCTCTAATCGACTCGCTCTTCGCTTGCTTCGAAGAGCATGCTGACCTGCTCCGCCTCTACGCCCACAGCACCCAGGGTCTTCCGTGGAAGGTGCGCCAGACCATGGGAGAGCCCTCTCTTCACATCTTCAAGGACTTCACAGCGTGGGTCATCGGCATCGCGTCGAGGGCCAAGCAGCAGGGCTACCTCGGGGCTCTCGATCCAGAGGCCGTGGCCGTCTCGATCATCGGTACGGTCAACACTGCGGCGGCACGCTGGGTGGAAGAATCGGGGAAAGGCCCCGTCTCCGCCGCGGCGCCGGCCGTTCGCGCGATCTTCGAGCGCATTCTCGAAGAGCGAGAGCAGAAGTGAGATCGCTGGCCACAGCGCTCACGCTGTCAGTCGTCGGGCTCGGGTGTGGAGCCTCTGACACCACGGATCCGGCACCGTCGGAACGCCCGCCGATCACGATCGGCGAAGTGTCCGTCAAGGCCGAACACATCGTCGTGCCTGTGTTCGGTACCGGAACCATCGCCCCACACAAGATGACCGACGTCGGCCCGCGCGTAGACGGCATCATCGAAGAGATCTTCGTCAAAGTTGGAGACCGGGTCGAAGCCGGTGATGTTCTCTTCCGGACTCGGCAGGTCGACTACGAGATCGCCCTCGAACAAGCCGGCCACGCGATGCGGCTCGCCCAGGCGGAGGCAAAGAACGCGGAACGCGAACGCGACCGCATCGAGACATTACGCAGCAGCTCGGTTGCATCCGAGGACCGCCTCGACGATGTGAGGACGGCCTACGAAATCGCCGATGCCCGGCTGGGCACCGCCAAGACCGCCGTCGCCCTCGCTCGCCAGCGCCTGGAAGATACTGTCGTTCGCGCGCCCTATGCCGCCGCGGTTACCAACCGCTACGTCCACGAGGGCACGATGGTGCGAACCATGATGAGCTCGAACTCACCCGTGGTGCAGGTCATGAAGATGGACATCGTGGGGGCCATCATTCAGATCCCAGAGGTGCACCTCTCGCAGGTTCATGTCGGCACTCCGGCACGCGTGTGGGTCGACGGCATGAACCGCGAGTACGAGAGTTCCGTCTACATCCTCAACGACCTGGTAGACCGTGTGTCGCGGGCGTTCGAAGTGCGGCTTCCGATCGAAAACCCGGACCTAGAACTCAAACCGGGTCTATTCGCAAAGGCAGAACTCCTTCCCGAGCCGCGGCTCGCAACGGTCGTGGAGCGCCAGGGCGTCCTCGGTCCCGAGGGGAGCCGGTACGTGTACGTCGCCTCGGGTGACACTGCTGTGCGCCGTGCCGTCAAAGCCCGGGATCTGGACATAACCCGAATGGAGATTCTCGCGGGTCTGGACCCTGGCGACCACATCCTCGTGGGCCCCGATCTCCGACGCCTGACGCCCGGGGCGCCGATCGTCGTCGAGACCGACCGACATGCGAATCGCTGACATCTCGATTCAGAGACCGGTCTTGGCCGTCATGCTCATCGGAGCGCTGGTCGCGCTCGGGTTGATCTCGATCGGGCGTATCGGCGTCGACCTTTTCCCGCGAGTCGAATTTCCCTACCTCGCCGTGACGACCGTCCTGGAGGGCGCGACTCCGCGAGCGGTTGAGACCGAGGTAACAGACGTCATCGAGGAGTACATCAACACCATCTCTGGAATCAAGACGCTCAAGTCCATCAGCTCGGAAGGTCTTTCCCAGGTATTCATTCAGTTCGAGCTCGAGGAGTCGGTGGACATCAAGGCCCAGGATGTCCGCGACCAGGTTGCCCTTGCCCTGGGTGAGATCCCGACCGAAGCGGAATCTCCAATCGTCGAGAAGATCGATCCCGACGCGTCGCCCATACTCTCCGTACTCATCGGCGGCGAGCTGCCCGTCGCCGAGCTCACCGAGTACGCGGAAGACGTCGTCAAGGAGCGGCTCCAGCGGCTCCCCGGCGTGGGTTCGGTCTCCCGCGTGGGCGGCCGCGAGCGGGAGATTCGCGTCTGGCTCGACGCCGATCGCCTCCGGAGCTACGCGCTCACCGCGGTCGACGTCATTCAAGCGATCCGCACCGAACATGTCGAGATCCCCGGCGGCTTGCTCGAGACGGCCGGCGGGCAGGGCGAATTCGCCGTCAAGACGAAGGGAGAAGCCGAATCCGTCGCTGAATTCGGGGACATCGTAGTCGCGTATCGCGACGGTATGCCGACTTTCGTGCGGGATGTCGCGCGTATCGAGGATGGGCTGGAAGACGAGCGGACCTACGCCGAGTTAAACGGAGTTCCGGGCATTTCTCTTGCGATTCGTCGCCAGTCCGGGCGCAACGTCGTGGAGGTGGCTCGCGCAGTCAATGCGGAAGTCGAAAAGCTGCGGGGGTCCGCTCCTCCCGGAACCCAGCTCGTGGTGGCGCGAGACACGTCGCGCTTCATCGAGTCGTCCGCGCGGGACGTCGGGATCGACATGGTCATCGGCGGCCTCCTCGCGGTGCTGGTGACCTTCGCCTTTCTGAGAAGTCTGCGGACGACTCTCATTGTCTCCACCGCCATACCAACATCGATCGTGTCCACGTTCTTCATGTTCTACGTCATGGGATTCACGCTCAATCTCCTCACACTGATGGCTCTGTCTGTCTCCATCGGACTCCTGATCGACGACGCGATCGTGGTCCTCGAGAGCATCCATCGTAAAATCGAAGAGGGACGATCGCCCCTCGAAGCCGCCTCCCGGGGCACCGCGGAGGTGGGTCTCGCAGTGGTCGCGGGAACGCTTTCCGTGCTGGCGGTGTTTCTGCCGATCGCCTTCATGCAGGGGGTGATCGGTCGTTTCTTCTTTGAGTACGGTCTCGCGATCTCATTTGCGGTTGCGATCTCGCTCCTCGTTGCGCTCACACTGACTCCGATGCTCTGCGCTTATACGCTGCGCTCGCAGAACTCTTCCGGACGCATTTTCCGGGCCTTCGAGCGACTCTACCAAGCGCTCGATCGCACCTACGCAACCGTCCTTGGACACGCGCTGCGGCACCGCGCCCTCGTCGTGGGGGTCGCTCTGGCGGCGATCTACCTCGGCGTCTCGACGGCGCGAACCATCCCGCTCGAATTCTCGCCCAAGTCGGACCGCAGCGAATTCGAGGCCGTCGTCGAACTTCCGCTCGGTGCTGGCATCCAGAAGACGAAAGCCCTCGGGCATCGGGTCGCCTCGGTGATTCAAGAGATCGATCACGTCGAGAGCGTATTCCTGACGGTGGGTTCCGGAAGCCGCGGTCAAGTGAACGTTGCCAGCTTCTACGGCAAGCTCACTCCCAAACAGGAGCGCTCGACCGGCCAGATCGTGATCATGGACGAGATTCGTGAGGCCATGCGCCGGGCGGCCCCCGATGCGAAGCGCGTCGGGGTCAACGATGTCCCCTTTATCTCGGGCGGGGGGTTCACGGCCTACGCCCTCGAGTACGGACTGTCCGGCGACGATCTGACTGTTCTAGAAGCAACCGCCGAACGGATCGCGGACGAAATGCACGCAGACCCGCTCTATGTCGATACGACGTTGAGCTTCGAGCCAGGGAAACCCGAGGTCCAGATCCTGATCGACCGCCGGCGCAGCGCCGATCTGGGCGTTCCACTTCGCCCGCTGGCGACGACGCTTCGGGCGCTGGTGGGCGGGGTGGAAGTCGCACAATACGAGGAGGCGGGGAAACGCTACGGCGTGCGCGTCCGCCTCGAAGAGACACAGCGCGACGATCTTCACGAGCTCGAACGGGCGCAGATCCGGGCCGTCAACGGCAGGCTGATCGAGCTCTCCAACGTTGGCAGTGTCCGGATCGCCGCGGCTCCCGCTCGCATCGATCGTCAGGACCGCGCCAGGAAAGTGACGATATCCTCCAACACTCCGGAGGGAGTTGCCCTCGGGACCGCCGTGGAGCGCCTGGACGAGATCGTGTCGGCGGTCGGTCTGCCGCCCGGTTACGTGGGACGATACGAGGGCGCAGCCGAGCGAATGCAGAGCTCTGTCGATGCCGTTCGGTTTTCCTTTCTGCTCGCACTGCTCGCCCTCTACATGATCCTTGCGAGCCAGTTCAACAGCTTCATCCAGCCCGCGGTAATCATGCTCTGCGCGCCGCTTTCGTTCGTCGGCGCATTTGTCGCGCTCTCGGTGACCGGGATGCCCCTCAGTATCTGGGCGCAGATTGGATTGCTGGCGCTGATGGGTCTGGTCATGAAGAATGGAATCCTGCTGGTCGACTACGCGAACCAGCTTCGTGACCAGGGCTCCGACGCGCGCACCGCCATGCTTCGGGCAGGCCCCGTCCGGCTGCGGCCAGTCCTGATGACTGCATTTTCCACCGTCTTTGGAATGATCCCGGTTGCGATTGCGACGAGCGACGCAGCCGAGTTCCGAAATCCGATGGGCGTTCTGGTGATCGGAGGACTGCTTTCTTCGACATTTCTCACACTCCTCGTCGTCCCAGTGGCGTACACCTTCATCTATGATCTGCGCGCGCTCCCGTCTCGGTTTCTTTCGAAAGTGGGCGCGATGCTCGAGAGGGACGCCAAGACCAACCCGCTGCGTGGGTGAGCGTGACGCGTTAGAACCCGGCGGTGAGAGTAGACATGATGACGTGTAGATGTTCAGCTTAAGCGGAATCCGGTAGCATCGCCGTCGAAATCGCTGCACACGGTGTGCAGCTGGGCGCATGTTACTCGCGAGTTAATGCGCACGCAGGCTACGCAGGGAACCCGCTGATGCTGGCGATGAACACCCGAACGTGTCTAAAGCGGCGAATTTCAAGACCGCTGCCTTCGACCGCTCTCCACGGCCTGAAACGGTAGCCCCGGTTCGGCGATCGAACTTGTGGGGCCAGTCCCCAACGCGATGCCAGGCTAGTGGCCCAGGTTGTATCGAAAGCGCCGCAGCGGGCGTGCCATCGTCTGGAAGGCCCGCAACCGCGACAAGCATGCGCCCCGAAGCGCGCTTGAACACCGGCCGCACGCCAAGCCCGCAGCAGCGCGTCGGGACGGCTGTAGCCAACGAGATCGCACGCCTCGCGACTCGTCAGATACTCGCGCGGTTCTTTGTCCTCCTTCATACGCTCACTCTCCCCGGAGTAGCACCCAGCAACTCAAGGCTACACCGAGCAGCGTGCGGCTGCACCGCCAGTAGATACGACTCGTGCCAGGGGAGGGGTCTAGTAACGTCACACGTCCCTGACAACGCGCGCCCGCGTCATGGAGTCCGGTTCTGGTGCGTAACCTGTCTGAGCGTACACTCCAAGGCATGACCGACACCCGCTGGCAACGACCAGCACGCACCGTGAAGACTCTCGAGAACCGCCTCTTTCAGGTCAAGAGCCAACGGGCGGCGCTGTACGAGATCCAGCGATTCGTAGGAAGCCGTTGTGGGGCGCGGACGCGGCTCGGGCGGCCTTGCCACCGCAAGGGGCTCAAGAGCGGGCGGTGTCGGAACCACGGCGGCTTGTCAACCGGGCCGCGGACGGTGGAGGGTCGGCGGCGCGCGCTTGGCAACCTGAAGCAGTTCCAGTCGCTGTAGCCAGCTTCATCCGATCGCTAGACTCTTGAGTGGAGGCACCCGTTGCAACGGGGGCCGCCGCACACCCGGCGGCCAGCCTCCATCAACTTGGGGTGCACCCGCGAGGTGTAGCGGGATGGCTGACGCAGCCGAAGAATCGAAGAGGCCCAATCGAAGAAAGCGCTCCTTCCTGCCAGGGGCGAAGGTCGTCCGGGCCCGGGGACCGATCGGCGAGGCTATCGCCGAATCGCTCCGAGAATACGACCGCTCCTCCAGACTAGAAATTCCTCGGCTCACACGACCTTCTGCCCGCAAGGCGGTCGTGCGCTTCGGAAGCTTCTGCTTCAAGCAGCGCGAACATCTCAGCCTGACTCGACGCGACCCCGAAGCTCTCGAACGTTCGCTCCTCGCCTGGTTCGAGGGCAGCGATTTCGTAGACAGGCTCCTTAAGCTTGGCCGCGGGCATAGGCGACAGATCGAGGAGTCCCTGGAGATTTTCGTCGATGGATACGACGACGTGGCAATTCCTGAGATGCTTCCAGATTCCAGCTGGTGGCCAAAGCCCGATGACTTCAGGGTCGAGCGGGCGGACGACATCTCATTCGCCGTGATCGAAAGGGAGATTCAAGCGGAAGAATCCGACGCTACGGCGCTGACGGAGGCGTCTAGGTTCTACGAGCGCAAAGGCGATGAGAAGCAATCCAAACGCACCGCCAAGGATGCCCAGAGGTGCCTCCGCAGGGCGTCCCAGCTCAGAAGGACGCTGGAGCACTTGGAAGAGAACTTCGGAGCAGGGCCGCGAGCGGAAGGGGCTGGCGCGCCCGGGCCCTGGCTCACGCCGGTCCTAGCGGACATGGAAGAAGCCCTTCGCGGCGTAAGGGGACGCTGGGGGCTTCTTGCGCAGCTCGTCCAAGAGATCGAGAAGAAGCCAGATTGCGATGGTGAGGGGGTTCGTTCGCGCGTGACCGAGTTCAGGAGAAGGTTTAACCGTAAGTAATTCCACCGCCTATTCCTTACGGTGGCCACGTGGTGCTAGACGGCCCCACATGGCATCAGAATCATCAACAACACCTGCCCCCCAGTTCCTCACACTGCCCCGGGCCGCCTGCCTACTAGGCGTGAGCCAAGACACACT
Organism: uncultured Opitutales bacterium; assembly: GCA_964194865.1. GTDB lineage: Bacteria > Myxococcota_A > UBA9160 > UBA9160 > SMWR01 > CAXMOC01. Next base: position 30,374 of record CAXMOC010000023.1, on the reverse strand, counting down.
GCGTGGCGCCGTTCGGCGGGGAGACCTTCCAGTCTACCGCGTCCGCCGACGCTGGCTTCGTGTCGATCGGGACGAAGTGCTCGCGTGGATGCGATCCGCTCAGGTGGGGCCTCACGACCCAAGCCCTAGCGGGCCAACTGCATTGCGGCGAACGGAGAGCCAATGATGAGTGGGGCGGGAATTGAAATCGGCCCCGGAGCCTAGCGCTCCGGGGCCATAGCCGGCTTCGCAGCCAGCATCGGAACGATACGCACTCTGATGATAGCAGTTGCGAGGCCATGGGATAAAAGATCATGGCCGAAGACAACACTACCACCGAAAACGAACAACCCAGCGAAGAAGAAAAGACCGGCAAGGAGCCTCGCTCGAGCGGCGGCGGCTCCATCTTCGACAACCTTGACGAGCTCCGGCAACGCCAGGATTTTGACGCGCTCGTCAGCACACAGCGCCACCTGACGTCCGTCCCGGTGGGCAAGCCGGGCAAGCAGACATGGTTCCGAGTACGCCCTGGCGAGGAGTGGCGAATTCCAGCTTCGCTCCTCGACTGGGAAGATGATGGGACCCAATTCTACGTCCATCCCCACGTCGCCCAGGAGTTGGTGACCGAGGTGAAGTGGGTGGAAATCTGCGTCGTGGTCACGACGCAGGGCTCGCTCCGCCTCTGGCCGATCCGCCTTCCGAATCCCGACGGTTCAGACAATCCGTGGTTTGAGAGCGCTCGCCGGGTTGCCGAGCAAGCCGAGCGCGGGTGGGTTCGCATGGTCGCCAACCGAGAGGCACACGGGTATGACGTGTTCATCTCAACGGGCGACTTTGGTGAGCCTGTTTGGTCCGAGCATAGCCTTGGTGACCTGTTGAAGATTGCTTTCTCTGGAAAGGAAATCCAGAGTCTCGATCATCCCGTAGTAGCCAAGCTCCTCGGGCGAGCCCAGTGAGTTGCTATGAGTTGTACTGCGCGGTCTGGGTTCTGGACTTCGAGTTCCACGTCCCGCCGGGTGAGCTGCCAGAACCACTCTGCCTCGTGGCCCACGAGATCCGAACGGGGCGCAGGCTCGAATTGTGGCGGGACGAGCTCCGAGCTGGCGCTCCGCCGTTTTGTCTGGGCGACGACGTCTTGGTTGTAGCCTTTTTCGCCTCAGCTGAGATCGGTTGCTTTCTGGCGCTCGAGTGGCCGGTGCCTGTGCATCTTCTTGACCTCTATGTCGAGTTCCGGAATTTCACTAACGGACGACGGCCCCGGTCGGGTTCCGGCTTGCTCGGCGCGCTCGACCACTTCGGCCTTCCTGGAATGGCATCGGCAACAAAGGACGAGCTGCGCGACCTCGCAATCCGAGGCGGCTCGTACACCGGAGACGAGCGCCGCGCACTCCTGTCCTACTGCGCTGCCGACGTGGAAGCCACGGTGCGCCTGCTCAACCGCATGGAACCCGGGATTGATCTGCGTCGCGCACTCGTGCGCGGGGCGTACATGGCGTCAGTCGCTGACATGGAACGGACCGGCATCCCTGTGGACACCGAGTTCTTGGCGAAGCTCCTCGATCGATGGGACTCGATCCAAGACCAGCTGATTGAGGAGATTGACGAGCGGTACGGCGTATACGAGGGGCGTACGTTCAAGCACGACCGCTTCGAGTCATGGCTGATAGCGAATGGAATCCCTTGGCCGCGACTCGCTTCGGGCAAGCTCGCCCTGAGCGACGACACCTTCCGCGAGGCAGCAAAGTCCGACGCGCGCATCGCCCCGCTTCGAGAGCTGCGCTCCACGCTGGCAACTATGCGCCAGATCAAGCTCAGTATTGGAAGTGACGGGCGTAACCGCGCTCTGCTCAGCCCGTTCCATACCCGCACAGGCCGCAACCAGCCGAGCAGCTCGAAGTTTCTTTTCGGGGCGTCGGTCTGGTTGCGCTCTCTCATCCGTCCCGAGCCCGGCATGGGGCTCGCCTACATCGACTACTCGCAGCAGGAGTTCGGCATCGCCGCCTACCTCTCCGGCGACGCCGCCATGATCGCCGCGTATGAGTCGGGCGACCCCTACCTGGCCTTCGCCAAGCAAGCGGGGGCAGCACCCGAGGGCGCGACGAAGGAGAGCCACGGCGCGGTTCGGGAGAGGTTCAAGCAGTGCGCTCTCGCCGTCCTGTACGGCATGGGGGACATCGGGTTGGCCCAGCGCCTGGGCATCACGCAGTTTGAAGCTCGGGATCTGCTCCGACTGCATCGGAGATCATTCCCGCGGTTCTGGTTGTGGTCTCAGGGGGCGGTCGATCACGCACAACTCGTGGGGAAGATCTGGACCGTATTCGGCTGGGAGCTGCACGTCGCGAGGGATCCCAACCCCCGCTCTCTTGCCAATTTCCCGATGCAAGCAAATGGGGCGGAGATGCTTCGGCTGGCGTGCATCGACGCGACGCGGGGGGGCATCCGGGTCTGTGCGCCGGTCCATGACGCAGTCCTCATCGAGGCACCGCTGGCCGAGCTCGATGCCACGGTCGAGAAGATGCGCGCCTGCATGGCGGCGGCCAGCGCCGCTGTGCTCGGCGGCCCCGAGCTGGGCACCGTAGTTGAGCAGCTAATCCGGTACCCGGCTCGTTTCATGGATCCCCGCGGCGAGACGATGTGGAGAGCCGTTGAGGCTGCTGTCCGGGCCGAAGCTGGATCAGAACGCTCCACCACCCGGAGCATTCTGACCAACCCGTCCAATCTTCTTATTAGGTCTTCTTGAACACCGATAGACCCCTACTTGTAGGAGACAGCTGTGAAGGGTGACGAGTTCAAGCCCATCTCCTTGGAAGAGACTCCGTTAGAGGCAAAGAAGAAGATGCGGAAGAAGCGGGAGTCGCTCTGGGACACCCACGGGACGAAATTCCTCAGAGGTCCGGTGTCGCTCGACTGGCTCGCGCGAGCCACAGCACTCGGGAAGGCGGCAACGTTCGTTGGCCTGGAGTGTTGGTATCGAGCTGGGCTCGCTGGCTCTCTTGTGTTCCGCCTCAACCTATCGCGGTTGGCGGTGGCCCCGAAGCTGGCCCGTTCCTCTGCGCGGCGTGGTCTCTTGCAAATGGAGAGGGACGGCCTCGTGACCGTCGCCCGTCCCGCCGGGCAGCGTCTCCTAGTTGCGATCAAGGTGCCCCCGCGTGAGTTTGGGTCATACAAAGCGCGCGAGCTGGATCGAAGGCGCGGCTTATGACCCCGAAGCACTCCCCCGGCCCCAAGGTTTCCGCTCGCCCCCTTCCTTGCGGCGAAACGGAGCGCAGACGCCGAATCTCAGAGCCTCCGGCGGGCTTCCAGCCGGTGGCGCGGATGCCCAACAGGAACCTTCCTCCTCGTTGGAAGAAGTACTGGCAGCAGTTGGCCGATCGTGCCCACACCCACCCGCTGGCCGCCGTGGAGCTTCACTGCATTGACTGCTGTGGATGGGAGCGAACGGAGGCCGCCCACTGTGAAGTACGGCAGTGCGCTCTCTGGGCGCTCAATCGGAGAATCTTCGGGTCTGGCGCGCCGCGGAAGCGAGCGCGGGAGCAGCAGCTTGAAGGCTGACCGCGACCCGCAGCCGCTCGGACTGGTCGGGAGGCTTGCCCTGCGCCCCAAGGAGGCCGCGGAGGCTCTAGGCGTGTCTGAGCGCACCCTGAGGGGCTTGCTCCCCGAGCTTCCGACCGTCCGCCGTGGAGGCGTCGTCTTGCTCCCTGTCGAAGGCCTCCGGGAGTGGCTCCGCGACGAATCGAGAGCCGAGGGGAATCGTGTCGAGAAGCTCGTCGGGGAGATTCTTGAATCGGTAGGATCTGGAAAGGATTAATGCTTGGAGAATCAAGATGTAGCCAGTACTATTGAGGATGTGGCACGGCGGAAGGTCAAGGGAACCTGGGGCGGGTGGAGGCCAGGTGCAGGCCGCAAGCCGACCCTCAAGGACCCGGTCAGCTTTACGGGTGACTTTGAGAGGGCTGACGTTGATTTCCTGGAGGCGATCGCAATCAAGCGGGGTGTCTCGGTCGCTTCTCTCGTAAGAGTCGCTGTAGCGGCATATTTGAAGCGCCAGCAGAGGTAACGATGGCTGCGAAAGTCCGACGCGATAGCAAGGGGATTTACTGGGTAGTTATCCACTACGAGGGGAGGCGGATAAAGAAGCGCGTGGGCACGAGTCAGCGAGTCGCCCAAAAGGTCGCCGAGGAGATTCAGGCGAAGATTGTCTTGGGCGAATTCGATGCGAACGAACCCAATGAGTCAGAGGTCCCATTCGCTGCTTTTGCTCAAGGCTGGCTGTGGAGGGAGGTTGAACTTCCGATCGAACGGAATCTTCGCGATAGGCTCGCTTCTGGCACCGCGCGGGTCTACCGACTTCAGGTTGACGTTCATCTCACGCCTTACTTTGGTACGTCGGATCTGCGCTCCCTCAGCCTGCGCGAGGTCCAGGGCTTCTACGATCACTGTCTGGATTCAGGTCGACCGAGGAGTGCCAAGTCCATAGATATGGCTCTCAACGTCCTTCGCCTGGTTCTATCCCATGCCCAGGGGCAGGGGATCGTTGGCGAGAACGCGGTGGAGCAATGGAAGGCGGGACGCCCGCGGCGTCGAAGCTCTTCGACGCTGGCGGTAGCCACTGACAAGGTTCTAGCTGCTGCTGAGCTGGAGGGAGTGCTTGAGATCGCCGAGGCCAGCTACCCGCGCCACTTCCCACTCGTCCTGTTTCTCGCGGATACGGGAGCCCGCTTTGGGGAGGCGGCTGCGCTTCGCTGGGGCGACGTGGATCTGGCCGGAGGGACAGCACGGATTGCGCGAAGCTTCTCTAGTGGTGTGAAGCTCGGCCCGACCAAGACGGGGCGCGCGCGAGTCGTGGAACTCTCCAAGCGACTGTGCGCAGCCCTGGCCCCGGTGCAGCCCAACATCTTTCCCATCCCCGAGGAGGTACTGGTGTTCCCGAATGAGTCGGGAACCTTCCTCCAGGGGACGAACTTTCGCTCGCGAGTATTCTCGGGGATCATCCTGAAGGCGCTCGGGAAGGGTCGTCACTACACGCCCCACTGCCTTCGACATACCTGGGCAAGCCTGCATCTGGCACGCGGCACTCCGATCAAGTGGGTCCAGCAGCAGGGCGGCTGGACGACGGCCAAGGTGCTGCTCGACACCTACGGTCACTACATGCCAGACGAGATGCGGGGCTACGCGGACGCCCTCGCGGCGGCCCCAAACGGCCCCCCCGCGGCCCCTACACGGAATGGAGACACGAAGCCGACCGCGAGTCAGCCAGATTCCCTTGACTTCTCGTGGGTTTCGGAGGCGGTTGGGGAAGACACCACCCCGAGATCCCCGATCATGCACTTTACCGAGCCGCCGCCTTTCTTCAGAAACTCTGAAACGTCGACGGGAATCGGAGTGACGCCGCGCTCACTGACTTGATCGAGCAGGCGGCTCGACAGGCCGTCCGGCATGACGAGGACCGAGTCACCTTCTTGGGTGAACGTGAAGGAGTTGGCGGCGTAACGCTGAGCGTCTTCTCGGCTCAGCTCGATCAGGGCGTCACCGAACTCGTGTTCCAGCTGCTTCCAGCCTTCCACGGCGATGCCCTCGCGGTAGCCGAGCAGGAAGCGGCGGCCGGGGCCGAACGCGCACAGCACGGTGTCGCCGTGGTAGTGGGCCTCCAGGGTGAGCTCGATTCTCAAGATACGTCGCTCGCCGATTGTCTGCTGCAAGATCGGCTCGACCCGCACGTTGGTGCGGAAGCCGTAAACGCGCTTCCACGGGGGGAAGCCAAGGCTCGGGACGAAGCGTTGGCGCTCGAGGCCGCCGTAGGTCATCAGGTGCACGCCGCCGGCGGGAAAGAAGTCGGCTTCGCCCTCCATTCGGTATCGGTCGTCGATCTCGACCGGCGCGAAGCCGATCTCGCTGAGCACCTTGCGATAGTGATCCTTCTCACCGGCGCGCGACGGCAGCAGGTTGGCGAGGTAGAAGCGCTTGGCGGAGGGCGGGCTCGGAACGTCTACGTCTACCAAATAGCCGGCGTTGGCGGGATAAACCGAGCCCGGCCAATCGGCGACCGCTGGAACCACGACGACGCGAATGCCCAGATCCTCGAGCGCGCCGCGCAGGTTGTGCCATTGGCCGATCGCGCGCTCGCGGTCGACGCCGCGGCGCGTGCCCCAGCGGGTGCGCGTGTGGGGGTTTGCGCCACCCTTGACGCTGAAGTGCGCTGGGTCCCCCATCAAGACCCAACGAGTCTGTTGACTTCGCTCGCCTTCGGCTCGCTGCGCGGCCGCTGCGCGGCCTTGCTCCTCTTTTTCATGTTGAGTTGCTTGGTCGGTGGTCACGGCCTGGGCATGCCGGGGGGGAGGGCAGCGGGGTCGAACTCGGCTGGGCCCTCGAGGTGTGCTTGGGGAACCGTGCAGTAGACGGTGGCGGTTACGCCGGCCGGGCGGTCGTTGCCGCTGCGGCCGCCCCCGCCGAAGGGAAGCTTGCCGCTGGCGCCGACGGTGGCCTTGTTCCAGTTGAGAAGGCCTGTGCGGATGCGGCCCACGCAGTGCTCGAATCGGCTGCGATCGCGTGTCATCACCGAGGCGACAAGCCCGTAGTCCGAATCGTTGACGGCGGCGATCGCTTCGTCGAGGTCGTCGATCGGGTAGAGCGAGGCCTCGGGTCCGAAGATCTCGTCACGTTGGTAGCGGTGGGTCTGGGCGCTCGTCGAGAAGCGCATCAAGCCGGCGCCGACGTAGGGGGGCGGCAGCTCCGGCTCCACCAACAGCAGTCGCTCGCCATCGGTTTCGTTGGAGAGCTGGCGGTAGGCCGCGATCCTTTCGTAGGCGTCCTGGGAAGCGAGCGGCCCCATGAAGACGCCGTCCTCGAGCGGCGGCCCCACGCGCAAGCCGCGCAAGACAGCTACGAGGTTGTCCGCGAAGGCGTCCATCACCGTGCGCTCGACGAACAGCCGCCCAGCGCAGGAGCAGCGCTGCCCCGTAGTGGCGGCGATCGAGAGCGCGGCCTCACTGACTGCGAGATCGAGGTCGCTGTCGGCGAGCACCAGCATGGCGTTGTTGCCGCCCATCTCCAGGGCGAGCAGCTTGCCGGGCTGATCGAGGCTGGCTTGCTTCAGCGCGCGTCCCACCGCGTAGGAGCCGGTAAACAGCACACCGTCGACCCCGGAGTGTGTCGCCAGGGTGTGGCCGGTCTCGCCGGCACCCTGCACCACCTGGAACACGCCTTCGGGTAGCTTCGCTTTCCGCCAAAGCTGCGCCAGCCACTCGCCCACCGCTGGGGCGATCTCGCTCGGTTTGAAGATCACGGTGTTGCCCGTAGCCAGCGCCGGTACGATGTGACCATTGGGTAGGTGGGCGGGGAAGTTGAAGGGGCCGAGAACCGCCAGCACCCCACGCGGTTGGAAGCTCGCCCGTGCGTTCGGGCCCGCTTCGAGGGGGGCGACGAGCTGCATGCCGTCGCCGAGCGTGACGTCGACCTTGGGAGCCAATAGCGAGGCTTCGCCGCGCGCGTCCCACAACGCTTTGCCGACTTCGCGGCTGATCAACTCCGCCAGCTCGCCGGCGGATGCGGCGGCCGCGTCGCGGAAACGCTCCAATGCCTGTGCACGCGCAGCCAGGCCGGCGTCGCGCCAGGCGGGAAAGGCTTGGCGCGCCCGTTCGACGGCCGCGCCAACCGCGCCTTCATCGGCGATGGAGAATGTTCCGATCTCGTCTGTCGGATCCGCGGGCGAAACGCTTCGCAACCCAGCGCTCTGGGCGCTGCCAGCGCTCACGGCAGTGGGGTGATGCTGACGCGGTCACCGCTCGAAACTCCGAGAGCCTCACGCCCCTGCTTGGAGAGCAGCGGCGCTCCGTCGTCGTCCAAGGGCACGACGGTGGCGCGAAAACCGAGGCCCGCTTCTGCAGACAGCAGCGCCAGCGGGCCGTCGCTGGATCGAACTCGATCGTAGATCAGCTCGGGCAGCACCAGCTGACGCCGGTCGCGAACCGAACCGATGGCGTCGCGCGCGGCGCCGTAGTAGGGCCCTCCGTCGAAGGGGTCGACCTGGTGGAGGTAGCGGAAGCCGAGCCTCTCCAGAATCGTGACGGCCGCCTTGGCCGTTTCGTTGGACTGCCCGATCACGGCCTGCACCTCCTCGGGAAACAGCGCGGTGTAGACGGGATCCCTTGGAAACAGATCCCCGATGAAGCGCTTGTTGTGCGACGAGAGGTGGTCTGCCTCGCGGTAGTCGAGGCCGGTGAAATGGCGCCCGAATGCGTTCCAGAGCAGGTTCTGCCCGGGCGCGACGAAGGGCGAGAGCATCTCGGCCAGAATCTCGCGTTCGAAGTGCTCCGGATACAGCGAGATATAGGCGAATCGCACGATCGACAACGCCTTTCCACATTTTTCCGGGTGACGCCGATACTCGGGGTCGAGAATCAGCCCGCCGATCTCGGTGGGCCCCTCGGTCGTCGAGTGGAGCTGGAGCTTGGTGTGCACGAAGCGTCGGTCCAGATCGGTGCTGCGCCTCTCTTCGGAGGTGACCGCCAGCCAGTAATAGGGCGCGTCTGGGCGGCCGTGCTTGGCGATGATCGTCGAGGTTCCAATGACACGCTCGGTCGAGGTGTCCTCGAGGACGAAGACGTAGATTCCGCGCCGCCAGTCCGAGACCTCACCACTGAACGAGCGCAGTGAGCTCTGGATGCGCTTCTCGAGGAAGCTGCGGTCGCTCGGCAGATTCATGGAATCGAGCAGCTTGGCGAGACCGAGCAGGGGTTCCAGATCGCCGTTTGCGATCGGGCGGAGGATCAGCACGGCAAGTCGCGCTCTTCGGCGACCCGCCGCATGGCCTTCTCGAGCATCGCGAAGCCCGCCTCGAGTTCTTCGTCGGTGACGTTGACCGGGAGCAGCATGCGGATCTTCGACGGGTTCGCACCCGTGCCGAAGATCATCAGGCCCTCTTCGAAGGCCGCGCGAACGACGGCCGAGACGATTTCCGCCGAGCCGTCGAAGACGACGAACGCCTGCATCGCACCGGTTCCGGAACGCTCGCCGACCGCCTTGGGGAGACGCCTTCTCAACGTGACGAGACGTCGCTCGAAGCGCCGGCTCAACAGTGCCACGCGTCCGTCGCGGCCGAGGTAGCCCTCGGACTCGAGGCGCTCGATGATGCGGGTGCCCACCGCCATGCCCACCGTCGACCCGGCGTAGGTCCCGGCGATCAACCCGGGCCGCGGGTTGTATGGCCGGGTAAAGAGCACGGCGCTGCCCTGAAGCGTCTTGCCCACGCTCACGATGTCGACGAGATCGTCGAGGTCCAGAGTCCGAAACGCGTAGAGCTCACCCGTGCGAGCGAAGGTCTGAACTTCGTCTACCCACACGGCGAGCTTTGACTCGCAACAGCGCTCCATCAGGGCGGTGAAGAACTCGCGCGGAGCCGTGTTGAAACCGCCCTCACCCTGCACCAGCTCGAAGAGCATTCCGGCGATCTGCCCCGGGTAGCGGGTGAGGTGCGCGTTCAGGGCGGCGACCGATCGCCGGATCGAGTCGGAGTCGCTCGGGTCGTAGAACGGCACGTGAAGCACGTTGCCGCGCAGTGGCATGCCGTCACGGTAGGCCGGCCGATCCGTCAACTCGCCCAGCGCCAGGGTGCGGCCCGCGAAAGCTCCCTCGAACACCACGATGCGATCGGCAGGCGCATGTTTCTGAAGGATCAGCTTGAGCGCGTTCTCGTTGGCCATCGATCCCGAGATCGACAGCCAGGTGTGTTTCAGGCGCTTTCCCGCGTGGCGCAGCAAGGCCCTCGATAGCAGCAGGTATTCGCGTCCCGGCAGGAGGTGGCCCTGGTGGACGGCGTCGCCAGCGGCCGCCACGACTGCCGTCTCCAGTAGGTCGGGGTCGCTGTGCCCGAAGCCGTAGACCCCGATTCCCCCGATGAAGTCGAGCCGGGTGGTGCCGTCAGCCAGCTGCACCCGGGCGCCGTGACCCGTTCCGCCGCTCAACGCGGGAACCAGCAGCGGCCGCCCGCGCAGGCGTTCAGTCTCGCGCAGCACCCGTTCGTAGGCTTTCGGGGCGAGCGCCTGCTGGCCGCCCGCCTCGGCGACTGCAGCCAGAAGCTCGCGGGCGGCCTCGCGCACGCGAGGCGTCTCGAGCAGGCTCTTGAAGGGTGCCGATCTGATCTTCGCCATCTTCCCTTTACTATCGGCCTGATTGGGCTCCCGCTTGCCCCGGCCCCGAAGTGCATTGAATACAGCAGCTTGCGTCATACGGTCGCACCCCGCTGTCGGTAATCGCAGCGTGGGAACTTCCCCCCGCTGAAGCGGTGGCTATGTTCTGGGCGGTTGGGGGGGAGCACGTCGAAGTCGGCTTCGAACGGGTTTCACTCACGACACCGCAACGCCGAAGGAGCACGGGGCATGCCAGCGGCTCGCCCCCGGAGGCTTCCGTGACCGCGACGAAGAAGACCGCCCGCAAGACCCGCAAGACGCGGGCACGCCGCGCCGCTGCCGGCAAGGGCGCGGCCGCCAGCACACGGCAACATCTGAACACTCCCCATCTGTGTCTCCTGCGCGCGCCATCGGTGGCGCCGCCGACGCGCCCGATGCGGCGGCAGATCACCGTGGCCACTTACAACGTTCACCGCTGGACGGGCCATAACGGCCGCGGCGCGCCGGACCCAGCGCGGGCTGGGTTCGTGATTTCCGAGCTGGGCGCGGACGTCATCGCGCTGCAGGAGGTTACGCGTCCGCATCGCGGCGACGACCCGCTCGAGACGCTCGCCGAAGCTCTCGGGCTCTACGTGACGTTCGCAGCTACACGCGTCCACAAGCACGGAGAACTCGGCAACGCGATCCTCTCGCGCTGGCCGCTCGGCAGCGTGTCGATGCTCGACCTCTCATACTCGCGGCTCGAGAGCCGCGTCGCGGTGGCCGCCCAGATTCCGTCCGAGGGCGGTGTCCTCGAGGTAGTTGCCACGCACCTGGCGCTAGCAGACCGCACGCGGCACAAACAGGTGCGCGCACTGCTGGACCATCCCCAACTGGGCCGCGGCCCGACCGTGTTGCTCGGAGACATGAACGCCTGGCGGCGCTGCCCGGCAACCCGCGCGCTCGACGAAGAGCTGGCGAGCGTGGAATTTCCGCTGTCGTTTCCCGCCGCGCGGCCTGTTCTCGCCCTCGATCGCATCTACACTCGCGGGGTTCGCGTGGTCGACATATCCGCCCACGAAAGTCGCGCGGCTCAGCGCGCTTCGGACCATCTCCCCGTTGTCGCCCGGATTCGATTGTCTCACTGAGCTTCGGGGTTCGGACGGCTCAGATCTCGATGCGCTGCCAGGCGTTGGAACGGAAGCGCCAGAACAGCGCGCCGCCCAACACCGTGATGTGGATCAAGGCGCCGATCCAGGCCCCCGTCAGCCCACCGTTCAGGACGACTCCCAGCAGGTAGGCGAGGGGAAGAAAGAGTCCCCAGCCCAGCACGATTTCCATCGCGAAAGGCCAGCGGGTATCGCCGGCGCCTCGCAGCGCGCCCTCGGAGATGATTGCTACGGCGTCGAACAACTGGAACACCGCCCCTAGCCGCAGCAGCGGGCGTCCCAGCTCGATCACGGCTGGATCATCGGTGAAGATTCGCAGCAGGGGATCGGGTAGAGCCAAGAAAATCACAGCGACGAACAACGCCAGGATCACGCCCAGGCCAAGCGAAGAGCGAAAGCTGCGGATTGCTGCCGCGGGCTCGGCCGCTCCGACGTAGCGTCCCACCAGCGTCGACGAGGCGATCGATATGCCGACCGCCTGCATGAACGACAGCGAAAGCAACATGACGAAGGCCTGGCTGGCCGCCATCGAGATATCGCCCATCCGCGCCACCACCGTGGTGAACAACGCGAACGAGATCATCCCGATGCACCACTGGCCGCCGATCGGAGCGCCGGTTCGCAAAAAGCGCCGAATCAGCTCTCGATCCGGCGGCGTCGGGCTCGTATCAAAGCGTTCGGAGAGCGAGCGACGCCGGAAGACCGCGATGAGGACGAAGGCTCCGCACCAGTTGGCCACTGCGGTGGCCGCGCCGGCGCCCGTTACTCCCCACGCGGGTAAGCCGAGCTCTCCGAAGATGAGGCCGTAGTCGAGAACGAAGTTGAGTGCGTTGGCGAAGAGCGTGACATAGAGCGGCGTTCTTGTGTCGCCGAAGCCTCGGAAGAAGGACGTGAGCACCATCACCACCGCCACACCGAGTTCGCCGGGGAGTCGGGCCTTGGCATAGGCCGCGGTGGATACGCGCATCTCCATGCTGGGTCCCAAGAGGTCGAGCAGCGGCACCGTCAGCCAGGCCAGCAGCCCTACGAACAGAACGCAGGGGGGGATCACCGCGTAGAACCCCTGCCAGGCCCAGCGGCCACATTCTCTTGGCCGACCTGCACCATCTGCCTGGGAGACGAACGTCTGGATGCCACTGGCGGTTCCGAAGACGATGGAGAAGATCGTCCACAGCCAGATCGATCCGAAACCCACCGCGGCCAGCTCGGTGGGGCCCAGGCGCCCGACCATGGCGGAGTCCACTACGCCCATCAGTGTCTGGGAGAGCTGAGTCAGGACCACCGGATAGGCGAGCAGCAGCACCTCGCGAGAGCCGCCGGGAATCGACCGGGTGGGGTAGGGGGGTGCCGTTTCGGGAAGCGGGGTCATGAAGAGCTCCGGGAACGAAAAAGGCCGCGGTTCGTCTGCGTCCGCGGCCGGTGTATCTTCGTTTGGGCTCTATCAGGTGGGCGCGGGGACGCGTACCTCGACCGCCGCCTGAACAGCGACGATCATCTGATCTCTGCTGGGGTTAGTCATTCATCGGTCCCTCGCCGTGGAGCGGAGGGGTACCACGACGCTGGTTCCGGGGCAAGCTGAAGCATTGCAGTCCCACGCGGGTGGGAGTAAAAGGGGATGATGTCAGCGCGAATCCAAAGTGATCCCCGCGGTTGGCCCCAACGGGCGAGCGGTCTGGCAGCCCTCATTCTGGCCGCCGTCGCGCTGGGGTGCAGCAGCTTCCAGGGTGGACGCCTGTATCACGATGGGACGGCCTCGTTGGATCGCGGCGACCCAGCCCTGGCAATTCAGCAGCTCGAGCAGGCCGCCGAGCTTTTGCCGGAGGCGTCCGAGGTGCACAACCACCTCGGCCTGGCCTATTGGGCCGCCGGTCGGGACGGCGATGCGCAGCTTGCATTCCGCCGCGCCGTCGACCTCGATTGCGACAACTCTGCCGCCGTCGCGAACCTTCGGGTGGCGGAAGCCCACAAAGAAGAAGGCGAGCCGTGAGCCGAGACGATCGCAGCTGGAACGATGGGGGAAAGCTCTCCTTCAGTGAACGCGATCGTCTGCGCCGGGAGGGCGGCAAGCGGGAAGAGACCCGCCCCCGCGGAGTTTCCGAGGCGAAGCTCGAGCAGGTGACCAAGCACTACGTCAAACAGCTCGACGGCATGTTCTCGAGCAAGGGTGGCGCCGAGGTCGAGAAGCTTGCGTCGGACGTGCGGGCGGCCCACGGCACCAGCGGGCTGGCAGCCGCCTGCCGCAGCTACCGTGAGGCGGCGGGCTACCCCGACGACGCCGCGCTGCTCTCCATGTTTCTCGACTGCGGAGAGGTGGAGCTGGTGGTGGGGGGCCTCGAGGCGCTTCGGGCCCTCTGTGGCTCCGGGTCGTTCAAGGCATCGTCGGGCCTGCGCTCGCAGGTGCGCATGCTGGCCGATGATGCCAACGATGAAGTGGCCGAGCTGGCCGAGGAGCTGAACGAGCGGCTCTGATTCAAACGCCGTCTCCGACGGCATCGCCGCGGTTGAATCGCCCAAGCTCGGTTATCATGGTGGTGCGATGGCGCACGAGGTCGAACAGCGTTCACTGGCCCAATATCTCGAAGAGAATCATCTAAAGCACACCAAGCAACGCCAGGCGATTCTCGAGATCTTTCTCGAAGCGAGCGGCCACATCACCAGCGACGAGATCTACACGCGCGTTCGGCAACAGCATCCGACAATCGGCTTCACCACGGTCTACCGTACGATGAAGCTGCTGTGCGAAGCGGGGCTGGCCAGCGAGCGCCACTTCGATGATGGCGTTACCCGCTATGAGATCGAGCACGAGCGCCACGACCACCTGGTGTGCCTGCGCTGCGGCAAGATCATCGAGTTCGAGTGCGAGATGATCGAGAGCACCCAGCTCGAGATCGCCGACCGCTACCGCTTCCGAGTACTGCGTCACCGCCACGAGCTGTACGGCCACTGCGAGGCGTGCCGCAAAGACTCCGACTGATTGGCCGACCGGCTGACAGCGAATCGGTCCCCACGGGGACAGGGCAACTCCATCATCTGATCCCGGTGCCCTTCTAGGGCTTTCCCTCGAGGCCTGTCGAGTTGACAGCAAACGCGCTCGGGGGCTAGTCTGCGCTCCTAAATGAAATTGAATGTGATTTTCAATTTCATTCAGCGATGTAGAGGCGGAGTACGAGAGCGCGGCAACCGAGCCCACAGGGGCTGGAGCGCGAGTGGTCCTGGGAGTTGGCTCGATGAGCGTGCGAGAGCTTGGGGTGGTCCGAGCCGGGTGGCTGCTGGTTGCTCTGGCGGCCTTGGCCGTCGCCACAAGGGCTGGGGCCGAGACCACGGATACCGCGCTCGCTCAGGAAGATCGCATCGCGGAGCTAGAGCGCATCGTGGCCGCGCTGGCCGAGGAGCTCGAGCGCACCCGCCGCGACATGGCCGTGCCCGGCGAGTCCGATCTGGAGGGGAAGTTCGGACTCGGACCGGGTGCCTCGAAGGTCTATGAGATGTCCCGCGGCCTTTCCCTCGGCGGCTACGGGGAGGGCCACTACAGCAAGCTCGTCGACGACGCGGGCAGCGGCAAGGATCGCGCTGACCTGCTGCGCATGGTGCTCTACAGCGGGTACAAGTTCAGCGATCGCATCCTCTTCAACTCGGAGATCGAGTTCGAACACGCGACGACGAGTTCCACCAAGAGCTCCGGTGGCGGCAGCGTGTCTGTCGAGTTCGCGTATCTCGACTTCCTGCTCAAGAACTGGGCGAACATTCGGGCGGGGCTGGTGCTCGTCCCAATGGGTTTCATCAACCAGTATCACGAGCCGCCATTCTTCTTTGGCGTGCATCGCCCCGAGGTGGAGCGTCAGATCATCCCCAGTACCTGGCGCGAGAACGGCGTTGGGCTGCACGGAACGCTCGTCGAGCAGCTCGATTACGAGGCCTACGTGATCAACGGCTTCAACGCCGAAGGCTTCGACTCGAGCGGGCTGCGCGGGGGGCGGCAGAAGGGCAACCGGGCGCTTGCAGAGCACCTGGCCTTCGTCGCGCGGCTGGACTGGACGCCGATCGAGACTCTGCTGTTCGGCGGCTCGGTCTACTACGGAAAGTCCGGGCAGAATCAGAGCGTTGACGTTGCGGCCGGCGGAACCTTCGGTGCCTACAGCATAGAGATTCCAGAGACTCCGACGACGGTCTGGGAGCTGCACGCGCAGTACCGGGACCGCGGCCTCCACCTGCGTTCGTTGTTCACCATGGCCCACATCGGTGACGCCGGAGATCTCAGCCGGGCGCTCGGGCCGGTGGGAGATGGCGGTGGCAGCGGCGAGCTCGGGCCCGGCGAAGCGGTGGGCGGCGAGATGTTGGGCGGCTACGGCGAGGTGGCCTACGACCTCATGCCTCTCTTCTTCCCCGACACCGAGAAGTCGCTGGAGCCCTTCTTCCGCTACGAGTACTACGACACGCAGCGCGACTTGCCGGATGGTTTCTCCAAAGACGAGTCGAAGGAGATTCAGATCTACACCGTGGGGCTGTCCTTCCAGCCGATTCCGAGGGTGGTGATCAAGGCGGACTACCGAAATCGCGACGCAGAGTCGGGTGGCCTGCCCGACGAGTTCAATCTGGGGGTCGGCTTTGTCTTCTAGGTTCGCGGCCGCGGCCGTGCTTCTTGTCGGATTACTCGTGGCCGCCGCGGCTCCTGCCAAGGTCTTCTACTCCCAGAGCGAAGCGCTCGAGTGGGCTTTCCCGGATGCGGACGAGGTGGCATCGCAGCTCTTCGTCCTCGACGACGAACAGGTCGAGCGGATCCAGGCGCTGGCCAAGTGTCAGCTCGATTCGAAGCTCGTGAAGATCTACAAGGGCATCAGCCAAGGCGGCGTCATCGGCTACGCGGTGATCGACATCCACAACGTTCGGACGCTGCCCGAAGCCTTCATGATTGTGCTGAACCCCTTGGGCGAGGTGCGCTCACTGCGCGTCCTGGCCTTTCACGAGCCCCTGGAGTACAAGCCGACCAATCGTTGGTACCGCCAGTTCGATCGCAAATCGCTCGGTGCTCCATTGCGCGTCGGCGGAGACGTGCACGGGGTGGTGGGCGCCACGCTCTCGGCGCGGGCGACCACCCGGGGGGTTCGACGAGCGCTCGCGTTCTACGAGGTCCTGATCCACGACGGACGATAGCTGTGCGGTTCGTGATCACGGGCGAGTGGACCCGCAATCGACTGCTTCAGACGATCGTCTCGCTCTACGCCTTGTACGTGACCGGTCTGTGGCTTACCAACGCGCTGCTGTACTTCAGCAAGATGAACCTCACGCCGAGCTCCGTGATCGATTATTACCTCGGCTCCGAGCAGCGCTTCCTCTCGCCCCGCAGCTATCAGGGCTTGCTGGAGGTGTCCCACTTCCACCTGTTCGCGATGGGAATGCTGCTGCTGGTTCTGACCCACTTGATGCTCTTCGTTCCGCTTCGGAATCGGACCAAGGCGTGGCTGATCGTGACGCCGTTTCTCGCTGCCCTGCTCGACGAGGGTTCCGGCTGGCTGATCCGTTACCTGAGTCCCCACTTCGCCTACCTGAAGATTGCGGGCTTTCTCGCGCTCCAGGCCAGCCTGGCACTGCTGGTCGGCCTGTCGCTCTGGTCGGTCTTTTCGGGCACCCAGCACAACTACGACGGCGAACCACCCGCCGACTCCGACGCGGACGTTTGAGCCAGCGCCTCGGCTGTGCGGCTCTGCCGCTCTTGGTGGCTCTGGGGTGTGCCACACCACCGCCGGCAACGCCCGTCTCCGACGGCCGCTACGTCATGGGCACGGTGCTCGAGATCTCGCTCCACGGCCTGGAGCGTCAGGCGGCCGCGCCGGTGTTGGATGAGCTCTACGCCGTTGCGAACGAGCTCGACGCGCTGGTGTCCGTTTACGAAAGTGACAGCGAGGTCAGCCGGCTCAACCGGACGGCGGGTGGAGGCCCACAGCGCGTCGATGGCCGAGTTGCCGACCTGCTCGAGCGGTCGATCGGCTTTGCGGAGCTCACCGGCGGCGCCTTTGACGTGAGCGTCGGCCCCCTCGTGGAGCTGTGGACCCGGGCCGCCCAGCGCGGCGCGCCTCCGACGCCCGGCGAGTTGGCCGAGGCCCGCGCACGCGTGGGGTCGCAGCTCATCGAGCTCGGGCCCGACGGCACGGCGGCACTCCGGCGCGAGCAGATGGCGCTGAACCTGGGGGGTGTCGCCAAGGGCTACGCGCTGGATCTCATGCTGCCCGTGCTCGAACGGCACGGCGCGAGCAGCGCGTTGCTCAACTTCGGACAGAGCAGTACCTGGGCGCTCGGCGCGCCTCCGGCGAGCTCGGGTTGGCGGTTGCTCGTCCGTGGACCCGAAGGAGATTACGTCGGCTTGATCACGCTGAAGGATCGAGCCCTGTCGGTCTCGGGCAGCCTCGGCCAATGGTCCGAGATCGGCGGACAGCGTTACGGGCACATCATCGATCCACGCAGCGGTGCGCCTCTGTTGCGCCCGCGCCAGGCCCTGGTGGTCGCACCGCGTGCGGCGCTCGCCGAGGCGCTCAGCAAGGCATTGCTGATCCTCGAGGCCGAAGCCGGTCTGGCCCTGGTCGCGGCCCAGGAGGGCTGCCACGGGCTGTTGATCGAGGGCGATGGGGAGCTGAGAACGACCTCGGGTTGGGAGCGCGCCGTGAGCTTCGAGCGGATCCCGGAGCCAAGCCCATGATCTCTCCGCCGCAAGCCTGACAGGGGCTCAAGGCGCGCCGGTGTCGTTCCGATTGGCGGAGGGTGAGTATTCCCGACCTCCGCTGCCCAATCTGCGACGCCGACTTCCCGCTCGGCGGCGACGAGCGATCGGGAGAAGAGCTCTTCTGCACCTATTGCGGCACACCCTGTCGCCTCACGGCCGACCCCGGCAGCGAGGACTGCAAAGTCAAGGAAGAGACCTAGGAGTTTCCGGCCGGCTCCTAGCGATCGCCTTCTGGCTCGAAGTCGATCAATCGCTTCTCGACGTCGCGCAGCCGCGGCGCACTTCGATCCTTCTCAGAAAGAACTGGGGCATCGATCGGCCAGCGGATGCCGATGTCCGGGTCGTCCCAGGCCACGCTGAACTCGGCTTCCGGGTAGTAGAGGTCGGTGCACTTGTATTCGAATTCTGCGAAGTCGCTGGTGACCAGGAAGCCGTGAATCACGCCCGGCGGAATGTAGATCTGCCGGAAGTTCTCGGCCGAAAGGGTCGTCGCAAAGTGTTGCGCGTAGGTGGGCGATCCCTTGCGCACGTCCACCGCGACGTCGAAGACCTCGCCAGCGACTACGCGGCAGAGCTTCCCCTGGGCGTGAGGATTCTGCCCATGCAGGCCGCGTAGCGTGCCCCGGGACGATCGGGAGTGGTTGTCTTGCACGAAGTGAGCGTGAATGCCGCCCTCGCGATAGCGGGGCGCGTGGTAGGACTCGAAGAAGAAGCCGCGTTCGTCTCGGTGCACGGAGGGCTCGACGATGATGGCGCCAGGGATTTTCGTCTCGATGAAGCGGCTCAACCGCGCTCTTCCTCCGCCAGCCGCAACAGGTAGGCTCCGTAGCTCGACTTGCCCATTGCGCTGCCGAGCTCGGTGAGCTGCTCGCGGCTGATGTAGCCGCTGCGAAACGCGATCTCCTCGAGGCACGCGATCTTCAGCCCTTGGCGTTCCTGGATGGTTTCGACGAAGTTGGACGCCTGGAGCAGGGACTCGTTGGTGCCGGTGTCGAGCCACGCCACGCCGCGGCCGAGCAGCTCGACGTGCAGATCTTGCAGGCGTAGGTACTCGAGGTTGACGTCGGTAATCTCGAGTTCGCCCCGTGCCGACGGCTTCAGCGCGGCGGCAATTTCGAGCACGCGATTGTCGTAGAAGTAGATCCCCGTGACGGCGTAGTTCGAGCGCGGCTGGGCCGGCTTCTCTTCGATTCCGATGACCTCCTCGCTGGCGTCGAACTCCACCACGCCGTAGCGCTCGGGGTCGTTCACCCAGTAGCCGAACACCGTTGCACCCTTCTCCCGTTTTGAAGCGCGGCGCAACGAATCGGGCATGCCGTGGCCGTAGAAGACGTTGTCGCCCAGCGCCAGCGCGACACGATCCGCGCCGACGAAGCTGCGACCGATCAAGAACGCCTGGGCGAGGCCCTCGGGCCGGGGCTGCTCGGCATATTCGATCTGCACGCCGAGCTGGCGGCCGTCGCCCAGCAGGCGCCGGTACGCGGGTAGATCTTCGGGGGTCGAGATCAGCAGGATCTCGCGAATGCCCGACAGCATCAGGGTCGACAGCGGGTAGTAGACCATCGGTTTGTCGTAGATCGGCAACAGCTGCTTGCTAACGCCCAGGGTGATGGGATGCAGGCGGGTACCGGAGCCGCCGGCGAGCAGGATTCCCTTCATCGGATAGTGCTCCTCGGGGAGCGTGAGGCTACCGCAATCGGGTTGCGAGGTGCTCGGCTGTGCGTACGCCGATCAGGGCAGGAAGCTGGCGCGCTGATCGAGCTTGCGCGGCAGGTATTCCTCGATCACGTAGTTGAGCCCCCACTTGGCGAGCGCCTGCTGCTCGGCGCGCACGCCCATCTTCAGCAGCTGCGTGATGGCCTTCTGCCAGGGCTTGTGGGTTTTGAAGAACGGATCGTTCTTCAAGGCATCCTTCGCTCGCTTGATGTCGACATCGAGCAGGGGGTGGGTGGGCAGCTGGTAGTCGACGATGTCCTGGGGCGTGACGCCCAGGTAGCGCGCCTGGGGAACGCAGAAGAACTGCGACAGGTGCGCGGCGTTGCCCGAGCCCACCTTCAGGGTGCGGTAGATGTTCGAGATGCCGTAGGGGTCGCAATCGACGAAGGCGTAGACCGGGATCTTGCACTCGTCGGACAACTTGCGGATGAACCGCCGCGTGGCGCGGGTGGGAACGCCCGCCATCGAGACCAGGATGCAGTTGGAGGTCTGCCAGAACTTGTGGCTCTGCAGCCGCTGGAAGACGCCGCCCGTCTCGATCGCCAGCACGAACTTGGCATCGGTCTCGAAGGAGAGATGCTCCACGCTCGATGGGATCGAATACGCGCCGGAGCCGAAGCGCGTACAGTCGATCCGCTCCACCTCGCCCGTTTCGCGATCGGGGTCGAGCACGACCAGCTGCCCCGCCACAGCTCCGCCGTGCTCGTCGGGGACGAAGCGCAGCTGCTCCCGCGAAGCACCGCGCTGCGAGAACAGGGCCTCGATGTCGTCCATCACCGTATCGGATTCGGTCTGCTCTTCGAACTTCGCGTCGCCCCAGTTCTTGCTCTGGTAGTAGGCGTCTCGCTTGGTGGCGAAGTCGTTGGTCTCGACCAGATCCTTGGAGAGCCCCATCATCCGCAGCGTCTGGGCGAAGCTCTTGACCGTGTTCACGGTCAGGGTTCGGGTCTTCTTCTGCTTGCCGATCTCGAAGTAGCCGCGCTTGGTGGAGTAGCTGACGTTCTTGAGTGAACGCACCGGGAACGTGAGATCGGGCTTTCGGCTCTTGAGGATCTCCTGATGGACGTCGTTGGCAGCCCCGCAGATCAGGTCGACGGTGACTCCGTCGAGCTTGCGATTGTGGGCGGCAACGCTGTCGCTGCGCGCGTTCGCTGCCTTCTTCCCCGCCGCCTTCTTGGTCGCTGTCTTCTTCGGCGCCTTTTTGCGAGCTGCCATCGTCTATAGCTTCCGGCTTTTTTCGAGAATCGTCGTCAGGTTGGTCACGATCTTGTCACGTTCGCTGTCTTCGAGCCCCAGGATCTCTTGCAGTCCGATCGCCACCTGCGGAATGTACTTCACGATGTAGGCGCGTTTCTTCTCGGCGTCTTCCTCTCGGCGCTGCTTGCGAATGTGCGTCGCCACCTTGCGGCCGCACTCTTGCAGGCCCAGCCGGATCTCCTTGATGATCTCCGGATAGTGGGCGATCGCCTCCTTGCTCTCGGAGGTGAAGGGCACCCAGACGCTGGCGATGTGGACCATCAGCAGCATCGGACCCACCGGCGGCGCGCCGCGCGGCTGTTGCATCTGATAGGAGCGCCAATCGGTGGCAGCAATGGCTTTCGTGATTGCGCACGCCCCCTGCTGATACTGCAGCGGCACGCGGTTCGCGTAGCGGAAGGCGGTGATGGTCTGGTCGGCCGGGAGATCACCGCCGTAGGCCAGGCCAACCTCGATCAAGAAAGGGTTGCCCCGGTACACGGTCGGCTTGCGCGATACCGAAGCGTAGAATTCCGCCGACACCTCCGAGCGCAGGGCGCGCTCGATCAGCTCTTCGCCGATCGGGGCGATGCAGTCCGTTGGCGGCGCCATGATCTTGGTGGCCTGGATCGCCTGGTGGATGCGCTCGGCTTCCTCGCGGCTGGCTTCGCTGGGGCGCCGGCTGGGCGCGACCTTGGCCGTCTTGAGAATCTGTAGTGCCGTGCGCGAGGTGACCCGGCTGAAGTCGACCTGGAGACACGAGCGCACATTGCGCGCTTTGGTGTCGCGCAGCATCTGCATCAACACGCCCAGCTCCACCCCATAGGGGTGGGGCTTGATCTCCTTGGTCTCCTCGGGGATTTCGTCTGTTACGCGCGGAAAGGCGTGCTCGGCGCCGTGCGCCTCGGCCTTGGGTGGCACGTAGGTGATCGACGCATGGGGGTTCGCGAGAGAGATCTGGCGGATGTAGGCGTCCACGGAGTGCTGCCCTCCGCGGTAGCCGCCCTCCAACTCGATTTCCACCCGAGTCCCGTGCTCCTTGTCCCACTTTACGACTTCGTCGCGCTTGACCTTGGGCATGTTGCGCTTGGTGTCGATCACCACCTCGAAGTGGTGGGCGTCCTTGCCGGCCCCGATGCGCGTGGTGATGACGATCGGCTTGCCGGTGGTCAAGAGGCCGTACATCCCCGCGGCGCTGATGCCAATCCCCTGTTGGCCGCGGCTCTGGCGCAGCCGGTGGAACTTCGAGCCGTAGAGCAGACTTCCGAAGATCTTGGGGACCTGGGAACGCACGATACCCGGCCCGTTGTCCTCGATGGCCACCCGGAAGCGCGTCTCCGAGAGCTGCTCGATCGAAACGCGGATGTCCGGCAGCACCCCCGCCTCTTCACAAGCGTCGAGCGCGTTGTCGACCCCTTCCTTGACCGTGGTCAGCAGCGCCTTGGACGGATTGTCGAAACCGAGCAGGTGCCGGTTCTTGGCGAAGAACTCGGAGACCGAGATCTCGCGCTGCTGCTTGGCGAGGTCGCTCGCCGTCGAGCGTCGCGCCTCGCGCTTGGCGGGAGGCTTGGCGCGCCGCGCCGGCGGCGAACTCTTGCGCGGCGTCGATTTCCGCGCAGCGCCGCCTTTCCGCGCACGCTTCTGCCCGGTCTTGCGGACAGCCAATGGCTTGGATTCCGCCACTACCGCGATTCGCCCCCCCCGCGGGATTTTCCACACTGATCGCGGGGGGTCAATGGCAAGGGGTCTCGTGGGTATCTTCGAAGCGGGGTGAGACAGCCCCAGTGCAGACTTGGGGACAAGCGTCCCGGCGCGAGGGCCCGTCCCGCGACGTCGCGGCCTCAATCTCTTTTGCGACCAAACCGTGGACGTCTCGGGCACACCCCTGTTAGAAACCCGGGGGGTGGAACCCATCCGGGTGCTCTGCGAACACGGGCGAGTCACAATTCGAGGGGGATGAGACGAATGCGCCGTAACAGTTCGATCTGGGTCTATTTGTTGAGCGTTGGCCTGAGCGCGGCCATGACGGGGTCCCGCTTGCAGGGGTGGCTCCGGAACCACGCTGCCCGCGTTTCTCGTGATACTCTGCCGACGGCTTGGTACCACCCGTCGGGAGCGCTCAGTCGTTCTTCATGGCCTTCAGCTCCCCCGCCTTCCTGTTTGTGTTTCTGCCGGTGGTGCTGGCGATCTACCTCTCGCTGCCGGGCCTGCGGCTTCGCAACGGGTTCCTGCTGATCGCCAGCCTCTCGTTCTATTCGTGGGGCGAGGGCGTATTCGCTCTGCTGCTGCTCTTCTCGATCGCCGCGAATCACCTGTTGGCGCTGCTCGTCGATCGCCATCGCGGCAAGCGAGCAGCCAAGCAGATCATCGCGTTGGCCGTGACGGTGAACCTGGGGATGCTCGGGGTCTTCAAGTACACCGGCTTCTTCACGGAGAACCTGAACTACCTCTTGGAGTTCGCCGGGCTGGGCGCACTCCCCGTCCCCATTCTTCACCTCCCCATCGGTCTTTCGTTCTTCACGTTCCAGGCAATGTCGTACGTGATCGACGTCTATCGCGGCCAAGGCCGCGCCCAGAGAAATCCGCTCAACACCGCGCTGTACATCTCCCTCTTCCCGCAGCTGATCCTCGGACCCATCGTCCGGTACCGCCACATCGCCCGGCAGCTCACGGGTCGCGTTCACACTGTGGTGGGGTTCGCGGAAGGCGTCGGGCGCTTCAGTGTCGGTCTGGGAAAGAAGGTGCTGATCGCGGATACGCTCGCCGTGACATCCGATCGCATCTTCGCTGCGCCGGGTGACGAGCTGACGGCAGCCGTCGCCTGGCTTGGCACGATCTGCTTCACCTTGCAGCTGTACTTCGATTTCTCCGGTTACTCCGACATGGCGATCGGTCTCGGTCGAATGTTCGGATTTCGATTTCGCGAGAATTTCAATTATCCGCTGATCGCTCGTTCGAGGTCCGAGTACTTTCGCCGATGGCACGTCTCGTTCTTCACCTGGATGCGTGACTACGTGTATGGGCCGCTGTGCGGGGAGGACTGTCCCCGCTGGCGCCGCAACTTGAACCTGCTGATTGTGTGGCTTCTCGCAGGGCTCTGGCACGGTGCGGCGTCGACCTTCGTGCTGTGGGGCTTCGCGAGCGGAGCCGTGATCCTGGTGGAACGCGTCGGGCTGCTCAAACTCGTGCACTGGCTCTGGCGGCCTCTACAACACGCCTACGGGCTTGGACTTTCCTTCGCCGGCATGGTGATCTTTCGATCCGAAACGCTGGAGCAGGCGGTAGCGATGTTTGGGGCCATGCTCGGCGGCGGCGATGCCTCGGGCGAGCTGTACAACTCGGCCATGTTCCTCGATCGCGAGCTGATCTTGACCCTCGCAGTAGGTGCCCTGGCGGCAGTGCCCGTCGTGCCGACGGTGCGAGGTTGGCTGGATGCGCGGATCGGATCGCTCCCAGCCGACCAAGCAAACCTGGCGCAGAATTTTCGTCTGGCCGTGCAGGCCGTCGTCTGGGGAGCGATCCTCTTCGCCTGCGCGCTGGCAGTTTCCGCGAGAACCTACACTCCGTTCATCTACTTTCAGTTCTGACAATGTCAGACTGTTCGCGCCGTGAGAAACGATGAAGCGTCGCAGCAAGGACAAGAGGAGCAACGTCCACCTCGCGATTGCGGGGGCGTTTCTGGTGACGCTTTTGTTGTCGCCGCTCCAAGGCTTGTTCGGGTTCGCCCAAGAGGACTGGCAGGCGGAGAATCGTCGCCTGGCCTCGATTCCCGAGAACCAAGGTGCGATCTCTCTCATCGTCAACCATCGATCGGATCTCGCCGACTATGTGAGGGATCACTTCGGGTTGCGGCGAACCTTGGTTCGATGGCATCACCGGGCCAAGCTCTGGCTCTTTGGCAAGTCCCCCGTGCCGAGACTGATCGTCGGCGATGGCTCCTGGCTATATCGGGGTGAGCACGACCCTCTCGATGACCTTCGCGCCATGACTCCGTTGCCGGAGGACCTCTTCGAAACCTGGCACCGGAGCATTCGCGATGTCGCTGAGTGGCTCGAAGAACGGGGCATTCCCCTATTGGTCGTCATCGCCCCATCGAAGCAGACCATTTACCCTGAACACCTTCCCGAGGGAGTACGGTCATTCGACGAAAGCTCGCGAGTCGACGAGATGCTGGCCCGCTTCGCCGAGCAAGGTCCACTAGACGTCGTGGATCTTCGTCCGGCGGTGCGTGCCGCCAAGCAAACTCACCGAACGTTCGACATGACCGATACCCACTGGAACGATGTGGGCGCCCACGCTGGCTACGTGGAGATCGTGGATCGACTCTCGGAGTGGTTCCCGAAAATTCGGCCCAAGCCGCTCTCCGATTTTCGCATCGAGCAAACCGACGAATTGGGGGGAAACCTGGCGCGGATGCTCGCGATGAAAGAAATTTATCGCGAGGACCGCCTCACGCTCTCGCCGCTTGCGCCGCGACTGGCAAGAAAGGTGAACGCCAGGCCGTACCAGACACCGCCCACCAAGACGGACAGGTCGCGGGAGCAGGACAACTCGGATCTCCCGAGAGTCGTGATGTTCCACGACTCGTTCGCCTTGAAGCTGATTCCCCTTCTCGCCGAGCACTTCAGTCGGCTCGATTGTCGCATGCGCATGGCCGTCAGTGGGGCGAGCTGGAATCTCGATGAGGACCGCGAAATGATCGACACGAGCCAACCAGACGTCGTAATCTGGGAGATCGCCGAGCGTGCCTTTCAGAGGCGGTGAGCCGCTGTGATCTGGGGTTGGGGGTAGAGCCGTGGGGGGCGTGTCACGCAAGATCCTGTTGGTGGGCAATCGAGAAACGGGCTTGGGTGCGGCCGTGACCGCAGCGGCAGAATCCGCGGGTCACAGCGTCGTCAATCTGTCACGTAGCAAGTCTTCCCACGTCCGGCTGGACCTGGAGAGCTCCGACGACGAAATTCGCGACCGCGTGCGCGAGGCGCTGGATCTGCTCGGGGGCGCCCAGTCACTCGTACTCACCAGCGGTATGGGGGCATACACCTATCCGCGCGCATCGACCGACAAAGCCAAGCGGCTGATGCAGGTGAATTTCTTTGGCCCTCTCGCAGTCTTCAACGCGTGCCTCGGAGCGCTCATCAAGGAAGAGGGCAACGCGATGTTCGTGACCAGCTCGGTGTATCGTGCGCCCGGCGCGCCCGATCTGCCGCTCTACGCAGCGTCCAAGGGTGCGGTGCACAGCTTTGTTACGAGCGAGGCGCGTCGAATGATTCGAAAGAGCGTATCGCTGTTTACCTTCACGCCTGGATGGTTTGATTCGCCCATGGTCGCGGAACTTCCGCCCGACAAACGCGAGCGAATCACAAACGCCATCCCCGCTCGCAAATTCGGAGACGCTGCGGAGCTCGCTGAATTTGCGTTGCAGCTGTTGCTTCAGTCCAACTGGATTACGACCGGCCGCTCGTTCGAGGCCACCGGAGGCGCGTAGCCGTCGCCGCGCGTTGGCGTGGGTCTCCAGCGCAGCCCGGCCGGACGGCAGCGTGGTTGACGCTGCCTCTAGCGGAAGCTCTCGGGGGACGCCCCGCGGAAGTTTCCGCACAGCCGGACGCGGCCGCTGCGGAGGAGCAGGCTCACGATGGCGACCACCTCGCGGTCGTCCTCGGTTTCTTCGCCGATGGCTTGGACGAGCTCGAGCAGCGTCACCTCTTGGGGCGACCCGGAGGCCCGATGGTGGCTCGGCGTCGCTCGCTGCGCAGCTTGCATATCCACTCCCCCCTCGCCCGAACAGCATAAGCACGAAGCATGCCAGTTCCCGAGAAAACAGATAAATCCTGCTAACTCAATAAGTTACAAGTTCAGCTGCGAGTCTCTGGGCGGCACCTGCGGTATTCCAGTGACGATTTTCGGACTCCTGGTGTCAAACTCCGGACGTCATCGCCCGGTTCGACGCAACGAAAGCTGCGGTGATTCGCTCAGCCCGAGCGGAGCGGCTCGGTAGCTCAGGGCCTCGGCGACGGCGGGCGGCCCGGTCTGCTCGTCTCCGGCCAGGTCGGCGATGGTCCGGGCGACCCGGAGCAAGCGGTGCGCCACCCTCGCCGATAGGCCCAGGCGCTCGACGGCCTGGCCTAGGAGCCGGCGCGCGCTTGGGGTCGCCAGCACGCATTGCTCGATCACCTCGTCGGGAATCTCGGAATTGATGAGAAAGCCGTGAGCGCGACCCCGCCGTTTCTGGATTCGTCGGCAGGCGATGACCCGCTCGCGCAGCTCGGCGCTGGTGGGCCCGCTCGGGGGTCGATCGAGCTGTGACCATTCCACGGGCAACACTGGAACATGTAAGTCGATGCGATCGAGCAAGGGGCCAGAAATCCGACTCCGATAGCGCGCGGTCATGCCATCGTCGCAGCTGCAGTCGCGTGCACCGCTGCCCCGCCAGCCACACGGGCACGGGTTGGAGGCGGCAACCAGCTGAAAGTGCGCTGGCAGCATGAAGGAGCCGCGCGCGCGGGCCAGCATCACATAGTGTTGCTCGAGAACCTGGCGTAGGGCCTCCAGGCTCGATCGCCGAAACTCGGGCAGCTCGTCGAGAAACAGCACTCCCCGGTGTGCGAGCGAGACCTCACCGGCCCCGGGCGGGCTGCCGCCGCCGAGCAGCCCTGCCGTCGTGGTCGTGTGGTGGGGCGCTCGAAAGGGTCGGTGCGTTGCGATTGGTGAGCCGCCGCGCAGCTGTCCCGCCGCGCTGTGGATTCGCGTGACCTCGATGGCCTCGGAGAATTCCAGCGCAGGCAGGAAGCCGGGCAGCCGCCGTGCCAGCATGGTCTTGCCCGAGCCCGGCGAGCCACAGAGCAGGACGGTGTGTCCCCCGGCCGCCGCCACCTCGAGGGCGCGCTTGGCATGCTCCTGGCCGCGCACGTCCGCAATGTCGGGGATACTCGGATCGACATCGGCTGGAGCCGCCGGTTCGGCTCGAGGCAATTCGGTTTCGCCAGCGAGATGTGCCAGCACCGCACCGAGATCGTCCGCTCCGAAGACCTCGACGTCGGGCGTGAGGGCTGACTCCGCGCCGTTGTCGACGGGCACGACGACGCGGCTAGCTCCGGCGTCGCGCACGGCGAGGGTCAACGCCAGTGCTCCCTTGATGGGCCGGAGCCGACCGTCCAGCGCCAACTCGCCCACGAGCGCCAACCCATCGAGGCGCTCCGGCTCGATCGTGCCCCCCGCAGCGAGCACGGCCACTGCGATGGGCAAGTCCAGTCCCGCGCCACCCTTGCGAAGACTTGCCGGAGCGAGGTTGACCGTGATACGGCGATCCGGGAATCGCTGGCCGACGCTGGCGATGGCCGCTCGAACCCGCGCCGCGCTTTCGCGCACCGCGGCTTCCGGAAGGCCGACGATATCGATGCGCGGCAGCTGCGAGCTGAGGCGAACCTCGACCTCGACCGCTACCCCATCCACGCCCAGCAAAGCCGCGCCCAGCACACGGGCCATGGGGCCCTTTCCGGGGACCGGGGTGGGGGTGGAGGAATCCGCGGGAGATCGGAAAAGGGCAGAACCCCATTTGGGTTGGGATCCTGCCCTCTGCTTTCGATAGAGCCCCGCCCGAGGCGGGCGCTCATCATGTAGTGGGTGTTGGCCGCCGGATGTGTCACTCCCGTTGGCGATTCCGGGGACAAAGACACGCTCCCCCAGGGGTGCTCCCGGAAGCGCATCGGGGCGTTAACATCCGGCCCCTTTCCGCCGGAGTGCGCATGCGCCCGCAGACATGGCTTCGCTTAGCTGTGCCGATCTCGCTGAGCGTCGCTCTCGGCTGTGGATCGATTCCCAGCTCCGACGCGCCGACTGCCGAGGCGAAAATCGCGCCGGTCGCGACTCCGCTCGGGCCGAGCTTGCCTCCGCGCCCCGCCGCCTTTGGTGCGGACCGCGCGTGGGAGGATCTGAGCGCTCTGACGGAGTTCGGCCCGCGTCCGGCTGGCAGCCGCGCGAACGCCAAGGCTCGCGAGTACCTGGCGGAGCAGCTCGAGGAGCTGGGTCTGGTAGTCGAGCGCTGGGAGATGGATCGCGGCAGCTCGGAGCTTCGGCTCGTGAACCTGTCGGCGGTCATCCCTGGCACGGGCTCGACCGATCGCTTCGTGCTGGTGGCTCCTTACGACACGGAAGTCTTCGAGGGCTTCGAGTTCGTCGGGGCCAATCAGGGTGCTTCGGGAGCCGCCGTGGTGCTCGAGCTGGCGCGCGTCATCGCCGCGGATCCCCTCGCGTACGCGACCGAAATCGTATTCCTCGACGGCGAAGCCGTGCCGGCCTCTGGGGGGACCGCGGGGAGCCATGCTCTGGCCTCGAGGGTTCGGGAGGGCGGCGCGTCGCACGTTCGCCTGATCGTGTTTCTCGATCGCGTAGGCGATGCGGATCTGCAGATTGCACGGGACCTGATGTCACACCGCTTCTACCGGGAGCAATTCTGGGAAGCTGCCGCCGAGCTGGAACGGCTTGGCGCGTTCCCCTCCGACGCCGCATTCGAGACCGCGGGGAGCGTCCATCAAGCGTTCTTGCAGATCGGCTTCCGGCCCGTCGTGTCGCTCAGCGACACCACCTACGGCGGCGAGCCACCGCCCGGTCCCTACACAGCCACCGAGGCCGATACTCTCGAGCACTGTGCCCCGGGGAGCCTCGAGACGGTGGGAATCGTCGTGCTGCAGGGGCTCGATTCGATCGCGCAGCGGCTCGCCAAGATCGATCGGTTCGCTTCGTCGCCGGGCAGTGTGCTCGTCACCGACGCAGAGGCTGAAGCTCAGCCGGCAACCGACGCGCAGGCCGTCGAGTCGTTCCAGAACGACGGGCAGGGCGCCGGGAGCTCGCCGCATTCGGTCGAGCCATGATGAACTTGTATAGTCTGGCGAGCGGACACAGCAGTGGAAGTAGTTGGAGGACTCCCGAGTTGATGCGATCCCTGTTGATGTCGCTCGGCGTTGCGTGGTTGTGCACCGCCGGTTTCGCCACGCCGGCTTCAGCCGTCTCGACCACCCCGGTTCGCGTCCTGATCGAAGACCCGGTGCGCGGCGAGCCGGTGCGCAACGACGTGCACCAGGCGCCCATTCGGGGCACCGCCATCGCGGCAGGCGAGCGCCCGCTCGAGATCGACGTGATGATCGTGATCGACGTCTCCGGTTCGACCGCAGAGGCCAGCGGTGTCGACGTCGATGAAGATGGGATGATCGGCTTCAATCCGCAGCAGGAACTCATTGCGCCTGGTACCTATCCGCCGGGCACGGTCTGCACAGACGCGGAAGACACCATTCTCGCCGCAGAGATCAAGGCTGCGGACTCTCTGATCCAGAATCTCGACTCTTCTCGACTGCGGGTTGGGGTGGTCAGCTTCTCCGGGGAGGTGAATCCAACCACCTTCAAGCAGGCGGCATACGGACAGCAGGATGCCTGGGTCGAGATACCTCTGACGAGTGATTTCGT
>CAXMOC010000022.1:0-1787 GCA_964194865.1 uncultured Opitutales bacterium | reverse complement strand
GATCGCGGTGGTGCTGCTTGCAATCGAGCTGGCGTTTCGAGGGCTCGACATCCGTGGCTACCACGAGGCGCGCACGCGCGACTGGGACCACGCGGTGGTCCCCACCGAGGATCGCCTCCCCGGTGTCGGGATCCAGTTCGTCCCGAACACCAAGTTCGAGCTCAACTATGACAGCAATCCCCGAGGCTACTTCGACGAAAACAACGGGCTGACGTATCGGATCAACGAGCACGGCTTTCGAGGCCCGAGCTACCCCCAGAGCAAGCCCGATGGAACCCATCGGGTCGTTCTGCTCGGAGACTCCTTCACCTTTGGCGAGGGGGTACGCTTCGATCACACCTTCGGTGAACGTCTCGAGCGCTTGCTGGATCGGGGCGGCGTGGCCGTCGAGGTCTTGAACCTCGGCGTGAGCGGCGCGAGAACGAGCACGGAGGTCAGCTACCTGCGCCAGCGCGGCCTCGCGTTGGAGCCGGATCTGGTGCTCCTCGTCTACGTCCTCAACGACGCGGCGGCCGGTGGTCTCGATCTCTGGGAGGATTTCCGCCACCAGTACGAGAAGCGCTGGCTCAGGGGCTCCTACCTGGCCAGCTACCTCTATGCGCGGGTGGGACGCAGCGTCATGGGAAGGCGCTACATCGATGAGCTGATCGACACCGCGAACACCAAGACGGAGAAGTGGCGCTGGAGCATGCGGCTGCTGCTCGAGGCTCGCCAGCTCTCGGTGGAAACGGGTTCGAAGTTTGCGGTGATCATCTTCCCCTTCATGTACCAGCTCGACGACGGCTACCCGTTTCGGGAGTTCCACCAGCGGATCTTCGACTACTGCCGGAGCCACCAGATCGAGGTTCTGGATCTGCTCGGGAGCTTCAGCGGGCGCGAGGACAGAGATCTATGGGTCCACCCCAGCGACCAGCATCCCAACGAGATCGCCCATGAGATTGCCGCCGAGGGGATTGGAGAGTTCGTGGTGCAGCGGGGCTTGTTGTAACCGCCCGCTTCGCGGCCGCGTTTCAGTGACAACGTCTGTGGACCCGGCTGAGGTAGTCGTCGCGACGAGGCGTCAGTCACCGACCGCGCCCGCTGGACAGCGAGCTTCGCAACCGTTGTGGACCAATCCAAGGACGCGATCCGCCAGATCGCGGATGCGAGCGGAGCCAGCGCCCACTTTCAGAGCGATCCACTGCAACGCGCGCTGCGCGATGTCACCACGATGTCGAGCCACGGAGTCTTCGACCTGGAGGTACGCCTCGAGATCTACGGACGCGTGCTGCTGGGTCTCGATCCCGGAAGCGCGATGCTCTGAGCGCGCAATGCGCGACCCGCGCGCCGCTCAGGAAGGGCCATCCCGAAGGCGCGAAGTACGATCGCGGCGATAGATGTGATCACCGACCCGGCGCATCCACTGCTGCTCTTCATCCGTGAGCGGGCCTAGCTCCAGAGCCGTCAGGGCCTCACGCATCTGGCCCGCATTGTCAGGCCCGGCCAGGCAGGCATCGACCGATGGATTCGACAGCGCGAAGCGATAGCAGTCCGTACCCGTCGGTGTCTTCTCGCCCGGTGGCGTCCTTGCGGGATCGCAGAGGTGGCCCCAACGGGTAGTCGTATAGGTAACGATTCCGGGTCGCTCCGCCTCGGACCGTCCCTCCAGGTTGGGAAAAACGTCGCGCTCGGCGGCGCGATGCACTGCGTTGTAGCGAACGTGCCAGATCGAGTAATCGCAGTCTTCCAACAGGCTCGGAAAGAGGCGCAGGCGATGGCTGGAGATCGCGATGTTGCGAACCCGCTCG
>CAXMOC010000021.1:0-2662 GCA_964194865.1 uncultured Opitutales bacterium | reverse complement strand
TCGCGCGCAACGCGTACGCAGGGTAGGGAGTCGACCGCCAGGCTGACGCGCCCACGCGCCCCGGTATCATCCGATGCCCCGCTCGACTGGCGGAATCGTCATGGAGCGCGAATGACAGCTCGGCCGATCGAGAGTCCCATGCAGATCCAGCTCTCCGAAGAGCGGCACGAGCAGATCTCGTCGGCGATTCAGCGCTTCTTCGCCGACGAGCTCGATCACGAGCTGAGCGACTTTCAGACGCGCCGCCTCATCGACTTCATGCTTCGTCATCTCGGTGCGCCGGTCTACAACCAGGCCGTCCAGGACGCCAGAGCGTTCCTGCAGACGAAGCTCGACGACCTCGACGGAGAGCTCTACGAACCCGAGGAGCCGCGCTAGCGCCTCGCTCGACGCGCCTCGGCGGCGACGCCGGAAAGGAAACGCCATGACGATCGCACTTGTCTGTGTCGCTCTGCTCGGAGCTCTGCTCTTCGGTCTCGGCTTCGCGGTCTCGCTCACGCGAGGGCGCACGAACACCACGGCCGGAAGCTCCGGCGATCCGGCCGACGGCCTCCACAAGGCGGTGCGAGCGCACGGCAACACCAGCGAATACGTCGGGATGCTCGCGGTGCTGATCCTCGTGCTCGGCAGTCGCGAGCCGTCGACCTGGGGGATCGTCTCGATGATCGGAGCGACGGTCAGCCGCTACCTGTTGGCGGCCGGTATCCTCTTGAGCTCGACGCTCGAAAAACCCCATCCCCTGCGCTTCGTTGGCGCGCTGGGCACCTATCTGTTCGGCCTGGGCCTGTGCGGCTCGCTGCTTTGGAGCCTGGTGTAGGTCTCGACGCGCTGCGCTCAGGCATTCTGCGCTCCGAACTCGCTGGGGATCGAGAGGATTCGTTCCAGGTCGGCGGGATCTCCCGACTCGAGGGGCCGGTAGTACGCCAGCACGAGCTTGCGGCTCTCGTCGGTCTCCATCGGGGCCTTCAGCCTGCCCCCATCGCCCGCGCCCGCAAGAACGTGATGCAGGTGGAGTCGGCGGGGATCTCTTCGAGGGGCTGGCGAACCAGCTCCGGCGTGATCCCCAGCTTCTCCGCCGTGGGTCGCAACGCCTCGAGGTCAAAGCCGTAGAGCGCCGCGGCGTTGCCGCCCAGCAACATGCGCACCTCGGTCTCGCCCAGATCGGACATGGCGAAGCGCATGTTCTCGCGCGAGTAGGGATAGCAGCCCTCGTAGTGGGGATAGTCGTTGCCCCAGAGGATCCGATCGATCCCCACGGCATCGCGACCCGCGATGTCTGCGGGTGACGGGAAGCTCGCGCCATACCAGCAGTTGCGCTTGGCGTAGAAGCTCGGGAGCTCCTTCAGTGCCGGATCCCGTGAGGTGTCGATCTCGCCGATGGCGCCGGCCTTCCAGGCGAGGAACATCCCGTCCATGTTCCGCATGATGCCCGGGGCCCAGGCGCAGCCCGACTCGGTGAGGATGTAGCGAAGCTTCGGAAATCGCTCGAAGACGCCACCCATGATCAGATGGGTGAAGCCCCGCTGCACGAAGAAGGACATCTCCATGGCCCACAGCGCCTTCGATCCCTGGCCGTCCGCGTAGCGCGGCGTGCCCTGGCCGGAGTGCTGGTTGATGACGAGATCGCAGTCCTGGATCGCAGCCCACAGGCGGTCGTAGCGGGGATCGTTGAGCGGTGCGAGATGCACGTCCGAGGGCGATGGCAGGGGCAGGAGCACACCGCCGCGCAGGCCGTTCTTGGCGATCCAGTTCACGTCCTCGATGGCGTCGTCGATGTCGTTGAGGTGAATCAATCCGATTCCGGCCCGTCGGGCCGGCTCCTCGGCACAGAAATCCACGAGCCAGCGATTGTGGGCTCGCGCACCCGCGCGCCAGCGTGCGTATTGGTCGGGCGAAGGCGGCGGCGCGATGTGGAAGGCCGTTTCGTAGAACGGGGGCACGGTATTCGGGAAGATGACTTCGCCCACCACTCCGTCGCGCTCGAGATCCGCGCGCCGCTCGGCCGAATCCCAGTTCTTCGTCTTCTTGCCGCCAACGTGCTTCTTTGTCGGGTTCGCGTAGCTGCCCCGCCACGCATCGAAATCGGCTCTCTCCCCTGGATCCAAGTATTCGCGGTAGGCGTTGATCGCAGCGCCCGCGTGGGTGTCGGCGGTGATCGTGACGTAGGGAGTCGATGTGGAAGGGCTCATGCGGTCGAGTTCCTTGAGAGGCGGCCGGAAGGCCAGGGTGCGGGCGCAGGTGGCGGGTCCCGACGCTGGACCCACGAGGGTAGGAGATCGAGCGACGGGCGGCGGCAATGATGCACTGGCGAATCCCACAGACCGGCCCGGCCGGTCCGCTGCCGCCACCTTGCCGGCAACGTTTGGCACCAGAATGGCACCAAGGGGCCGGCAACTGAGGGGAACTCGAGGGCTGTAAAGTATGCGGTGTGGCGGAGAGGGTGGGATTCGAACCCACGGAAGGCTTGCGCCTTCACCTGATTTCGAGTCAGGCACGTTCAACCGGACTCCGCCACCTCTCCGCTGGCGCCAATCTAGCCTTGATCCGAGAATCGGATCAAGGCTGGGTAGCGATCCGTGGATCCGTGCGGCAGGGAGGCTTGCTCTGGTGCCTCACGCCACCCCCTCGTCATGCCTCACAGTCTGGTCGTGGGCGCAGGGTT
>CAXMOC010000020.1:0-14557 GCA_964194865.1 uncultured Opitutales bacterium | reverse complement strand
GGTGGTCGTGCATCTAGCACTTGGGCAAGACGACGAGGTTTTCGCCTGGCTCGAGCGCGCCTACGAGAAGCGCGCCTCTCTGATGCCAGCGATCGGCAGCGATCCACGCTTCGAGCGGCTCTATGGCGACGCGCGCTTTCGAGATCTGCTGGAACG
Source organism: uncultured Opitutales bacterium (assembly GCA_964194865.1). Lineage (GTDB taxonomy): Bacteria > Myxococcota_A > UBA9160 > UBA9160 > SMWR01 > CAXMOC01. The sequence goes on along the minus strand of CAXMOC010000020.1, from coordinate 14,401 downwards.
GGTGGGGCTGCGCGAGCGCGCGAGCCGGGGCTGAGCTTCACGGCTCGGCGGAAGCGGTGGGGCTGTCAGCGCCTGCGGATTCGTTCGCGGCCCGCTCTGTGGGGAAGGTGGTCGAGCAGCTCGGCCGGTGATGACGCGATGGCTGCGGAGCCTCGAAGCTCCTGGGCCGAGCCATAGCCCCAGCCGGCCCCGATCGCGCGAATACCGGCGCGTTGCGCGCCCAGCACGTCGTGGACGCGATCGCCGACCATCGCGACAGCCTCGGGTTGCAGTCCGTGGGTTTTCACGATGCGTCGCATCAGCACACTCTTGTCGAGCCGCTCGGCGTCGCCGTTCACGCCGAACACGGCGTGGAACGAATCACCGAGTTCGAAGTGGTCGATGATGCGCGTGGCGTCGCGTTGCGCCTTCGCGGTGGCGACGTAGAGCGCATAGCCCCGCACCCGCAGCTGCGCCAGCACCTCGGTGATGCCGTCGTAGACGCGATTCTCCGCGTAGCCGACGCGATCAAAGCGCTCGCGGTAGTGAGAAATGGCGGCGTCGACACGAACCTTGTCGTCTGTATCGAGCAGCGCGGAGAAGATTTCAGACAGGGGAGCGCCGATGAAGGCTCGAAGCTCGGCGGTCGGCGGAGCTTCTCCCCCGACCGAGATCAGGGCGTGATGCAGGCACCGGGTAATGCCGTCCGCCGAGTCGGTCAAGGTTCCGTCGAGGTCGAAGAGCACGTGCTGGATCACCGAGTGAGGCTAGCCCTGATTTCGAAATTCTCCGATCTGGGTGGTTGGGGCTGATTGCATGTGAGCTGAGCGCAGCTGCGAACTCGATCGCAGAGAATGTTTCGCTCCAAAATGACCCGCGGCGGTCAGGCAAATGGTCCACTTCGGTTCTTGGCAGCGGCCGACCCTTGACCCATTATTGGGTTGCCCGGGCGCCCCCGATTAGTTGCTGTTGTTGCATTCCCTTTCTAACGTAGTCCGCAGAAGGGGGCGTCCGTGGCACCGGCCTCGCGTTGGAAGTGTGGTGAATCGGACTCATTCGCACTAGGGTCTCGTCGAGGAGACCCCCATGTCCGGCCTGCTTCCCACCTCGGAGCTTCGCAAGCCCACCAAGTTCGCCCACATCGTGCTGCGCTCGAAGCACTTCGAGGAAACGATCGCCTGGTACGAAGCGGTACTGGGTACGACCGTGGTACACCGCAATCCGATGCTCTGCTTCGTCACGTACGATGACGAGCACCACCGCTTGGCCTTCGTGAACGTCGGCAATGCCGAGGATCCCGCGCCCGGCGCCGTCGGCGCCGATCACATTGCCTACAGCTACGGCTCGATGGGCGATTTGCTCCAGAACTACAAGCGACTGAGGGAGCGAGGGATCCTTCCCCATGTGACGGTCAACCACGGCCCCACAACCTCGCTCTACTACCGCGACCCCGACGGCATGGGCGTCGAGCTACAGGTCGATAACTTTGCGACGGAGAAGGAGTTGAAGGGTTGGATGCAATCGGGCGCGTTCGAAAAGAATCCGATCGGGGTCCGGTTCGACGCCGACAAACTGCTGGAGCGCTACGAGAACGGTGACCCGATCGAAGAGCTGACCCAGCAGGGAAGCGCGTGACGTGAGCCCGCAGGACCCGACGGACGCAGCCGCGTCTCGTCGCCGACCGAACTTCCTGTTCCTCATGACCGACCAGCATCGGCCGGATCACACGGGCTTCGGCGGAAACGAGGTGGTCCAGACGCCCCATCTCGACGCGCTGGCCGCTCGATCGGTCCGCTTCGACCGCGCCTTCGTCGCCAATCCCATCTGCATGCCCAACCGCGCCTCCATCCTGACCGGGCGCATGCCCTCGGTGCACGGCACCCGCTTCAACGGAGTTCCGCTGGATTGGGCCGCCAATACCTTCGTGCGCGAGCTTCGCGAGGCCGGTTATCGCACGGGACTGGTCGGCAAGGCGCACTTCCAGAACCTGGGCGACGGGGCCAAGCTTCCCTTTGATCGGTTCTTTCCCGTCGGTGGCGACTCCATCCTCTGTCCCCACCCGGACGGCTGGGATCGCTACGAAGACATGGTCCGGCACCGGAGCGAGCGGGTGGAGCTACCCGCCGACTGGTATGGCTTCGATCACGTCGATCTGACCGTCGCCCACTCCGACCTTTGCAGCGGTCACTACTATCACTGGTTGAAGGAGCAGGGTGTCGATCCCAAGCAGATCCAGGGGCCGGAAAACGCCTTGCAGTCTTACGACGGTTGGTGGCAGGTCTATCAGACCGCCACCCCGGAGGAGCTCTACCCGAGCTCCTACATCACGACGCGTAGCGTCGAGTATCTGGAGGCGGCGGCGCGAGCGGACGAGCCCTTCTTCCTCCAATGTTCGTATCCCGACCCCCATCACCCTTTCACTCCGCCGGGTCGATTCTGGGAGATGTACGCTTCCGATGAGATCCCGCTGCCAGAGACCTTCGACGACCCCCACACCCACTCGCTGCCCTTCTATCGCAAGCGCCTGAAGCACCGGGGACGCCAGCGCGTTCAGATGGAGCCCTTCGCACCGACGGAGGAGCAGTTCCGGCACGCAGCGGCGAGCGAGTACGGGATGATTGCGCTGATCGACGAGGGGATCGGCCGGATCCTCGCCACCCTCGAACAGACCGGCCTGGCCGAGAATACGGTGGTGATCTTTACCAGCGATCACGGCGACATGTTCGGCGATCACGGCATGCTGCTGAAGGCGGGGATGCACTACGAGGGCTGCACGCGGGTGCCGCTATTGATCGCCCGGCCCGACCAGCCCGCACGGGTATCTCGTTCCCTGGTGGGATCCCTCGATCTCGCGCAGACCATACTCGGGCTGGCGGATCTACCCGAGTACCACGGGATGCAGGGAACGAGCCTGGTGCCGCTTCTCGAGGATCCAACCGCGAAGGTACGCGACCAGGTGCTGGTCGAAGAAGACGAGATCTTCGACTTGGCGAACGTCGGCCAGATGTTGCGGATGCGCACACTGATCACCGAGTCTGCGCGGCTCACGCTCTACCAGGGCTCCGAGCAGGGCGAGCTCTTCGACCTCGAGCGCGATCCTAGAGAGCTGAACAACCTGTTCGGCCGCAGTGCTGGAAGCGATCTCCAGGCGCCGCTGACCGAAGCACTCGCACGCCAGCTGATGGCCGTGGCCGATACATCGCCCAAGCCGAGGCGCATGGCCTGAACCAGACGCAGCGCCCGAAGCCGAGACCGCAAACCGGGAGGAATAGAGTGAAGCTCGCCACCTTCAGCCACGACGGCTCGACGCGCATCGGAGTGATCGACGGCGCAGAGGTCATCGACCTCGTGGCGGCCGCTCCGGAGCTGCCCCGCGAAATGGTTGCACTGCTGGCCGCCGGAGCCTCGGCGCTCGAGTCGGCGCGCGGCGCGTCTGGATCCACGAAGCGTCTGCCTCTGGATTCCGTCAGGCTGGAGGCGCCCGTCTTGCGGCCCCCGGAGTTCCTGGCGATCGGTCTCAACTACGCCGATCACATCGAGGAGACGGGCATGAAGAAGCCCGAGTTCCCGGTCTTCTTCAACAAGCAGTCGAGCTGCGTCACCGGACCGCGCGACCCGATTCACCTGCCGAAGGCTTCGCGTGCCCTGGACTACGAGGGCGAGCTCGCCTTCGTGATCGGCCGCCCGGCCCGTCACGTTCCCAAGGAACGCGCGGCCGAATTCATCGCCGGCTACACGATCGTCAACGACGTCAGCGTCCGCGACTGGCAGTTCAAGGCCCCGACCATGACGCTCGGCAAGTCGTTCGACACTCACGGGCCGATGGGACCGTGGCTCGTCACCGCCGACGAGCTCGGAGACCCCCACGCCGTCGACCTGCGGGTCTGGGTGAACGGGGAACAACGCCAGCAGAGCAACACCAAACATCTCGTCTACGACTGCTTCGATCAGCTCGCGACGCTCTCCACCGTGATGACGCTGGCGCCGGGCACGGTCGTCTCGACCGGCACGCCCGGCGGTGTGGGGGTGGCCCACAAGCCCCCGAAGTTTCTGGTGGCCGGGGACGTGGTGCGCGTCGAGCTGACGGGCCTGGGCGAGCTGGAGAACGAGGTCATTGCGGAGCCGGAAGACACGGCGACCCGCTAGCTCTGGCTCGAAACGGTGCGTTTTCCGGTTATCGCGCATTGCGCGCGCAGCCGAGCTAACCCCCGAGCTCCCCTCGCAATCGCTCGGCGTGTCCGTCGGCGCCCATCGCGGCGTAGAGATCGCGCGCTTCCTCGAGCTGACGCCGCCAGCCTTCTTCGTCCCCGAGCGAGCGCATCCACTCCGCGCGCGCGGCGTGAAGCTCGGCGCTGAACAGCACCGCACCCGTTTCCTCGATCAGGATTCTGGCGCGATCGAGTAGCTGTTCGATCTCGCCTTCGGGACTCTCTTCGCCGGCTCGCGCGAGAATTGGTGCCAGGGTCAACACCGTGCGGAGCTCGCTCATCCGAGCGCCCACCTCACGCGCTTCGGGGATGGTGTCTCGCAGCGCGGAAACTGCCCTGGAGCCTTCTCCCAGCGCTTCCCAGCAGCGTGCCCGTAGGTAGAGATCCCAGCGCCGTTCGGCCTGTAGCGCAGCTTGCCAGCGCTCCGCGAAGATCGCCTCGGCCTCGGCCCACTGCCCAGTGCCGGCGAGCACCTGGGCCGAACGTAGGCCACCGATGCCGCCCTCCAACTCCTGCCAGTGACGCGCGCGAGCCAGCGCCTGCTGTCGATTTCCCGCCTCGACCTCGAAGCTGATCGCGTTGAACTCGGCCTGGTTCACGGTCGCCGCATCTCCCTCGCGCCGCGCCATCTCGAGTGCCCGCTCGAGCTCTCGCCGCCCCTGTTCGAACTGCCCACGCTGAGCGTGCCAGATGGCGGCGAAGCTGATGCCAATGGCGATCATGGCGCCGAACCCCATCTGCGTCCTGCCGAGCTCGGGCCGCGCGATGTGGATGGGCTCGATCTGCTTCACGATTTCGAGTGCAGCTCCCGGGCCTTCGGCGTCGGCGATGGCAATGGAGAGAATCGGAAGCGCCCGGCCCAGGGACTCGTCGCCCGTCTCTCCTCCCAGCTGCACCGCCTCGCGCAGCAGCTCGACGGCGTTTGCCGTTGCCCCTCGTCGCAGCTGGACCATGCCGGAGGCGGCCAACATCGTCGCCTTGACTTTGGGACTGCCGAGCTTCTCGGCGAGCTCTCGGCCCTCGGCGATCAACTCATCAGGATCTCGGGGCAACAACCCGGCGGGAACACTCAATATTGCCCCGCGCGCCTCGACTCCCAGCTCCAGCACCTCGGGGGATTCAGGCAGATCTTCGAGCAGCTCGCAAACCCGCAGCCAGTGGCCCATCGACTCACGGGACCTGGCTCGGCCTGCCGCGATGGCGGCGCGTCGATGCCAGCGCGCTGCTGTGAGCTCTTCGCCGGCCTCTTCCCAGTGATGGGCCAGCAGGGCGGCGCGCTCGTCGAGCTTGGTTGGATCCATCTCCTCGAGCGCTCGAGCGGTGGCCGCGTGGATTCGCCCGCGGCGGTCGCCCAACTGTGAGCCGTAAGCCACCTCGCGGGTCAACGGGTGCCGGAACGCGTACTCGGGCTCCGGATACACGAACTCCTCATAGATCAGCTCGGTCGCAACCAGTGCGCTCAGCGACTCCTCGATTTCCACCGCCGGCAGGTCGACCACCATTTCCAGCAACGATCTCGAAAAGCTGGAGCCAATTACCGACGCCGCCTGGAGCAACTGTTTGTCTCGCTCGTTCAAGCGGTCGATGCGCGCAGCGAGCACCGACTGCACACCGGCGGGAATCCGCAGCTCGTCGATCGGCCTGGCGAGCGTGTACGCCCCCTTGCTCCCTTCCAGGAAGCCCTCCTCCGCCAGGCCGTGAACCAGCTCCTCGACGAAGAAGGGGTTACCGGCGGTGCGGCTCTCGATTCGCGCGGGTAGCTCCCCGAGAGAGGGATGCCGGCCCAGCAGATCGCCGAGTAGCTCGCGGATGTCGTCCGGGCCGAGCGGTTCGAGCGACAGCTGCCGGTAGCAGCGCTCCTCGGTCCAGCGGGCCCGATACTCGGGTCGAAAGTTGAGGACCAGCACGGTGCGGGTGTCGGGAACCGCATCGACGAGGTGGCCGATGAAGGTGTCGCTCGCCTCATCGAGCCAGTGCAGATCCTCGATCAGCCAGACCGTTGGCTGACGCTCGCTGCGCGCGCGGGTGAGGCGTTGAACGATCTCGACCAGCAGCTTCTCGCGTGCGCTGGGTTCCAGCTCTCCGGCGGGCCGAGTGGGGTCGGGTACGCCCATGAGCTCGAACAGCAGCGGAAGGGCGTGGGTGAGCGATTCGTCGCCGAGCACGACGCGGCCGGCGATCTTGTCGCGCGCCGTCTGGTCCGAGTCGCGCTCCTCGATCCCGAAGCTGTCGCGCAGCAGCTGGAGGATCGGCATCAGTGGGATGTTCTTGGTGTGGGCGAAGCCGCTCGTTTGCTGGACGGCAATCCCGCGCTCCCGGCAGCGCTCCAGGAACTCGACGCACAGGCGGCTCTTGCCGATACCCGCTTGGGCGACCAGCCCGACTACTTGTCCGCTGCCCTCGAGCGCGCGTTCCAGCGCGTCGTCGAGCTCGGCTCTCTCCGCCTCCCGTCCCACGAACTTGGAGAAGCCGCGGGCGCGAGAGCGGTCCAAGCGGGTGCGAACACTGCCGGCTCCGAGCAGTGCGAAGATCGCGACGGGGCTCGAGCTTCCCGCGACCTGCGCCGGCCCCAGATCCTCGAGCTCGAAGTAGCCGCGCGCCAGCGCTTCGGTGGCCGCGGTCAGATAGGTGCGCCCCGGCTCGGCGAGCTGCTCCATGCGCTGCGCGAGGCCGACCGTATGACCCTGAGCGGTGTAGTCCATGCGAAGGTCGTCTCCGATCTTGCCGACGACGACCTCCCCGGAGTTCAGACCGATCCGTACCGCGAAGCTCATCCCCCGCGCCACCCGGAGCTCGTTCGCGTAGGCGCGAAGTTCTTCCTGGAGGTGAAGCGCCGCGTAGCAGGCGCGCTGCGCGTGGTCTTCGTGTGCGATGGGCGCCCCGAAGAGTGCCATGATCCCATCGCCGGTGTACTGATTGACCGTCCCTTCGAAGCGGTGCACGCCCTCGGTCAGGATCTCGAAGAATCGGTTCAAGATTCGGTGCCACTCCTCGGCGTCGACCTGCTCGGCCAGCTCGAGGGAGCCCTTCACGTCGGCGAAGAGCACCGTGACCTGCTTGCGCTCTCCCTCGAGCGCGGACTTGGATTGCAGAATCTTGCTGGCGAGGTGTTTGGGTGTGTAATCGCGAGGTTCGCGATCAACCAGCGCCGTCGCAGCCTCTGCGACCGCATTCCCACATGCGTCGCAGAATTTCGCCGATGGGCGCAGCTCGGTTCCACAGCCCGCACAGGCGCGAGCCAGAGGCGTCGCGCACTCCTCGCAGAACTTCGCGCTTTCGCGGTTGGGGTGCCGGCAGGCGGGGCAACGCATGGCCCGCCTATTCTAGCCCGCTGGGGCCGGGGTGAGCGCGTCGGAATCCTTCGCCCGAAGGTCTTCGCGCAGCGTGCGGGCCGCCAGCAGGTAGTGAAGCACCGCCCAGGCATTTCCCGCCACCACGACCCACAAAAGCGCCGTGCCCAGGGACCGAACACCCTGGCTGGGAGCGAGGGAGTCGCTGATGATTCCGATGAACCAGGGCCCAAGACCCAGACCGATCAGGTTCAGGATGAAGAGTAGAATCGCCGAGGCCATCGATCGCATGCGCAGCTTCACGAGGCTCTGAGTCATCGCAAATGTCGGACCCAGGTACATGGGGCCGACGATGGCCGCAGGGAATGCAAACAGCAGCGCCTGTTCGCCCACGGGCCAGAGATAGACGCCGAACGCCAGCGGAATGCCGATGGCGGTTGCCAGCCCGGGAATCCACATGTAGAAGCGGGCGTCGTTGCGCCCGTAGCGGTCGCCCAGAAAACCTCCCAGGTAGGTTCCGATGGTGCCCGTCAGCCCGATGAAGAAGAACCATGTGCTGACTTCCTTCAATCCCATTCCGTGAACGCGCATAAAAAAGGCGGGGCCAAAGAGCGCGGCGCCATAGCCGACAAAAGCGTGCAGGGCGCCGGCCAGTGACAGGTGGCGAAACGAGGAGAGCCGGGCCATGAAACGCACGACTTCGCCGACACTCTCTTGGGTCTCTTCGGAAGCCTCGGCCGGCGTGCCCGCGCCCGACGCCTCTGCGTGTTCGCGCTCGGACATCCCGCGCGGGGGGTCGCGCAAGCTGAAGCGAACCACCAGCGCCAGAGCGACGCCCGGCAGCCCCACCACTGCGAAGGCAACCCGCCATCCGAAGGCCTCTCCCACCCAGCCGCCGATCAGGGTGCCGAAGGCGGCACCGATCGGGATGCCGAGGGCGTAGATCGAGAGGGCCGTGGCGCGTCGATCCGGCGGAAAGTAGTCGGAGATCAAGGAGTGGGCGGGGGGAGAGCAGGCCGCTTCTCCGATGCCCACGCCCACGCGCGCCAGAGCCAGGGTTCCGAACCCGCGCGCCAGCCCGGTGAGCGCAGTCATCGCGCTCCAGGTGGCCAGCCCGAGCGCGATGATGGTTCGTCGAGATCCGGTGTCGGCCCAGCGCGCGATGGGGATTCCGGCGGTGGTGTAGAAGAGCGCGAAGGCGATGCCGCCGAGAAAGCCGAGTTGGGTGTCGCTGAGGTCGATCTCTCGCTTGATCGGCTCGAGCAGGATCGCCAGGATCTGGCGGTCGACGAAGTTGAAGACGTAGGTGACGAGCAGCAGCCCGAGCGCGTAGCGCCTATAGGCGGGAGAGAACTCGGCGCGCACCGGGGGACGTTCGCACGCGCTGCCGACGGTTTCCAGTGGAGCGCTTTCAACGAGGGCCGAGGTGGAGGGCCGGAGAGCTCGAGTGGACTGACGCCCGCGAGACGGCGTATGATATCCGGTTCTCCCCTCGGGCCGTTCGCGGCCCGAGCGGAAGGCGAGTCACTGGCCTTGCCATCCGCATCGACGCCTAGAAGGAGTCCAACGATGTCCGCCCCCTGGATCACCTACCGCCCGGAGCTCAAGGTTCTCGACTGCACGGTTCGAGACGGTGGCTTGATCAACGACCACATGTTCGACGACGGACTGGTCAAGGCCGTCTACGACACCTGCATCGCGGCGGGCGTGGACTACATGGAGCTCGGCTACAAGGGATCGAAGAAGCTCTTTGCTCCGGACAAGTTCGGAGACTGGAAATTCTGTGACGAAGACGACATGCGTCGCATCGTCGGTGACAACGACACCGAGCTCAAGCTCAGTGCGATGGCCGACGCCGAGAAGACGGATTACAAGGAGGACATCCTCCCCAAGTCACAGAGTGTGCTGGATGTGATCCGTGTGGCGACCTATGTCCACCAGCTGCCCGTCGCGGTCGACATGATCAAGGATGCCTTCGACAAGGGTTACGAGGCCACCTGCAACCTGATGGCGATCTCCATCGCCCAGGATGCCGAGATCGATCAGGCGCTCGAGGTACTGCGCGATTCACCGGCCACCACGGTGGTGGTGGTGGACAGCTTCGGGGCCCTCTACGGTGAGCAGATTCAGCGGCTGGTCAAGCGCTACCGCGACGCCCTCGAGGGAACCGGCAAGGAAGTCGGCATTCACGCCCACAACAACCAACAACTCGCGTTCGCGAATACCATCGAGGCCATCGTTCAGGGCGCAAATCGCGTCGATGCCACTGCGATGGGAATGGGACGAGGCGCGGGAAATTGCCCGATGGAGCTGTTGCTCGGTTTCCTGCGCAACCCGGCGTACCGCGTGCGACCGATCTACCAGTTGCTGCAGGACTACTTCGTGGATCTCAGCCAGAAGCACGATTGGGGAGCCCTGATCCCCTACAACATCACGGGCCAGCTCAACCAGCACCCGCGCACTGCGATCGGCATGTTGGGCGAAGACGAGAAGTACGGCTACGTGGAGTTCTACGACAAGCTCGTCGCAGACCTCTGAACCGATTCTCTCTAGCTTGGGCTGTCGGGTAGAGCGGCGACCAGCGCTCGGATCTCGCTTTCGATCTGCGCGTATTTCCCCGCACGGATCCGGGAGTGCGCGAAGACGCCCGCTCCGAACGCGAAGGCATCGGCCCCGTGGCGCGCGTACTCGCCCAGATTCTGGGCCGTGACTCCACCGCAGGCCAACAGCGAGATGTCGGCGAACGGACCCTTGAGCTCGCGGAAGTAGCTGGGTCCGAAGCTGCTCGCCGGAAAAACCTTGACCATGCTCGCGCCGGCGTGCCAGGCCGCGAAGACCGGAGTTTCCAGCCCCGCTGCGATGGCCGCCTCGAGCAGGGGTGGGAGCTGGGAAAGCTCGACGCCGCGTACGATTCCCATCAACGGCCGTCGCCGGAATCGGTCCAGATCCATCCGAACAGTGTGACCGATGTCGACCGCATCGGCCGGACAGCAGTCCCGACGCCCAGTCGAGCGCCGGGCGGTGCTTACCCGAAGTGGACTCGCCGGGTAGAATCGAACATCAGCGGGCCGAGCGGCGGACCCCTCCGTCGGCGGAGCGAGCCCATGAGGACGACGGCATGCGAATCGGAGTGATGGCGGGAGCGACCCAGGGGCCGGAAGGTGCCATCGACGGGATGATCGCACGCGCCGTGGATCTCGAATCTCGGGGATTCGCGAGCGTCTGGATGGCCAACATCTTCGGGCTGGATGCGATCTCCACGCTGGCGCTGGTAGGGCGCGAGACCAAACGCATCGAGCTGGGTACCGCCGTGGTTCCGACCTTCCCACGTCACCCCGTCGCCATCGCTCAGCAGGCGCTCACCACCCAGGCCGCAGCGGGCGGCCGCTTCGCGCTGGGAATCGGTCTGTCGCACAAGATCGTCATCGAAGACATGCTCGGCTTCTCCTATGAGCGGCCCGCTCGCCACATGCGCGAGTATCTGGAAGTGCTGACGCCGCTGCTCCGGGGCGAGCCCGCGAAGTACGCGGGCGAGCACTATCGGGTCAACGCCAGCTTGCAGGTGCCGGGAGCGGATCCAGTGCCCCTTCTGATTGCGGCCCTGGGCGACGTGATGCTCCGCCTCGCAGGAAGCTACACGGATGGCACGATTCTGTGGATGACGGGTCCGGCGACGATCGAATCCCACATCGCACCCAAGCTAGGCGCGGCGGCCAGTTCCGCCGGGCGCCCCCAGCCCCGGATCGGCGCGGGCTTTCCGATCGCGCTCACTCGCGACGCCGATGCCGCCCGTCAGTGGGTGGGTGAGAATCTCGCGATGTACGGAATGCTGCCCTCCTACCGGGCGATGTTGGACAAGGAAGGTGCCAGCGGACCTGCCGACATCGCAATCGTCGGCGATGAGAAGACACTCGACGCCGCTCTGGATCGGCTGCGGGATGTGGGCGTCACGGACTTCAGCGCTGCGATCGTGCCAGTCGACGCCGAAGCCGATGCGCGCACTCTCGCGTACTTGGAGAGCAAGCTCTAGCCCGCGTCGATCGTTGGTCCGCGAGCATGCTCCAGCGAACTCCCGACTGCGCCTGTTTCGCAGTTTGCCTCGAAGGTGAACGTTCAGTCGGCTCGAATGGCGAAGCGGTCGAGATAGAACTGAAAGCGCGCTCGGAGCGCGCTGGGATCGACTCCGAAATCGCGCTTCAGGTCGTACAGGATCTGGCCGTGCTTGCCCCGAGGGTTGTCGACGAGAAACTGGTCGAGCGCGGCGCGGGCCGAGGGCGTCATCTCGAGATCTGCGAGCGCATAGATCCGCTCGACCATCCCGATGTCGTCGGCCATGAACTCGTGGAACGACACGTCGATGCTCTGCGACGCGGGGATCTGATCGCGGTCCCGAACGCAGGCGCTTAGCAGCCGCTCGATTCGATCGATCCAATACGCGGCCAGCGCCTCGGGATCGACGCGAGTGCGTCCCAGCCGGCTCCCATAGGCGAGCATGGTGATGGCCGACGCGATCACGGCAACCGGGTCGCGGTGGGTGAGGGCGACCGTCGCATCGGGGAACACGCGGTGCAGCGGTACCAGTTGCTCCATGTGCTGCGGTGATTTCAGGACCCAGCGGCTCGGCCCACGCAGCCACTGCAGTGCCCGGAGGACCTTCTTCAGATACTCGTAGTGCGGGGTCTGATCGTGGGAGAGGTAGTAGTCGCGCCAACGGGGTACCCGGGCGATCCACTCGAGCTGATAGGACGAAAAGTCCAGCGCCTGAACCTCGATTTCTTCGTGAATGTGCTCCGGCGTCATGTGGTGCATGTTTCGCAACAAAGGAAGCAGGGCGTCCTGGCGTTTCGATCCCTCTCGGCAGCGCAGGAGTCGGGCGTCTTCTCCGTCGGGTCCGGCCACTTCGTTTGGGTCGGGGATGGGTTCGAGGCTTTCCCAGTAGGGCAGCGAGCGCAGGCGCCGATCGGCGGCGATCAGGTTGAGCAGATGGGTGGTGCCGGAACGCGGCAGCCCCGCGATGATGATGGGGCGCTCGATCTCGACGTCGAGGACCTCGGGGTGCCGCCGCAGGAGATCTTCGAGGCGCAGCCGATTGGCCGCGTAGCGAACGCAATCGTTCCACGCCCCGGCCCGGCCAACTGCTCCCAACTCGGCGTCTTCTTCGACGCTTTGCAGCCAGACTGCGAGCCGCTCGTGAAAATCATCGGGACCGAATTCCGAGAGCTCCGTCCGCTCGCTCGCCGCACTGAGCACGGCGTCCACGCTGAGGTCGAACTTCAAGCGCCCGACCGCATCGATCGTCGCTCGTTGGAGCGGGGTCAGGATGGGCTCATCGAGGTCGTCGATCCGGATCTCAGCAGGTCGTTCGAGCGCGGTCACTTCATTGGGCCGGTTGCGCTGCCAGTGCTTTGGCGAGTCGCTCCACCTGCCGTGGCGCTCCCATCTGTTCGTAGAGTCGCTTCGCCTCGAGCAGCGCCTGCTCCGCTGCCGCCGAGTGGCCTTGGCCGCGTTCCAGCCGCGCACGCAGCTCGAACACGTCGGGAAGGGCCAGGGCGTGGCCGATCTCTCGGAGCTTCGCCTCGGCGGCATCGAGATGGGCTCGCGCCTGCTGTCGCGAGCTCGCATCCGGGTCCTCCATCGTCACGCGGGCCAGGGCGAGGCGCGCAAGAGATTGACCGAGTGGCAGCTGGCGCTCGAGTCCGAGCTCCAGGGCGCGGTCGGCAGCCTTCCGGGCCGCCGCGAGCTCGCCCACCTCGCACCGTGCCAGCGCCAGAGTGCTCAGGATCTCAGGCTCCCAGGTGTTGACCGCGTCTGCGGAGAAGGCAACGGCGCGTTCGGCTACTTCAGCTGCTGCGGTCTGATCCCCCTCAGCAGCGAGCGCGCGGGCGAGCTCCCACAGGCTCAGCGCTCGAGACAAAGGGCTGTCGATCTGCTCGGCGATCTCCCACGATTCCTGCGCGGAACGCCGAGCCCTTCCGAGTTCGCCCCGAGTGCGCCAGACGCTGGCCTCCGAGTAGAGCATCCAACCCAGCACCTCGAGCTCGTCCTTCTCGCGGGCCATGACGATCGAGCGCTGCAGCAGATCGAGCCCTTGGTCGAGGCGACCGGCGTGAACGTGGGGCCAGCCAGAGAAGCCCAGCACCGCCGAGGGCGCGTCATAGCCGACCAGCGCCGAGGCCGCGTCCACGACGTCGGGCGATCGCAGCCGAGCCGCTTCGATCGCCTGCAATGATTCCTCGACGAGGCCGATGGGATCGAGGACGAAGAAGATCCGCAACTGAAGTGCGAACGCGAGCACTTCGTCGCCGGCCCGCTCGGCGAAATCGAGGCCCTGCCTGGCCAGCTCGAGTGCTCGCCACGGCTCGCCGAGCGAGTGGAGGCACGGAATCACGAAAGCGTTGTGGATGCCGGCCAGGGCGCGCAGGTCGTCGCGGCTCTCCGCCCAGGCCTTGCCCTCACTGAAGAGCTCCTCGGCTTCCTCCCGCTCGATTCCGATCCGCCAGCCATACTCGAGCATCATCACGCGCGACTGTTGGCCGAGCTCCAGCGACAGCGCGGAGTCTGCGATCTGATCTGCCAACTCCCTCACCCGATCCCAGTGGCGGCGCGCTGCGGGCGAGTTGCTGCCGGCGATCCACTCTGCCGCTCGACGGTGCCAGCGCGCGGCGGGCTCGACCTGGCCGGCGAGGTCCCAATGATGGGCGAGCAGTGCCGCGTTCTCGTCGAGCCGCTCGGCGTGAAGCTCCTCCAGCGCTAGCGCGACCCTGCCGTGGATCTCCGCCCGGCGCGCCGAGAGCTGGGAATCGTGGGCGACCTCGTGCGTCAACGGATGTCTGAACCGGTACTCGGCTTCAGGGTACAGCGACTCTTCGTGGATCAGCTCCGCCTTGCGTAGTACGGCGAGCGCCACGTCGAGCTCTTCGTCGG